>JADKBM010000016.1:336643-673286 GCA_016715115.1 Acidobacteriota bacterium
ATCATTTTCGGGACCGCCGACAATCAGGTCGCCGAGGCTTTTCGGGATCAGGATGGCGGGCTTGTTGGTACCGTTGATCTTGTCGTTTCCTTCATTCCCGGCGAAGAACGACCCGCACGATACAGGCACGCCATCGATCGAAAAGACGCCAATTCGGGTGTTCGATAGATCGTCGTCGCCCGCCTGACCAAACAAAAAGTCGATCCCGCCGTCTCCGTTGATCGAATCGGGACCGGACTGGTTTCCGGCGAAACCATCGCCGATAATGACGTCCGCGTAGCCGTATTTGTCCTTTGAGTTGCTGTCGCCGGATCCGACGAGCGTGTCGGCGTCGCCATCACCGGAAATGAAATTCCCAATGTCGAACGTGAGCGTGACCGGGCCGGCCGTGACATCGTACTGTTCGCCGATGCCGCCGTGGATCTTGTCTTTCCCGTTGTTGAGAAAACCGAGCGTGTCGCCGAACAGAAAATCGTGGCCGTCGCCGCCGTAAATCTCGTCGTTGTCGCCCATCCCGAAAACCGCGTCATAGTTTCCTTTGGCGTACACGCAGTCATCGCCGGACAAAGCGAGGACGAGGTTGATCCCGTCGTCGGCGGTGATCTGGTCGTTCCAAGGCGTGCCGATGATGACCTTCACGGCTTTCACATCGAAACTGAGGTATTTGCCGCTGCCGCAAGGGCTTGAACTTGCTCCGCCAAGCTTGGTCGCCAGCAGATCATAACTGAACGCGACATTGCCGGCCGGGCTCGCGCCTTTGGATGCCGGACTCAAATAGTCCAGGATCGGCGAGGCGATTGATTGCGCCCTTTTCAGAAGATCAAGATAATTCGTTGCGGGTTGCTGGCCTGCCAATGTTTGGAGCGCGATCTGACCGCTTTTTGTCGGCGCCGGCAGAACGACCCCGCCGCGCCCGGTCGTGGCACCCGATCCGCCAAGGCCTCCACCGGACGTCTGCGTCGAAGGCGCAAGCCTGTCGAGATTGTTGAATCGCGATTCGAGCTGAACGGACCATTGATCGAGTTCCTTTTCGGCGGTTATCGCGTAATCCTCCATCTGATTGCCGAGCGCTTCATAATCCGTCTGGCTGATCAGGTTCGATTTGGCGACGTCCGGAACCGGCGAATTCGGATCGTTTTCGTTGATCGTCGTGTATTTCACAACGAGACTGTTCAGGCACGGCTCGATCGTATCGAGTAGCGAGAGCGAGTCCGACTCGAATGCCGAGACTTGAGCGTCGTATTTCGTATTGCCCTGATTTGCCTTTTGATCGAACGAATCGCCGGCATCCGTGTCATTTTCGTCGACCCTGAGGCCCTTGACGAAACCACGGGTGCGTTCCGTCATAGTGCCGAGCTTTCCGCAATTGAATCCGATCGAAAACTCCGGCGCCGGACTTGGCGAGTTTTGAAGCGCCGTCCCCGCTGCGAGAACCTTGGATTCATCGTTAGCGGCTTTGCCTTTCAACTTGTTCTCAAAGTCGACCATCGCCGCGTAGGAGTTTTGCGACTTTGAGTTCAGCTCTTGAAGCGATGTTTCGATGCGCTGATAGTAATCCCTCAAACTGTCCTTTTGCATCTCGACGAAGTTGTTCTTCAGCGCCTCGAAGTTGGTCATAGTTTGACCGGCAACTTTGTAAATCTCTTTCTGCCGCGCCAGAATCTTCGAGAAATTGTCGTTCGCAACGACCGCTTGCTGCGTCGTGACGGGTTTGAGCCAATCGACCCAAGGCAGCGCGGCATCGGATTTCAGCGGCATAAAGACCGTGCAGGACGGACACGACGGGTTGTCGAGTGTGCCGCTGAAGCTCAGCGTCAGCGACGAACTGAAGGTGAGATTATCGGCATAGAAGACACCGGTTATGCCTCCGTCCGGGCCATTCAGCAGTTCTACCTGGACGGATCGGACGCTGGCGGGCGTGGTTTGAAGCGGAACCTTGGCGACGGGGATGACATTTGATTCCGTCAACAACCAGAAAGTCATATCGCTTCCTGTGTTTGCGATATAAAGCGCACCCGGACCTTTGACCTTGACCGGCACCGGCACCGGCCGAATCCGGGTTATTGCCTCCGAAACCGTTCGATTTATCTGGGCGGATGCCGCCGAGATAAAGAGCACCGTTGAAAGCAAGAGCGTAACCGTCCTGACGACGGCTGAAGTTAAAGTGAATTTCATTGTTTTCTCCTCACGAATTATTCATACAAAGCTTGTCGGCTTTGTTGTGTGTGAAAAAAGCCAGGAAATCGTAACGCTCGGTGTTTCGTGGATCGAGACTAAAAATGATGGATTGCCGAATTGAGATCGGGGATTTCGGAATTTGGGATGTCGGACGGCTTAATCCCAAACGCCTTCATCACGTCGCTGATCGAATTGGCGACGCCGTAGGATTCGATCTTCGGGGTTTGGTTGATAATGATGTTTCAGGCCGACGCAAAGCAAGCAAATTGGATCGGTCGCCCATTCCTGGACGACGGCGAGGATCAAGCGAAGAAACCGTCCCGGTTAATTTCGGTTTGAGACGAATTCGAATTCTGAATATCGGCGTGGTTCGTTCCAATCAGCTTCCCGAAGGTGCAGATTGCTTCAGCAGCGAGACGTTTAGTTTCGATATGATCGTTGAAATCGGCGTCACGACCGAGTAGTCGTCGCCCGTTTTTGTAAGATTTCGGTCAAATGGTGCCGCTCGCCGGTAATCCTTTTGATTTCCAGCCCCGATAAGCATCCCGACGGCTCGATGGCCGTTTGTCTTGTGATTGTCGAATACCAACGCGCCGCTGTCACCCTCGACTGAAAATGTACTGTTTTGACCGGGAACGTACTTGTTTGGCTTGTCGGTCCTGATGACGCGGAATTGTTTCACAAATTTGCAGGCAGCCGTTCCATTCTCGTCCGACATAATGAAATCGCAGTCGACATCGTCGATCCATCCGCCGGTTTCGCAAGAATAATGACCATGCTTCGTGACACGATACGATTGTCTCGGATCGGTTCTTCCGTTCCGCTCATCCGGAAACTTCCCGGCGATCCGAAGCTTCGTCGACCAGTAGCTCCGCATACTTGCAGTTGGCTTCACACCGGAAGCGAGTTTACCGAGCGCGGCGTCGATGTGGTTGGTCGCATAAATCCGTTTCCCGGCGCTGTTGGTCGTCTCCCCGAAACGCACGACATTGCTTTCGCTTTCGATCAGTTCGGCAACAAACCTCTCGCCCGAAAAAATGCCTGCTCCGTTCAGACCGTTACCATTCGCGGCGATAACATGACTGCAACTTAGAACGCAGACATCGCCGTCCGCGTTAACGACATAGAAACCGAGAGTCCCCTGTGGCCCGTTGCCAAGCGAAATCTGCGAACCGGAACGAAGTTCGTTCGGCGCCGCTGTCGAACACTTCGGGCCGTGCCGGGCCACCGCCGACGTCAATTTCGGAGCCTTTGCGTTAACCCGTTCCAGCCGAACCTGTTCCCCATTGTGGCGGATCTGAACTGGCAGTTCGCCGGACGCAAAATCGATCCCGAGAATGCTCGCCGCGAGTTCGCGGGTTCGCATCCCGATCGGCGCCGACGTGTACAGCCTTAATGAATAGTTGGCCCCGACGACATCCTCTCCCTCGCAAATACGGGCGATCCCGACGCCAACTCCGAAAACATCCGCAGCGCCGCCTGGGGTCAGGAGAACTTCGCTGAGCTTTTCTTTCAATTCGGTACAGGCTTCAAGACTCATATTCGTCTCGGTCTCTTATACAAATCCGTCCAATCCGTTTTCTGCGGCGATCAAGTTGCACGTCCGCCGAACGCCGTGAGAGGAACCTCCTCTGTCGCGTGTAAATGGCAAACCATACATCTTGTACGTTTTTTCAAGCTCGCTGAGAATCTCAAGATCGGTCATTGTCGGGTCGTCCACGTCCCAGAATGTCTGATAAACAGGCATATCGCTTTTCGTCGTGTCGACCCGCAATGCGTTGGTTACAAGGATGTAATACGGCTTCTCGGCCTTCGGCAGAATGCGCGTAAATCCGTAGCTGCCGGCGTTTATCTCGATGCGCACGAAGTCCGACCTGAACTTTGCGCCAACGTAATCGGTTACCGGTCCGTAATCATCATCCAAGATCTGAACGCCCTTCTTCATATCTTTCCGAATCGTGCGTCGAAGGAACTTAGTCGTCAGGGCTTGCTTTACGCTGCGCTTTTCATCGTTTGTAACGAGATCGTGACTGAACATCAAACAGTTTTGAAGAAAAACCCGGCTCGTATCGGTCGCGGAATCGCTCGGCTGCCTCTTCTTCGAGCCGTCTCCCAGCAAGTCGTCACGCTCGAGGTCCGGGACCCAGCGCCAGTCGTGCGGATCGTTTTTCGCTTCCGAGCGCCGATCAAAAGTTACGCCAAGATGCCTTTCGATCCCATTGAACTCAGAATTTCCGATGCCCGTGACCGAGATTCTCAACGGCTCTGCGAATTGCCCTTCACGATTAACGCCGCGCGTCGGAAGGTCGCTATGATCGATCCATACCTCGTGCCCGACTATCGGAATATCAACGATAGGCGTCGTGGCTTTCCAAGCAGGTTTCAAAATCCTCAGCTTTGGCGAATGTTCCGGGTTATGGATGAGCAACGTTTCGCTCCGCTTCCGCTCCTCGCTGATACCGACTATCCCCAATCCTGTCATCAAAACGATCGCCGTCGCGTCGCTGTAATCTACTGGCATATTATGTTCCCCCCCAAATGTGTGATAAATGCTTTGATAATGTAACGTCAGAAATCGGAAAGTCCGCCGATCACCGAAAACGCCGCCCAGTAATAGGGATTCGAGCGACCGTCTTTGATCTGGGCGATCTGCGCGGCGCGCAATGCGTCAACGGTTCTCATACGTTTCTCCGACCGATTCCGATGAAACGCGATCATCAGATCGGCAGTGGATTCGGATTCGACCTTCCACCCGGTCGCGACGACCACCTCGGCGCCGGCCGCAATAAACGTCCGCGCGATTCCGATCGCCCCTTCGCCGCGAAAATGGCGGTCGATTCCCGTCTCGCAGGCCGAAAGCACGACCAGCCGAAGGTTTGCGGCGCCGCGCTGCAAGATCTCCGCGCCGGGAATTTCGCCATCGGATTCCTCGACCGAAGATTCGGGCTGGGCGAGGATCAGCCGCGAGTAAAGCGCTGATGCGGTTGAATGTTCGTAGTGTCCTGCAAAATGCAGCGTGTTCGCGCCCGCCAACCGTTCGAAAAAATCGGCTTTCGTCACCCGATCGCCGAGAAGAACCCGCGACTCCGGATACATTCTCGCGACCTCAGCAGCTTCGCGCGCGGCGGCCGGAAGGTCTCCGAGGCGCGGATGCATCCTGCCTGAAAAAGCGGGATTGCCGGCCGCAAACAATCGTTCCGCGCCGGCTGACCGATTTGCACTCTCGGTCAGAAGCACGAACAGCGTCGCACTCGCAGCATATTGCAGCGAATGATCCTCAACCAAATATCTGCCGGTTTCAGGTGACCGAATCGCGGCAAACGGCACGGCGTGAAACTCCCCGTCGGGTATGAAAACGATCAGTTTGTCCGGATCGATCAACCTTGAGATCTTCGCAAAGAGCAATCGATACATTCGTTCGTTTGCCTTTCCGGCAAGCGTCGCCTCTGGCGTGACCTCTTGAAGAAAATCGCGGACGGCATCCGCAACCTCGGCGTTCGAGGCTTGGACTACTGCCGATTCAATCTTTTCGCGGGTCACTACCCACGCCGCGACGCGGCCGTCAAATACCGCATATTGAACGAGCTGGGCGGCTTCCGGCATCCGCGACTGAATTTCGCGAAGTTTCAAAGGAGTTGACGATCCATTGAAAATAACGGCATTCTGGCCCGGTTCATAACGACCCTTTTTCTCGACAAGATCGAGCAGAGACCTGGCTTTGGAACTCTCGATCGCGTCGAAAGAACCTTCGATGTCGCCACGGTCCATCCTGAATTCACTTTCAATCGCGGCAATTCCCTGCTCGCGATCGAAGAATGTCGTTCGATTTCTTTCGTTTTCCAAAACCTGACGATAACGCTCGAAAAGATCACGAACCTCATTCAACGAGGATTCGAATTGATCGAGAAGCCCCAAACGGAGCAGACAACGGATTCGGCTCGACTTGGCGAGATAGTCGTCAACGCTATAGCCGTCGAGAGCTCGAAACGCGTCGATCGCGTTCGAATACTCGATGATCGCAGCTTCACAGCGGCCGGCGATCCGTTGCATATGGGCAAGTTGCAGGCTCGAGTCCGCTATCGCCAATTTCTTCGCCTCCGGATCGTCGAACGAGTCTGCGATCGCGCGGTTCCTCTTCGCGTATTCGAATGCTGAATCAACATCGCCCAATTCAAGCGAAGTCAAACCGAGTTCGACCGTCGAATCGAAAACGAGCGAATCGTCATTCGCCGAAAGACGCAATGCCTCATCGCCAAAATCGATCGCCGTACGGAGCCTTCCGAGATCACGAAGCAGACTCGCGGCGTACCAAAGATTCCGAAGCGTTTGGAGTTTGCTCTCGTATTGTCGGTCTTCCGCTGAAAGCAACGCCGAAATCTCCCGCAAACCGGACTCAGCATCACCGACACTCTGATAACAAGAGCCGAGATTCGCCACGTTCTTTTCGACCATCAGCGTATCGCCGGTCAAAACGGCCAATTGCGCAGACTGTCGCGCGAACCTTATTGCATTCGATAAATCGTTTGTTTTGAACGAGATCTCGGAGATTGCATTGAGAATCCTTACTTCGAGAAACCGATAACTTCGCGCCCGCGCGCTTACGAGAAGCTGATCGAAAGCCGCATGGCTCTCTATCAGCTTTCCGCGATCACGAAGATTGAATGCGAGAAGAAAGCGCAGGAGCAGAACGTCCGTTTCATTGCCAGACCGCCGCGCGGTTTTGAGCGCGTCTTCAAGCGAACTTCCGGCGAGATCGAACCTTCGTTCGAGGATCTGGCGACGCGCGGCCGCAAGATTCTTGCGCGATCTGAGTGCTCCGCTCAGACTTCCGAGCTTGAGCCGCCTGCAGTATTCGGCAGCATCGCTGACAAATCGATCGCGGTTCCGCTCAATTTCCATCTCTCCGATCTTCGACAGTAATTCGAGCGCTTCATTCGCCGTGGTTCCGTCATCAAGACCTTTCGCTTCAACGATTCTATCGACTAGCTGGCCGGGCAACCAGACCCCCGAGACAATCTCTTTCGATTCAGAATAGAGTCTCCAGAGCAGGTCGGCGTCGCCGGCGCGGAAAGCCGATGACGTTTCGGCGAATACGGTCTCGGCGGTCTTGAAATTACTCGTCGCGGACGTCAATTGGCTGACCCGTTGCCGCGCTTCATCCGCCCAGCGAGAGGTGGAATCGACGGTTAAGTATCGATTCCACGATTCGATCGCCTTTTCTCGCAACCCCAATTCCTGAAGCACGATCGATCGGTTAAACAGTGCGGCGGCGAAGTTCGGGTCGAGCGCGAGTGAGCTAGCGAACGATTCGTTCGCGGATGTAAGCAAATCGGCGCGTTCGGTCTTTGAAATTTGTCGCGATTTCTCCAAAAATGCGGATCCGAGATCATTGAGGTAGACAGCATTCCGGTCGTCCAACCCGACGGCTCTTTCAAGTTCGCGATGGGCGTCGTCGAACTTGCGCTGCGTCAAATAGAAAACTCCGAGCGCGTGGTGCGCGGCGGCGCTCTTCGGTTCTCGCTCGACGGCCGTCAAAAGGTTGTTCTCTATGATTCGGAGACGGTTCTTCTCGCGCTCTTCGGCCGCGCCGCGCGTGACGACGAGCGGCGCATAATCGAAGTCGGCGATGCGCGACTCGACCGGCCGTTCGGTCTTGTAGATCGAGCGCAGTTCGGCAAGGTCGTTGGGTCGGTTGTCGCGCAGGACGATCCAGATTCCAAACGCGGCGATCAAGATCAGGGCGAACGCCCCGGCGACCAACGGGCTTGCAAAAAACGCGCGGACCGAATCCCAAATCGACGGCGCCATTTCCGTTTGAGGCGCACGCGCCGCAATTTCGCGTGTAACCGCAACCTTTGACCGCCGGTCGGCGTCCAGATCGAGAGTTTTGACGAAATCGGCGCGGTCACGCCCGTTCAGTCGCCCGAGCACGAAGTCGTTGATCAATGCGTCCTCGGCAATCTCGGCCAGCGAGCAAAACTCGTCGTCGCCAAACAAAAGCTCCTCGAATTGCTCAAGCTCGCGCTCGTCCGCGACCCGGCCAAGCAGGTATTCGCGGATGGCGATTTCGTCTTTGAGCGATTCGTTCATCACATTTACAAGTGTCTTTCAAGGGCGAAAGATAACATCCTAGGCCGCCGCGCATTCCTCCAGACAGAGTCTGAGTTTCTGTTTGATGCGAACGATCCGCATCCGCAACGCAGTCTGAGAACTCGCGAATCGGTCCGCAAGCTGTTTGTGGAGATCGATCTTCGCGCGTTTTGCTTCCGAAAAATAGTCGAGGATCAGATTGCGGCTCTCCGTCGGTAGTTCGGCGAGGCATCTGTCGAGACACGCGTGTGACGGATCGGCGGTTTTTTCACGCGCGGCGGCGAGTTCAACGTCGTCGATGCTGACGTGCTCTTTGCGCCGGCGGACGTGTTCGAGAAACACGTTGCGCGCAAATCCGTAAACATAAGCGAGTTTGTTTTCAACAACTTCCGATTCGATCTTGAGGCAAACGCGATTGATCGTATCGTCCGCCAGATGATCCGGATCGTTGCATTTCCGACCGTTGAAAAAGGTAATCAGGCGAAAACGAAGACGCTCGTACGCTTCGCCGGCGCGATCGCGGTCAGGATCGAGCCAACGCAAAAACGCCTCAAACTTCTCAGGCGTGACATCTTTCTTCGCGGAACCGTGAGCCAAACCTTTAGCCTCTGAAAACGGACATTATTTCGGGATGAATTCGAGTGTAAAGATAGCGTAGTTTCGCTTGCGAGACAAGACGGATCGAGACGGGAGCCGCAAATCAGGGACGGGCAAGGAGAGAAGGGCCGGCGTCACGCCGGCGCCCCTCACCCGTCGTTCTTCGATGTTCAACGGATCAACCCCGGACGACAAGAACCGAACACGGCGCGTGATGGATCACGAAGTCTGAGACCGATCCGAGCAGAACGCGGCTCAGGAAGCCGTAACCGTGCGATCCGACGACGATCAGATCGGCGCCGAAGCGTTTCGCGGCTTCGACGATCTCTTCCTTGACGTTGCCGGTATACACTTCAGATTCGATCGTATAATCGCGTCCGCTGCATTTCTCGGCAATCAGCTGCTTGGCATCGTCAACCGCATTGCCCGCCTGCTTTCTGAGGTCGGCCGCGACCTCGGCGTAATACTGATTCGAAACGCCGAACGGTTCGGCGGCGATCGGAGTTACGTTCTCGACCGCCGAAATGATCATAATCTCTGTCCGGCCTTCCGGCGCGACGAAGTATGTGCATTTTTCGATCGCTTTTCGGCTATATTCCGAGCCGTCGGTTGCAACGAGGATCTTCATAATTACCTCCATCGGTTTCACTGTCACGAAGCCGCAACGATCTTGAAGGCCGTATAGCCGATATATACCGGCATTGGATCGACAAGCGACAGCAGGGTCTTTGTCCCGTTCGCCTCTTCGATCTCGAGCATTCCGCGAAATCCGCTTTCTTCATCGAGATAGCAGACCGCGACCGGTTCGTGAATCGTGTGCGTTTGATGCGCGTCGCCGACGCCGATCAGAATTTCGATCTCACTTCGGCCCGCCCGATTTTCAAACGTCACGCCTTTCAGCGCAAGTCCGTTTGAGAGGATCTGGTCGCCGATCGAATCCGAGATGATCTCGACCTTTGTCTCCCAACCGTACCGACGCCTGCTGAAATCGTTCAGGAATTCCGCCCATCTTTCTTTTGGTATGTCGAAAGTCATTTCAGTTACTCCCTTATCTGCAATTAATTCATCGCAAGGGGCGTGCCGTTCGCAAACCATTGTGAATACTGGACCGACGGTGCCGTCCAACGTTGATTTGAGTGATTTTCCAATGCCTGACGCGTATTTTTTCGCGCCTCAGCGGATTTTCTCGGTCGTTGTGCTGCCGACTGTTATAGGTTCCTGCTCGGCATCTTCAATCGGTCGGCTTAGCTAACGGCGCACTGCCACTGCGGGAAATCCGCGTTTCGCATCGCATTTTCGTATGTCGGATCGGGAAGCGGATCGGGATCGGCGTTGTAGATCTTTTGACCGAGCGGTTCCGTTTCTTCGACCGAAGTCAGCCAGTCATTGTCGATCTTGCGCCAGGTTACGGTCGTTCCGGTGACCGGATCAGAAGTCATCCAATGCGGGCCGGTCGCGCCTTCCTTGGCGATCACCGCCCCGCCGGCAAAGATCTTCGTTTCCCACTTCGTCTCGTCCGGCTTGACCGGGATCCATATCCGGCGCTCGTCGGCGGATCCGGATTATTGCCTCTGCAAGGGCGAAATCTGAAACTCCAATTTCTGCCAACTGAAGCCGCCGTTGGTCGTATGAAGCACAAGCTTATCCGAAAACGCCCAGCCATCCAATCCGGATGTGAACAGGATTCGGCTGAATTCGTAGGGTTCTACAAGCGGCAGCTTCGAGTTCAGTCCCCAAGAACTTCCGCCGTCCTCACTCTTGTAAATCCCATCCTTGGTCAACGCCCAGCCGTTATTTCTGTCGACGAAAACAAAATCCTTGAGTCGCAGCTTGCCTGAATTCCGAGTCGTCCATTTGTCGCCGCCATCATCTGTAAACAACAACTGGTCATCCACCGTTGTTGCCCAACCGACGTTTGAATCAATGAAAAATAATCTCTCAATCCGTTTGAACGGTTCTTTTGACAGAAGTCTCCAAATCACCCCGTTGTCCGTAGTTTTCAACAAAACCCTTTCCGAACCTCGACTCTGGAAGTTATTGCCGAGAATCCAACCAACGTTCTGTTTTGTGAACAGAATATCCACTAAGTCGAATTTCTTGTTGCTGGCTTGTTTCTGCCATGTTCTTCCACCATCATGCGTCACAACGATCAAACCATCGGCTCCGATTGCCCATCCGGTCCCGGCATCGACGAATTTGACCGTTTCGAATGAATTGTTCCTGATCGTTCCAAAATCGACCTCAACAAGCTTATGCCGCTCAACTTTGACTATTGCGTGACCCCAGGATTTTAGTCAGATGAGAGGCCGACCCTGAAGGGGTCGAAGGTAAGTCGTTGATTGTTCGACCCTTGCAACATCATAATGTCGCGGTGTTCAACAAACGGCCGTACTCGTTTCTTTCGCTTTGCCGCACACTACTTTTTTTCTTGTCTCGACATCTGCTTTAGTCTTCCATCCGTAATCTGGAGCGTCGATTTTCTTCGCTTTCGAATACGCACGGGCGAGGTCACGATCGTCAAACGCAAACGCTCCGGCTTGATGCATTGCTTCGTTGAGGGCGTCTTCAGCCCTACCGCCAGCAATTCCCGTTGGGACCGAGCCCATTCGATTCGACGCCCATCAATCCAGGATTTGAGACGGTTGCTTTGACCGCAACCTTAACTGCAGAACGGGCGTGGACGAGGCTGTGCCGGTGGATAGCCAACCGGGACGGCAAATGTCTCAAACTCAAGTTTGCATCGAATGCCGCCGAATATGATCGTCACCAGATTCTTATCGATTCCGTTCTGGCCCTTGAGATAGTTTTTCGTCTCTTCAACCAATCGATCTGCTGCGGCCCGATCCGATTTCGGCGCATATACAAAAATGAAAACTTGTCGCGGTCTCGATTCACGCGTATACGCTAACGACAGGTAAAGGGCGTCCGGATTCCAGCGATCCGGTCGAGAAACTTCTCCACTCTGATAAGGATAATAGTGATCTGCGGCCGGATCGTATTTGGGAAAACCCGGACAACGTAGACTCGCTTCGCCTGATCTCGGAACAATCCGTACGGCATGAATCCGGGGTTTTTCGAATTCGTACCGCATTTCGTAATCGAGTCCGGTGCTTCGGTTAATAAAGTACTTGCTCGAGTCCAGTCCGAAAGATTCAAATTGCTTGTCACCCGACGGATCAAAGTAAGTGATCTCTCTTGGGTAGATCTTGAGCAACACGAGTGTCCCGGTCGGCACGTTCCATCCGTACTCATCACACGGTCCGGTCGCGAATGTTGCTTTGATTACGGACTTTGATGTCTCAAACACGGCATCCGCTGACGGAACCCCCGGCAATGCAAATTTGCGGGCGATCTCTTCCCGAGTTGAAATAAGCGGAACGATTCCAGGAAAGACTTCAGCGGGAGCCTGTGCAAATGAGTTTGAAAACAGGCAAAATGCACTTACGGCAAAGACGATTAGCGACAACATTACTTTATCGGTTATCGAATTTCTCAACATATGTACCAACCTCATTACTTTATCGGTTATCGAATTTCTCAACATATGTACCAACCTCACAGTACTTTGCAACAAGTCGTTCAAGACCGGAAACCGAAGGATCGACTATCTTCGCCGCAGCATCCATCTCAACGTGGTCGAAATAGCGATTCGTCCCCGCAGCATGCAACAGTTCGTGGATTAGGATACCCAACAGGGCTCGCCTCGCCTGTTGAATTCTTCGTGGAGTGCACTCAGTGAATGTCCGCGGATAAACACCGACATATATGAACGCATTGATCAAGAAATTGCTGCCCTTGTCATACGAAGCGTGAGTTGATCCGCCTCCTCCTGCCGGGAACTCGGTTCCGGGGTCGATTTTGTCAACGAGCGCCGCAAACCCGGTTTCGTCCAAGTCGAACGAGAAGCCGCCTCGCTTTTGACCCGCAATTGCGTCGAACAAATCCAAGATGGATTTCGCCCTCAATGAATTCTGGACACCGAGGGCCTTTTTTAGATTTTCATCGCTCAGTTTCAGGTTACTCAATACAGCATCAAGCTTGGACGCACATTCACCATTACCAAGAGTTCCAACTAGCTGGTTTCGTGCATCTTGAAGTCCATTGAAGGCAATAGTAACACTAGAAAATGCGGTGTCAGGTTCCACCCATTCCGTTTCAAGCGGTTCCGGATCGGCCTTGATGTTCAAAATCCCGAGATTTCCGATGTTTTGAAGCTCTTCATCGTCGTCGCCGATGTGTTCTCCAGTCTCTTTGGTCGATTTCCGGGTTGCGCCGAGCGTGAAGTTCATCAAACGGCTGTACGCCATCTGATAGCTAGTCGCTGAACGGGCGGGACCCGATTGAAGTTGCCGGGCCGCGGATCACGTGAGATGGGGGGAAACAACAAGATGCGACAAGTTAAAGGTGATTTCGTCGGCGAATTAGACCAAGTCTTTCGAATCTTCTTGGTTACCGGGTATAGCGGCCGGGCAACCGGAGGCGACCATCTTGGATCAAGGACGAAGGTTTCTATCTCGATCTCATCCCGGAATCCGCCCACAACGACCTCAACGGGCTGAGTTTTGATCGATCTCAGAGCCCATGCAACGTATTTCTCAAGCTCCCGCGTTACCTCGCTGCATTTTGCCGTGCGTCGTTTCCCGCAATAAACGAAAACATAGCCTCTTTTTGACGGGGTAGCGCGGAGCGCGGCGACGGTCATTGGTATCTCAATGGTAAAGTCCGCGTTTCCGGGGATCGTGATTTTCTCGGTCTTCGGATATCGATCCGAAACCGGATTGTAGGTGGGAAAACCCTTGCAACGGGGCGTAGGCTCGCTGAGTGGCGGTACTTTGATGATTGAGACGACGTACTCAGCGCTTGGATCAAGTTCATATGTCAGTCCGCTCACCTCATCAAAGAAGAACTGCTGCGCGATATCGTTTGTGTAAGGGAAGTACCTTCCAGTTCGAATGTCATCCGGCGGTTTCACGAAATTCGAGTCGTATTCCAGCCGAACGCTGGAGACGACATCCGGTTCAACGTTCCAGCCTTCCTCGCAGCGTTTTGTGATGAAAGAGACGGTGAATCGACCGCTTTCCGTTGGAATTTTGACTGACCACTTGTTTGATCCGGAAACAGGAAAACGACGCTCGATCTCGAGCCGCTTCGTTTTGAGCAATTTGACTTGAAGCGGCTCAAACTGTGCGTGAACAGTGCCGGTAACGCCAACGAATAATAGGATTACAATCAGAATCGTTGTGATTTTCATATTTCCTCGAGAAGACGATCAAAGCCCACAGTGTTTCCTGAGAAAACTCCCAAAGACCGGTGCTTCTTGCTCATCTGTTCTTGGCGTGCCCGTCCTGACTGACGCATAAGAACGTGGATTCCGGGAGTTAAACGACTCTTCAAGAATGGGATTCGGACCAGTAGTTCCTCGGAGTACGTCTGTTTACCAGAGATCGTCGCGAAATCGTCAATCGAAAAAGTCGGTTCCGCTCTCGTGTTATCCGTCAAGACAGACACGCTGCTGTTTAGTTCAAATTCCTTCTTGCGGGCTTCCGCCTCAGATTTTGAAATCCAGAAATGTGAAGCTGAAACCCATCCTTTGTAGATAAAAATGGGGATCGTCCCATCATTGGAAAATGTCAACTTTAGCTTAAACTCAAGGGTCGAAACCTCTTCATCTCCGCTCTCAATCGACTTCTTATCCAGTGATTCGGTGCGAATCTCTACATTCTCCGCGGCATTCCGCGCCGGAAAGGGGCTCTGGCTCCAGACCGAATTGGCTAATACCAGGATTGCAATCAAGCAAAGAAAATACATTACGGCAATTTTCATACTTCCTCCGGGGATCGGGTTCTACTCCTCATATGCGACACCTACGCTCTCAATACCTCACTTGAACCGAATCGGCGATGCCAATGATCCCGCCTGCAATCCTTTCGTAAATGACAACCCATTTCACTCTAGAATGGTGACAACTCGACGGCCAGTTGAGGCGTTTCCTTATCTCTAGCGATTACGAACTTCGGCGTTTTGCCGAGGATTTTCGGATATAGCGCGTTTCTTGAATAGACGTATTTCTGAAACTCAAAACTCCACTCTCCCTCGGGAAGCATTATTCGCATCTCAGAGGATTCGACATCCGCGTTGGATTCAATCGACGGGGCGAAGCTCTCCTGATAAACCAAGCGTCCTTTCTTGTCCAGTAGCCGGACCCACAGTTTCTCCCAATCGGAAGCTGTCAGATTCCTTCGGCGAAGGGCAAGCTTAACGTGCACATCTCCGAACCAATACTGAACGGGTACGTCGCCGACGTCAAACGTCTCCGATTTGCCGATATCGATCCTTTTTCCGACGTAAAACTGATCCATCTTAAAAACATTCATATACGGCGGATAGATCAAAAAAGCGTCTATGTGTGTTCTCGGCTTCGAAACGCTCGTGTAAAGGAAGAGGCTTTCCTGAATAGGGCCCGCAAACGTAATTCGAAATCTCCCGTTCTCTCCGCTCTCGCCCGAGGCTAACGGGAAGCCACCAAAGCGTCCGATGTTGACGTCTGCTCCGCATACTGGTTCACCATTCGTTCCGACAACTCGACCAGTCAATGTTGTGATATTCAACGGATAAGCAATTGTGCTTAAGAACGAGATTGCCAGAATCAGATGAATACGTCGGAGATATGAAATAGCCGAGTTCCTCATTGGTCTAGTGTTCAAATTAGCTTTCAGCATTCCTAGTCCGATTTGCGATTGCATCAATTTCCTTCTTACAATCTCCATTTCCCTCTCCTGTATCCTTAATTTTATTGGTATTCGAGCTGCTTTTACTGGAATCTCCGCCATCGTCTTCAATCAACGTGTTCCCCGGATAAGGCTTGTAAATCATATGGGCGAGTTCATGTAAGATCTGCAGAATTCGAGACTCAAAGGTGTTCGCGTCATATCCGCCGATTTTCGCACGAGATTGCCCGTTGAAGAATGGTCCTCTTTGCTCTATTCGAACCCTTCCGAACACTCGAAATCCAGTATTTACTCCATACCCCTTCTGTCTTCGGCCGTTTGAATCGTAGTAGGTGGTTTTCGAATCGCCGGTATCATCCATTCGGATGCCGGCGTAGTCGTTATCCGCAAATGAAGTCACGTTTGCACCGATAAGTTGCCTTTTCAAACGATAGAATGCGAACAATGCGGGACCGCCAAAGAACCTCGAACACTGACTGTCACCCCACAAAATTTCTTCCACCGCATCGAGTGCTTGGTTGGCTCGCTGGAGCTGATCACCGTCATCGATTGGCGGAGATCCATCACTCGCATCTTTGAAATCTTCGGGAATTGTCGAATCGCCGCAGCGGATGTTGACTCGGTTGTTTTCGAGGTCAACGTCGCCGTCGCAGTTGTCGGGATTCTGGGTCGGTACGGTCGTCGCGCCGTCGGCGATCTGGTCGATCGGTTTTGCCGTCGAATGCGTCGCCTGATGCGTGACGGTGCCGGGCATGTCCCGCGCGGAATCGGGCGGCGGGTCATTGACGTGAATGAACGACGGATCGCCGTCCTTCTTGTTCGGGTCCCAGATCGATTTGATGCTCGTTCCGTTGAGCGAGCTTTCGATCTCTTCACGGATCCGACATTCCATGAGGCTGTCTGGAAAGTCACTCAGAAAGTCTCCGGGATTGCCGTTTTTCTGTTGTCTGTTTTGGGAGAGTCCGCTTCGGCCGTCATCAGTTGGCCGGTCGCCGAGCGCATTTCCGCCTTTTCAGACGGTTGCCAGCCTTTGCAGGTTGTGTGCGATCGCGATCAATCCGATCTCAATCTGTACTTTTGCCAACCCCCTCAGTAAGAACCTTCTGAATTTCTTGTTTTCCTTTATGTTTCCGATCACCGCCTCGACCTCGTACCGTTGTTTCCTCCGTTCGACGCCTTTCTCGCTTTCGAGCATCTCGCGCGCCTTGCGCCGGTGCCTCAGAACTTCTTCGTTGCGCTCGATCGACCGTCCCCCCTCGCCCTTCGAACATTCGGCCCGCATCGGACATCCGCCGCAGGCCTCGGTCCGGTAGATTTTGACGTTTTGCTTCCGGCCGTTCTGCGTCGTCTTCACGCGATCCTCCGAGAACTCCATCACGTGCCCCGCCGGACACCGGTAAGTATCGGTCTCTGCGTCGTATTGGAAGTTGTCTGCCGCGAACTTCCCTTGGGCTTCCCGGAATCGAACCCGGAAACTTCACAAATGCCTTGATCGCCCGTTTCTCCAGATAGGCGTAGTTCTCTTCACTGCCGTAACCCGCATCCGCCGTCACGCTTTCGGGTTCCGTTCCGTACGTTTCGATCATCTTGCCGACATGCTCCGGCAGCGCGGTCGTGTCCCCGCCGATTGTGTCAGCGTGTACCCGGTCAGAAAATGCCCCTCGGTCGCCAGCTGGACATTGTACGCCGGTCTCAACTGCCCGTTCCCCAGATGGTCTTCCTTCATCCTCATGAACGTCGCGTCATGATCGGTCTTCGAACTGCTTCGTCGCCCGTCCAGCATCCGCTCCTGCGCCTCGACCTTCGCCGCCCGGCCCGGCAACTCCCGCCTCAATTTCCGCACCCGCTGCCTTGTCTTCGCATCGGGCTCGGCTTTCAGCAACTCCTCGTCGATCGCTCTCACCGCGCGCGTCACCGCTTCCGGGTCCACCGCCTCAAAATCCGGCTCGTTCGGCGCCTGCTCTTCCTCCGCGCTCGCCCGCTCGACGTACTTCCACACGTCACGCAACTGTTCCCTTATCCGCTGCTTGTTCCGCTCCACCGTCTTTGCCCAGACGAACGTGTACCGGTTCGCGTTCGCCTCGATCTTCGTCCCGTCCAGTATCACTTCCCGCAACGATACCGCCCCCTCTTCGACAAGCAGCAGCACGACCTGCGAAAAGATCTTCTCAAGATGATCTTTCAGCCGCTTCGACCGAAAGTCCGCCAGCGTGTTGTGGTCCGGCCTCGCGTTGCCGGCGAGCCACATGAAATGCACGTTTTCCTGCAACGCCTGCTCGATCTTCCGGGACGAATAGATATTCCGAAGATACGCGTAAACCAGCACCTTCAAAAGCAGCCGCGGATGGTAGCTCGACGCTCCGCCGCCTTTGTACCCAAGCTCAAGCACGCCGATGTCGATCCGCTCGATCACTTCGTTCACAACGCGCACCGGATGGTTCGCGGGCACCAGATCATCCAGGCTCGGCGGCAACAACATCGGTTGGTTCTGATCGTAATGCTTGAAGACCACCTTCTTCCTTTTCTCGTGTATCATACTTAGTATTATAACCCACGTATGCAACTCGACGAAATTCAAACAACACTCCCGAGACCGAAAATCGCCGAACCCGAGGGGACTTTTCAGACAGCCTCATCGCACTGCCATTGGGGAAAAGCGGAATTCCGCGCGGCGAAGTCGTAACCCGGATCATTTTCGGTGTCCGGATCGACGCTGGCGACCAATTGTCCAAGCGGTTCCGTCTCTTCCGCCGCCTTTTCCCAGACGCCGTTCGATCCCGCCCATCTGACGGTTGTCCCAATCACCGGATCGGCGGTCGCCCAGCGCGAACCCGCATTTGCATTCGCTGTTCCGATCAACGTTCCTCCCGCAAATACCTTCGTGCCACCCGTGTAACCGCCGAACGTCACAAGATTTGACCCGAGAACCGATGACCAAATCTGAAAGACCTTCGGCGTTGCAACGAGCCCTCCCGACGGCGGATCGTTCCGCGGATAAGTCCGCCAGTTATCCTTTTCGACAACCGGTCGGCCGTCGCCATCAAAATCGTATGCCGTGACATGCTCCTGAACCATGTTGAGGTATCCGTTAAACCGCCCGAAACGCTGATCGAAATACTTCACGCGCCGGCCGGCCGCGTCGAAAGTGTTCGTTCCCGTCCCTTCCGGCATCGAGTCGATCGGCTGCGAGACGACGTTGCCCGACGCATCGTAATCAACCAGCGAACTCTGAATACGCCCATTGACGTAGCTCTCGCCGAATCCTCCGGTTTGGCCCCAGTTTGTAATCTCTCTTTCCGACATCATCGAGAATCCGTCGTACTCGATCGCCTGTTCGTAAACGCGCACGCTTCCGTTGCTATTGCTTTGCCCCATACCGAACTGATTGTGCGTCAGACGTCCGGCGAAGTCGTACTTCATCGAACGGTCCCATTTGTCATCGAGCAGGTCGTTCTTCGCGAGCACGCGCGAGTCACTGCCGTGCGTGAAATCTGCCTTCGCTTCGAAACCGCCCGATCGGGCGATCTCCCAATAGTCGGCCCGCAGACGGTTGTCGTATTCGAGCTTGATCGTCGGCGCCGCATCCGGTATCGCATATGTCATCTGTTTGATCTGGCCGAATGCTCGATATTGGATGCCGTTCGCCCATTGTCCGGTTGGATTGTCGGCAGTGGCATCACCGCTGACCGCCGTAATACGCCCCGACTTGTCGTTGGTGTAATCGACGGTATAGCCAAATGGGTCGGTTACCGATTTCAAGCCGCCGCCAATACTGTATTCGTAACTCAGAGAGTATTTATGATCCGGAACCGGCGCTTCCGGCAACAAATTGAAGTACTTCTTCTCGCTCTCCAATCTTGAAAGGGGATCATAAAAATACTCCGTCGTGCCGGTGCCGTCGCTCATCTGCGTCCTGTTCCCAACGGCATCATAGCTAAAGCTGACGGTCGTTGCGTCGGGAATCTCGGGATGATTCGCCGGAGGATCATACGATATCTGAGTGGCCAATCGAAGTTGGTTGTAAGTGAAATTGGTGAGCGCGCCGCGCGGGTCGATCGTTTGCTGGACGGAATCGTCCGGATTGTAGATCCAAGTCGTGTCGGTGTTGGCGTCCTCGACCGGATAATGCCGCGTTTTCATCCGGCCGTGGCCGTCGTAGGTCATGGTGACGTCCTGATAGCCGGTCGAGTTGGCGTCGCCCGCGTACTGGCGGGTTTTTGTGATCTGGTCGCGGCCGTTGAAGGTCTGGACCGTCGTCGAATAGACCGCGCCGGTCCAGTTGAGGACTTCGGTCTTGTATGTTCGGCCGAGAACGTCCTGATAGACCTTCTGGGTTCGGCGGGCGGTCTCGTTCGGGTTTGTGTCCTTTGGCACGACTTCGCTCTGGATCGTCGTCACCTGGCCGCCGGCGCAGCCGCAGCCTTCGTAGCTGATGAGCTGATCCTTGCCGTCGGAGCCGTTCGAGTCGGTCGGGATGGTCCGCGTCGGGCGGCCCTTCCAGTCGTACTCGGCGGAGTTCCAGAGCCAGCCGCCGCGGGCTGCGTCTTCGTTCTGGAGCGTCCAGCCTGAATTCACCTCGGACGGAACGCTTTGACGCTTGACCTGTCCGAGAATGTCGTACTCGGTTTGAACGCCCGACCAGGTGAGAGTCGCGCCGTTCGAATCCCACGTCATCGGAGTCCGCGCAAGCCTGACCCGGCCGGCGCCGTCGGTCCAGCTTTCGCTCAACACCTCGTCGACCGCGTCGGCGCCGTTGTTGTTTGTATCGACTACCGTCGTGAAAACCTTTGACTGGATATTGTTTGTCGGATATTCGAATCGGGTGTAGGCGCCGCTGTTGACAATCGTTTCGCGTTCAACGCGTCCGACGGCGTCGAATTCGCGGGTCGTTTCCTTGCCAGTCGTGTTTCCTGCAGGAGATGGACTCTTCGCCCAGACGTTGGCGCCGTTATCGAACCGGTATTTGACTTCCGAATAGTTTCCGGCTGGATCGTAGAGCTTTGTCGGATATGCGTAGGTGTTGCGGGTTGTTGACGTGTCGTTGAACGCGTCGGCGTAACTGATCTTCACGGTTCGTGACAAAGGATCGATCTGCGCGACCGGAGCGCCGGCAATGTTGTATTTGATCTGGGATGAAACGGAAGCAGTGGCACCGGTAACGTCGTAACGGGTCGAAGTGGTCAGATTCCCGCGCCCGACGGTGAACGACGCGCCGTAAGCGCTGTCGTGCCTGATGACGTTCGCGATGTTCTGTTCGAGGTTCGTATCGCTGAAATCTCCCTCGTCGTAAGTATAGCCAGTTCTGGTTGCGAGAACCAGAGAATTGTTTTCAAGACCGTACGATCTTGTTTCCGACGGGAGTCCGATGATCCGGCGCGAGGTGTAGGCCGAGGTGAGATTGTAGTCGGTCTCAACGCGTTTTAGAACGGTGTCGTTTTGGTCGAGAATCTCCGACTTCCAGACAAGGCCGTAAAGCGCTATGGGGGAGTTTTCCGACACCGGAATGTAATATGCCTTCGATTTTTTGACGTTTCCCGAATCGCCGACTTCCGACGCGGTGACGCGCGGATTCGTGATGTAGGAAGCGTTGGTGTCGTCCTGCGTCCATTGGTTCCACGTCCAGCGCTTGCGTTCACTGTTTGCCCAGTCTTCGGTAGCGATTGTCAGCCCTTCAGTCCAGCCGGACGAACCGACCCACGTTTTCGAGACCGCGCCGTGCGGATGATTGGACATCTCCACCTCGATCTTTGTCGCTGTTCCCGAATGCGTTCCGACGCTGTACGACGCGTTCTCGGTGATCGAGTTCGCGATCACGGCTTCCTGTTCGACGCCGCTTGAGTTCAGATTGAAATTCTCGGTCCAGTTTCGCGTTTCGGTGAATCGCGGACAATCGGTCTGCTGGCTTGTCGCGTCGGCCGGCAGATTGATGCTCGTGTAATTGAGCGTATGCCCGTCGGCCGCCTTGTTCGTGATCTTCCAGACCTGTCCGTAACTGTTGTATATAAACGACGTGCTCGGGCCGTCGCCGTTCGTTTCGGTCGGGAATGTGACCTTGTCGAGCACCTTGAGCGAAAAGCCGTTGCCGGGGCCGATCACCGAAAGCCCGTTGAAGTTGGTGTTGATCTCTTTCGTCGTATAGGAAAACGTCGCGTAGGTTCTGGTGAAATCGCTGTCCGCGCCGTTGTTTGTTTTCCACGTCTGGGTGACTGATATTGGAAGCGCTTCGCTGTTGTAGTTGACGGTGACGACGCGTCCCAGGGTATCGGTGACGGTCTGGAGCAGTCCGTTCGCGTCGTGGTTGATCGAGATGTAGTTGCCGTTGCGGTCGGTGATCTTCTGGCAGCGATATGCGCCGTTCTTCCATTCGTAATCGGCGCGCGTGCCGTCGGTTCCGGTGACGGTCAGCGTGAGACTGTCCGCCGGATCGTTCGGGCCGGACGTTCCGTTGATCTTGAGCTCGGCGTAGCTTGAATCGGCAGTTTCGAAGATGTTCGAATTGGTTGTCTGCCGGAACTCGGCGCGGCCTCCCGAGGGCGTGACCATCAGATATGCGAACTTCTGGGTCGTCGAGTCATAGTAGACCGGCTCGATCGTCGGAAACCCGAAGCGGAATCCGGGCGTCAGGTTCGAGTTGTCGGCATTGAAGACAATCGTGTTTGTCGCCGGATCCTTGGTCCAGACCAACGAGTTGTAGGAAATGCCGAAACCGGCGTCGAGACCGGCGCGTCCCGGCAAACCGAACGGCTCAAACAACAAAACGGCCGAAGCTGCTTTCGCTTTCGGCCGTCAGACAAAGTTCTTTTCGCATCGCGCTCGACGTCAGCGAAATTGGCGTCGGTGACCTTCGTCGGCCCTACGGGCTTGAGCGCTGCCCCGCAACGGCCGCAGATCGCCGCCTTGCCGGACCTCGGCTCGACCCGGTTCACGGCGCCGCATTTCGCGCACGAACGAGTGGTCGGCATATTACCAAAGCCCCCGAACACGTTTCTTTTTGAGCGCGCCCGGCTGCCCCGGCGGGATTATGGCGTCGAGGTTCTCGTTGAACGAATGGTGGCCCGTGATCTTGTCGATGACGATCTTGAAGAACACCGGAACCTCTTCGAGTTCCTTGCGTTCCGATCCGACAAAATACGCCGGTTGCCACCACGTCGGAGACTTTGCGAGAAGTTCT
Source organism: Acidobacteriota bacterium (assembly GCA_016715115.1). NCBI lineage: Bacteria > Pseudomonadati > Acidobacteriota > Acidobacteriota bacterium. Next base: position 359,408 of record JADKBM010000016.1, read on the forward strand.
CGCGCGCGTGTCCGTTCGTCATCGAATTCCGCCGCGTCGGGGAGTTCTTCGTAATGGCCGAAGACGATGATCGTCGTCCAGTTTTGCTTGTCCGCGATGTCTTCGACCTCAAGGCAGACCTTTGGATTCCTGCGCATCCACTCGATCTTTTGCCCGGCTGTAGAGAAAGCGTAAATGTCGTCGCCTTCCGCGTATGCGAAACTGAACGGGACAACATACGGCTGACCGTCAAGCGCGCACGCGAGTCGGCCAAGCCTCGCCTTTGTCAGGATCTGCCGGCATTCACTTTCTTCGAGATTCTTGACTTTCATAACAATTGTGGGTTTCGAATCTGCGGCTTGTTGTCAAACCACGCAAATCCGAATCATCGTCGCCAAACCGATCGGCTAAAACCGTTCGATGAGAAGTTATGCTCCTCTTTCGATCGGCCTTCCGTGCGCAAACCGTGACTGAAATCCGTAGATCAAAAACAGGACCCCGGGAATCAGAAACGGGAGAAAACCCCAGCCTTGCCACAAGCGCCCGCTTAGCAACGCACCATATATAAGATAGAACGCGACAATGGAAATGACCGCGACCGCGCCTCCGGCAAGTTCCTCGCGCCAGGCGAGAACAAGTCCGATCATAACCCCGAGCGGAAAAAAGAGAAGTCCGACGTATTCGACCGGACGAACAGCGCTGAAGTCGATGCCTTCACCGGCAAAGAACAGGAAAATGATCGCGAGACAAACCACGCTCGCCAGCCGCGCCGTCCATCGCAGCGAAAACAACAATGCGTTTTCGTGTTCACGATGTTCAAACATAAACACCCCCAGGGGATTTGGGATTTTGGATTTGGGATTTTGGATTTGGGATTTGGGATTCCATAAATTCCAGATTCCAGATTCCAAGATTCCAAGATCCAAGATTCCGAGATCCAAATTCCAGATTCCAAATTCCAGATTCCAAATTCCAGATTCCAAATTCCAGATTCCAAATTCCAGATTCCAAATTCCAGATTCCAAAATCAAAGTTCAAAAATCAAAGTTCTCAGTTCCCAGTTCCCAGTTCTCAGTTCTCAGTTCTCCGTTCCCAGTTCTCAGTTCCCAGTTCCCAGTTCTCAGTTCCCAGTTCCCAGTTCCCAGTTCCCAGTTCTCAGGTCCCAGTTCCCAGTTCTCAGTTCCCAGTTCCCAGTTCCCAGTTCCCGTTTCACCATTCAAATCCCAAATCCGAAATCATAAATCCGAAATCTTCAAGATCCTGACCGCCGTCACCTTGTATTCCGGCGTGTGAACGAACCGGTCGCGGAGCGGGGTCGTGATGCGATTCAGGAAGATCTCGGGATTGTGAAAGGTCGCGAAAAGTTCTCCGTCGCGCACCGTCGGGTTGATCTTGACCGGTAACTCGGCCACACCGTAACGGCTTTCGAGCTTCACTACTTCGGCGTCTTCGACCCCGAGTTCGGCGGCGTCTTTTGGTGACACATACAGCAGATCCGAAGGCCGCAGAATCCTGTTCTTCGTCCGCAAGGTCATCGTTCCGGCGTTGAATTGATAGAGCGTTCTGCCCGTGCTCAGAAGCAGCGGGAATTCTTCGCTGACGACCTCTTTCGTCGGAATGTACTTCAACCGCCGGAGCGAGGTTTGAACACCGTTGACAAACGAGTCCGTATGCAGAACCTCGGTTCCGGGATGATCGGTGTCCGGACAATTCCACTGCAATCCGTGCGAATCGATGCGGTCGTATGTGATTCCGTAACTGCCGGGCCAAACGGCGCGGATCTCGTTCCAGATCTCTTCGGCCGACGAAAACTCGAATTGCTCGCCCTTGCCGTATGCACGCGCGACATCGCAAATGATCTCCCAATCGCTGCGCGAATTCCCGATCGGCTCGATGACCTTTCGAACGCGCGAGACGCGGCGTTCGCCGTTCATAAACGTGCCGTCCTTTTCAAAACTCGACGCCGCCGGGAAAAACACCGTGCCGAACTCCCGCGCCGTTTCGTTCATAAACATATCCTGAACGATAACGAGTTCCAGCTTGTCAAACGCCGCGAATGTCTCGGAGGCGTTTGCGTTGCTGAGGAAAACGTCGTAGCCGATGACCCAAAGCGCTTTCAGTTTCTCGGCCCGCGCCGCGTCCATCATTTGCAGCTGGCTCAAGCCCTTGCTCGATGGAATCGTCGTTTTCCAAACGCTTTCGAAATGCGCGCGCCCTTCTTCGACGGCGATCGAACCGGTCAGAATTCCGGGGTCGCAACCCATATGCGCCGCGCCCTGAACGTTGTTCTGGCCGCGCAGAGGATTGACGCCGGTGCCCCGTTTGCCGAGATTTCCCGTCAGCAGCGCGAGGTTCACGAGTCCCATCACGCCTTCGGTTCCCTGCGTGTGCTCGGTCGTGCCGAGCCCGTGGACGCACATCGCGGGTTTGACGCCGCCGTACATTCGCGCTGCGCGGCGGATCAGATCGGCCGGAACATCGCAGATCTCCGAGACACGCTCGGGCGTGTACTCGCGAACGAAATCGGCAAATTTCTCATAATCGGTGACACGCGTTCTGATGAATTCTTCGTCGACCAGCCCTTCTTCGATGATCACGTTCGCGAACGCGTTGAGCATCGCGATGTTGGTTCCCGGACGAAGCTGCAGATGTATCTTGGCGAAGCGCGTCAATTCGATCTTGCGCGGATCGATGACGATCAGGTTCGCGCCGTTGTGGCGCACCGCCTGTTTGATCCGCGAGCCGAGGATCGGATGGTTCTCAGTCGGATTCGCACCGCAGATCAGGATCGTCCGCGCCAACTCAATGTCGCGGAACGAATTCGTCGCGGCGCCGGCGCCGAGCATCATCTTCAAAGCCGCGGCCGAAGGCGTGTGGCAGACGCGAGCGCAGTTGTCGACATTGTTCGTTTCAAGACAAACGCGAGCGAACTTTTGCGCGAGATAGTTGTCTTCGTTGGTCGCGCGCGCCGATCCGAGAACCGCCGCCGCGTCCGGTCCGGCGCGTTCGACGATCTCCTTCATTTTGCGCGCCGCGAAACCGATCGCCTCGTCCCAGCTGACGGTTCGCCAGTTCCCGCCCTTTTCGCGGATCATCGGCTCGGTGACGCGGTCGTCGGCGTGAACAAAGTCGAACGCGTACGCCCCCTTGACGCAGAGATGACCGTGGTTGACCGGTGATTCGTTTACCGGTTTGATCTGAACGATCCGTTGTTCGCGACGCCCGACGCTTATCTCGCAACCCGTTCCGCAATAAGGGCAGACCGACTTGGTCCAATCGGTCGGAACGCCTCTTTCAAGGATCGATTTGTCCTCGAGCGCGCCGGTCGGACAGGTATCGACGCACGCGCCGCAACTGACGCAAGAACTATCGCGCAAAGTCGTTCCCGAATTCGGCGTGATGCGCGTTTTCCGCCCGCGATCGAAAACCTGCCAGACGTACTGCCCCTGAACCTCGTCGCAGATGCGGACGCAGCGATAGCAGTCGACGCATCGCGCCATATCGACGTGGATGTACGGATGCGAATCGTCGATCAGATGTCCGTTGACGTCCGCCGCGAAATCCTTGTCGGTCAGTCCGTATTGCCGCGCGAGGCGATGAAACGGCTTGTCCGGATACTTCTGAAACGCCGAAAGCGGATAGCGTCGCGCAAGCATCTTGAGGTTCATCTCGCGCGATTCCTCGATCTCCGGCGTATGCGTTTCGATCTCGAGCCCGTCGAGAATGTCGTTTTCGCAGGACACTATCGGATGATTCGATCCCGCGACGCGGACCAGACACAATCGGCAGGCGCCGACATCAGCGAGACGTTCGTCGTGACACAGCGTCGGAACGTCGATGCCGACCGACTGAAGAGCTTTCAGGATCGACATTTTCTTTTCGAATTGATACGGCTTTCCGTTGATCGTTACGTTAGGCATTTTGGTTTTAGTAGCGATGCGCCAACGTGTCGTATTCCTGTTGGCAGCCTGTGCACAGGAACGGGCTTTCGGTGGTTTCCCGGATGACCTTTATGATCGCCTCGAAAAGCTTGTCATCGACAAAGAAAATTCCGCCGCACATCCCGCAATACACCCTGTTCTTGTTTTCGTCGGTCTTGAAAACAGAAGGATTGAACTGATTCTGACGGTCAGCATCCAAAAACTCCCTCAATCTAACCATTCTCGTCCTCCGGGCATCAGCGTTTCGGCAATCCACCTGAGATTGCGCTCGGTTGACCTCATACAAAGCAAGGCGTATGCCTGTTTGAAATCCAACGAATGCGCAACATCCGGATCTGTTTATCGCGTATTTTCCCGCGAAGACTGCGGAAACTTACACAAAGGATTGGAGATTTGCGATTTGCGATTTGCGATTTGGGGATTCCAGGGATTCCAAGAATTCCAAGAATTCCAAGAATTCCAAGGATTCCAAGGATTCCAAGGATTCCAAGGATTCCAAGGATTCCAAGGATTCCAAGAATTCCAAGAATTCCAAGAATTCCAAGAATTCCAAGGATTCCAAGGATTCCAAGAATTCCAAGGATTCCAAGGATTCCAAGGATTCCAAGAATTCCAAGGATTCCAAGAATTCCAAGAATTCCAAGGATTCCAAGAATTCCAAGGATTCCAAGAATTCCAAGGATTCCAAGGATTCCAAGAATTCCAAGGATTCCGGGGATTCCAAGAATTCCAAGGATTCCAAGAATTCCAAAGATTCCAAGAATTCCAAGGATTCCAAGAATTCCAAGGATTCCGGGGATTCCAAGGATTCCAAGAATTCCAAGGATTCCAAGAATTCCAAGGATTCCAAGAATTCCAGGGATTCCAGGGATTCCCGGGATTCTGAATCTTGAACCTGGAACCTGGAATATGGAATGTTTGGAATGTTCGGAATCTGGAATCTTTGGAACCTGGAATCTGGAATCTGGAATCTTTGGAATCTGGAATCTTTGGAACCTGGAACCTGGAATCTGGAATCTTTGGAACCTGGAATGCTTGGAATCTGGAATGTTTGGAATTTGGTACAATCTCGAAATGCAACTGACACGTTCACAAACAGTCGGAGCACTCATTTTGCTTGCGGCGACCCTCGCGTTTTTGGCTCTGCGCTTTGCGTTTTCACGTTGAAGGCGGAAAATCATATTCGTGAGTGAACCGAAGACAATCTTCTCGATCGCCGGACCGACCGCGTCGGGCAAGACGGAACTCGGCGTCGCGCTCGCACTCCGGCTGGGCAACGGCGAAGTGGTCAACTGCGACTCGGTGCAGATATATCGCGGGATCGAGATCGCGACCGCGAAGCCGACCGAAGAAGAAAAGCGCGGCGTGCCGCATCATCTGATCGACTATGTCCCGCCGACGGTCAATTACACCTCCGCCGACTGGGCGCACGACGCCGCCCAAAAGATAGCCGAGATCGAAGCTCGCGGCGCTGTTCCGATCCTCGTCGGCGGGACCGGATTTTATCTCCGAACCTTGCTCGAACCGTTGTTCGAAAGTCCGAAGACCGATCCCGCGATTCGCCGGCGACTCCTCGCCATCAAGTACGAAAAGGGTCCTGAGCATCTGCATAAGTTGCTGACGGAGATCGATCCGGTCTCCGCCGCGAAACTCTTCCCGCGGGATTATGTTCGCGTCACGAGGGCGCTTGAGGTGTTCTATCAGACCGGCACAAAGATCTCGGAAGCGCAACCGAATCGCGCCGAACCACCGGAATTCGCGGCACGCATACGGACCTTCGTCCTCAGCCCGCCGCGCGAAGAACTCTATGCGAAGATCAACGCCCGTGCTCTGATCCACTTTGATCGGGGCCTTGTCGACGAGGTCGAACGGCTCAGGGCGAGCGGCGTCCCGGATGACACGAACGCTCTCGGCGCGCACGGATACCGGCGTGTGTGCGAGTATCTGCGCGGCGAGCGCGACCTCGCGAGCGCGATCGAGAAAACGCAACAGGACGTGCGCAATTATGCGAAACGGCAGTTAACCTGGTTTCGCAAGGAATCCGGAGTCATTTGGCTCGAAGGATTCGGGGACGAGCCGCGAATACTTGACGAACTCCTCGGCGCTCTCTGAAAATTCCCTTGTCTGCAAAAGCAAATCTGCTATAATCCAACCTGTTCGTTTTATTCAACTCAAAGTTAGAAAAAGGTTATGGAAAGATCAACCGCTCAGAATATCCAGGATGCTTTTTTGAACTCCGCGCGGCGCGACAAAGTCGCGGTACAGATCCATCTTCTCAGCGGCGCGACGCTCGCCGGCCGGATCAAGAGTTTTGACAAGTTCTCGGTATTGCTCGACGCCGGCGGGCAAGAGTTTCTGATCTTCAAACACGCGATCTCGACCATTTCACCCGAACGCCGTCGACCGGACGCGGATTAACGTTTTGCGCGGAAAATTCATCACATTCGAAGGGATCGACGGAAGCGGCAAGTCGACGCAATTGCGGTTGCTTGCGGGCGACCTCAGGATGCGCGGCCTGAACGTGCTGACGACGCTTCAGCCCGGCGGAACGCCGCTCGGAAGGCGCCTGCGTGAGTCGTTTCTCGAAACCGAAGAGAACGTACATCCGATGGCGGAACTTCTACTTTTCGCCGCGGACCGCGCGCAACACGTCAATTTCCTGATCAAGCCGGCGCTCGAAGAGGGCAAGATCGTGATTTCGGACCGCTATGCGGACGCGACCGTCGCGTACCAAGGCGCCGGTCGCGGATTCGACGAGAAGATCGTCGCGCAAGTGATCAAACTCGCGACCGACGGATTGAAGCCCGATCTGACTTTGTTTTTTGACGTTCCGATTGAGAAAGCCATCGTCCGCACGAATTCGCGCAGCGACGAGGAATCGAAGCAGAACCGGATGGACCGCGAGAACGCCGCATTTTACGGAAGGGTCCGCGAGGCTTACTTGAAGATCGCCGAGCGCGAGCCGAAACGATTCGTCGTCATCGACGCCTCCGGCTCGATCGACGAGGTGCACCACAAGGTCGTCGAGGTTGTCGGCGAGTTCTTAAGCTGACTGGCGCGTAATCTGACGGGAGCGCAAGCGTCCGCGACCGGAGCGCAAGCGTCCCCGCTTGCACTGAGCGCGGAGCGCGAACGGCGCCGGCGGAAAAGAGCGCGTGGAATTCAACGGTTTTACGGCGTTTCACGCCGTTGCAAGCGGGGACGCTTGCGCTCCAGTCGCGCTCCAATCGCAAATATGTTTGACCGGTTGATCGGAAACAGCGAAATCAAAGCCACCTTGCGGCGGATGATCCGCAACGGGCGTGTGCCTCGTTCGCTGCTGCTCGCCGGTCCGGAGGGAACAGGCAAGCGCGAATTCGCGTTCGAACTCGCGCGGGCTTTCATCTGCGCGGCGAAGATCGACGGCGAGGGTTGCGGCAAATGCCCGGCGTGCGTCCGCTGCGACAAATTCACATTTCCGGCGCCGGACGCGAAGAAGGAACATTTCGAACGCGTTTTCTTGAGCGAGCACACCGATGTCGGAACCGTCATTCCCTGCCGAAACAACATTCTCGTCGATGCGATCAGAGGGCTCGAACGTGAGGCCAACTATCGGCCGTACGAAGCCGAGGCCCGTTTCTTCATCATCGACGATGCCGACAAAATGAACGACGCGGCGTCGAACGCGTTGCTCAAAACACTCGAAGAACCGCCACCGACGTCGCATATCTTCGTCATCACGTCGCGGCCGGACAGTTTGCTGCCGACGATTCGGTCGCGCTGTCAGATCCTGCGTTTCGCGCCGGTTCCGGCAGCCGAGATCGCCGATCTGCTGACGTCGCGGCGACAGATTTCGCATTCCGACGCGGATCTGATCGCGAGGCTTTCGGCCGGCAGCGTAGGGCGCGGGATGTCGTTCGATCTCGAGCGTTTCAGGTCGCATCGCGAGCTTATGCTGGGCGTCATCCGCGGCGTCGTCGGACGCGAACGGCCGGATTTTCTCGCGCTCCTGAAGCTGGCCGAATCGCTCAGCGACGCAAAGTTCAAGGACGACTACGCGGAGCGGCTCGATTCGCTGCAGTCTCTGATCCACGACGTCTGGTCGATCAAGCTCGGCCGGACGCCGGAATCGATCGGCAACGCTGATATCAGCGCCGATCTCGTCGTGCTTTCGCGGGCGCTCGAATCCAAGCGGCTTGCCGGCTGGCTCCGGGAGATCGAAGACCTGCGCGAAGCGTCGGTTCTGAATCTGAACAAGAAGATCACGAGCGATGCATTGTTTCTCGGGATGGCGGGTTGACGCGTGAACCTATGTTGAAGTTTTTTGTTTTTTTAGCATTGCTGAGTGCGAACGTCGCCGCTCAGCAACCAAAGATCGATCCGCCCCGACCGGACGGTGCGCCGCAAATCCGGGAGTCGTTCAACTTTCCGCGATATCCAAACTTTTTCCGCGTTGGCGAGATAAAAGGGAAGATCGCCCCGGCGAAGGCGATCTACTTGCCGACGCCGACATTTCCGGAAAACGCGCGCGAAGCCGGAGTTGACGGCAAAGTCCGTGTCGACATCATCATCGCGACAGATGGAACGGTTTCCTCGGCAAAATCCGTGTCCGGCGCGAAAGAGTTCTTCCCGGCGGCCGAAACAGCCGCGGTTAACTCCCGTTTTCTACCGCCGGGCATTGAAGTTGCGGCCTATTTGACGTACGAGTTCATCATTCGCAAGCCAAACTGGTTTCTCGTCGCCTTTGATCTTTACACGATTCCGGATTCGAATCCAGGCGTTATCCGAAAGGCGTTCCCGTCCGATTGGGCGGAGGAAATTGAACTCGCGGAGCGGTTGATCGAGATTGGACGCCGGCGACCGCCGCGTCCGAACTTGGTCGGAGCTACCCGAACCGCTACCGATAACACGACGATGATTCGGGCCTCCGTTTCCCTTCCATCGCCGGAGTTGAATGCCGCCGCGACGAATCTGGCCGGCAAGATTCGTTTGCGACTTGCCGCCGACCCCGCGAGTTTGCGGCAGTTTGAGTTGGCGGAAGGCTTCATACAAGCACTTACGGCCTTTCGGAATCCGGCGATGCAGAATTATTCGACGGGTTTGCTGCGCCGGTTCGTTGACGAATCGCCGGAAAATCTGCCGCCGACCTGGATCGCCCGACTTCGCGGATTTTTGGCTGACGAACGCGGACTTGCACCCGGCGCGTACGTTGGTCGTTTGCATTTGATGATCAACGAGTTTCGTTTGTTCGAAGTCAAGTAAGTTACAATGCAAAGAAGCGGGACGAACATCCCGCGGGTCACGATGAATGAATCCTTGTCACAAGCTGCGGTTCTCGGACCTTTGGAAAGGGTAATATCGGCCGTTTTCGCAGGAGGCATCGGCGTCGGCGCGTTATTGGTCGCGGCGTTCGATCCAAGCTAGACTTCTATCTTTCCTCCCTGCCCCCTTCTTTCGCTGACCGGCATTGCCTGTCCCGGCTGCGGGCTGACGCGCGGCTTTCACGCTTTGTTTCACGGAGATATTCTGACCGCGCTCGACTTCAACGCGATGATCCCGATCTACTCGGTAATGCTCGGTTTTTTGTTTGTTTCGCTGCTGCTTGCCGCCGTCCGCGGCCGCGGATTGAGCGCGGAACGTTTTCCGGTCGCGAGCGTTTACGGAATACTGGGTCTGGCGGTCGTCTTCACGGTCCTGCGGAACCTTCCGTTTGAGCCGTTCCGGGTTCTGTATCCCTGAAACGACTTTGATTCAGGCGGCATCTTTCAGTTATCCACTCTCAGTTATTCCGGAGCATTTCTTTTTTCGGAATAGCTGAGAACTGATTGCGGATAGTGGATATCGCAATTCAAGATATTCAAGTCTCGCGGCTCAAAACTGACCGCGGATATCGCAACTTTCATCTTTCAGTTATCCACTCTCAGCTATTCCGGAGCATTTACATTTCGGAATAGCTGAAAACTGACAGCGGATAGTTGATATCGCAAATCCAAGACCGAATTGATTCCGGGTTTAGGACTCAAGATTAGATTTATCCCAGATTACGCATTAGCGGATTTTGCCCGCGAATCCTCGCCAATCGGCGCGAATGGAAATCCGGTTTAAGAGCGCGCCGAAAGACTCCGTTTTTATGAAATTGGGACACAAAGCTTCGAAAAGCGGTTTGTTCGGACGCGTTCGGACAAAATTCTATTCGCGCCGATTCGCGGAAATTCGCGGGCAAACTTTCCATTGCGTAATTCGGGTTTATTCAAAAATTCACGAGCGATCAGCTATGGAGAGCATTAGAAGGAACTTCGGGCGTAGTTACTCTGAAACTATCTCCCGAACAATGTTCGGGTTGAGTGCGGGGACGCTCGGCCCTTCGGTGCGCAAAAGCTCGACTTCCTTGACGAATTCCTCGACGATGTCGACGCCCGCGACCTTGCGCATCGGGACGCCGTTCTTGAAGATCATCCCGACCTGACGGCCGAACGTGATCCCGAGCTGGGAATCGTGCGCTTCGCCCGGGCCGTTGACGGCGCAGCCCATAATCGACAAATGCAAGGGCTCTTCGATATGCGCCAGGCGGCGTTCGACCTCAGTCACGATCTCGACGAAGTTATCGACATCGAGCCTGCCGCAAGTCGGACACGCGACGACCGTCACACCGCGCTCGCGCAGTTCGAGCGATTTGAGAATCTCCCATCCGACACGGACCTCTTCGTGCGGTTCCGCGGCGAGCGAGACGCGGATCGTGTCGCCGATGCCTTCGTGAAGCAGAATTCCGAGCCCCATCGCCGATTTGATCGTGCCGCCAAACGGAGTTCCGGCTTCTGTGACGCCCAAGTGGAGCGGATAATCGACCTTGTCCGACATCAGCCGATACGCGGCCACCATCCGGTTGACATCCGACGCCTTGAGACTGATGACGATGTCGGAGAATCCGAGGTCTTCAAGGATCCGCACGTGACGCATTCCGGATTCGACCATCGCTTCGGGCGTCGCCGTCCCATATTTCTGCAGCAGGTCCTTTTCGAGCGAGCCGCCGTTGACGCCGATGCGGATCGGGATTTTGCGAGCTTCGGTCGCGCGCACGACCTCGCGGACGCGATCGATCGATCCGATGTTGCCGGGATTGATCCGAAGCTTGTCGATTCCGGCATCGAGCGCAATGAGCGCAAGTTTGTAGTGGAAATGAATGTCGGCAACGATCGGCATATCGGTCCGCTTGCGTATCTCGGACATCGCTTTCGCCGCATCGTTGTCGGGAACGGCGATGCGGACGATCTCGCAGCCCGCGGCCTTCATCTCTTCGATCTGCCTGATCGTTCCATCGACGTCGGTGGTGTCGGTCTTGGTCATCGACTGCACCGACACCGGCGCGCCGCCGCCGATCTGGACGCCGCGAACATTTACGGATCTTGATTTTCGCATAACGTTTGGAGTTCCGCCTTCAGGCGGCCTCGCGTTTGAATTCGTCTACGCCGCCTCGGCGGAACTCCGAGCTTAGAAGAATCTCGAAATATCCAGAACCATCGTGAAGATCATCAACAGCACGATGATCGCGAGTCCGGCGAGTTGGATCTTCTCGCGGAACGCCATCGACATCGTCTTGCCGAACCAGGACAGCACTTTCTCGATGCCGAGGACCATTATCTGGCCGCCGTCAAGCAGAGGGATCGGCAGCAAATTGAACACGCCGAGGTTCAAACTGATGACCGCGAGAATCGAGAAAAGTCCCGCGATTCCTGCCTCGCGAACCACTTGCGCGATGATCTGAACGATCCCGACCGGTCCGGCAAGCCCGGCGTCCCTAACCGAACGCTCGCCCGAGAACAGCTGTCCGAAAACGCGTCCGGTGAGGCGCAGAATATCGAGGTTCTGGGTAACGGCGAAATTTGCGGCCGATCCGATCGTCGCCGGATCCCGGACCGCATCGACCGAGTTGCCGAACGCGATTCCGATCTGCCAAGCGCCTTCCGGCGTCTGTTTGGCAGTTGTCGTGATCTCCTTCGGTTCGTTGTTGCGCGTGATCGACATCGCGATCGGCTGGTCCTTGGCCTCGACGATCGCGTTTCGGACCTCCATCCGGTTGCGCACGAGTTTTCCGTTTACGGCGGTGATCATATCGCCCTTTTGCAATCCCGACTGAGCCGCCGGCATATTCTCGACGACGCGGTCGACGACCACCGGTTCGGCGCCCATATCCGGATCGAAATCGAGTTCACCGATGCCGTTGCCGTTGACCATCGTTCGCGACGGCTTGATCGTCAGCGGCAAGCGCTTTCCGTCGCGCTCGATGACGATCGCAACTTCTTTGTCGGGAGAGATCGCCGCATCTTTGCGAATCCGGTCGAACGTCGGACTTTCGATGCCGTCGAACGCGACGATCCGGTCGCCCGGCTTGATCCCGGCCTGTTCCGCGGCTCCGTTGGCCTTGACGACGCCGACGACCGGCGCCGGCATTGCCGGAATTCCGTAGATCATCGCCGCGCCGAACGGGATCGCCAATGCGAGCACGATGTTCATAAACGGGCCGCCGAGCATCACGAGAAACTTCTGCCAGCGCGGACGAAGCTCGTAGAGTTCGCTTTCCGGAACCACCTCGCCGTCCGACGCTCCGCCTTCAAGCGACGAGGTCGCTTCGTCACCGTAGAGCTTGACGTACGCGCCGAGCGGGATCGCTGAAATGCGATAGTCGGTGTGGCCGCGTTTGAAACCCCAGACGCGCGGTCCGAGCCCGAAGAACGAATACGCTTCAACCCTCATCCCCAAGATCTTGGCGACGATGAAATGCCCGAATTCGTGAATATTGATCGCGACTCCGAGAACGAAAATGACCGCTAATGTAACAACTAAGATATCCGGCATGCTTTGTAAACCCTTTGTTTGATCTAGTCTCGATTAGAATCTTGAAATTAAATTCAAGTTGCAAGGATAAAGAATAAAACGCGGCGGCGCGGTTAGGCAACCCGGCTTATGCCGTTGCGCGGCGTTCGAGTCCGGCGAGAGCCTGCGCGCGCGCCCAGGCATCGGTTTCGACGATCGTTTCAAGATCCGAGGCGGCGACCGGTGAATGCTGATCCATTACCGATTCGATAATGGCCGGGATCTCGCTCAAACGGATGCGTCCGGCAAGAAATTCGGCGACCGCGACCTCGTTTGCCGCATTCAGAACCGCCGGCATCGTCCCGCCCGCCCGAAGCGCGCGATACGCGAGCGCGAGGCACGGAAACCGGTCCGTGTCGGGTTCTTCGAAGGTGAGTTGCGAAACGCGCCGGAAATCAAGCGGTTCGAGGCAATTTTCGGAACGCGCCGGATACGTCAGCGCATATTGGATCGCATGCTTCATATCGGTCACACCGAGTTGCGCGATGATCGATCCATCGACCAGTTCGACCATCGAATGGATGACTGACTGCGGATGCACGACGACCGAAATGCGGTCCGCGTCGAATCCGAAAAGCCATTTGGCCTCAATGACTTCGAGGCCCTTGTTCATCAGCGTCGCGGAATCGATGGTGATCTTTTCGCCCATCTTCCAGTTCGGATGGTCAAGCGCCTCGGCACGCGTCGCGTTCTCGATCTCCGATTTCGATTTGGTGCGGAACGGTCCGCCCGATGCGGTCAGAATGAGTCGTTTTACATCTTTCGACGATTCGCCGCGCAGACATTGGTGGATCGCGTTGTGTTCTGAATCGACCGGCAAAAGCTCGGCGCCCGATTTCGCCGCCGCGGCGGTCATCAGTTCGCCGGCCATCACGAGAGTTTCTTTGTTCGCGAGCGCGATGCGCTTCCCGGCTTCGATCGCACGGAGCGTCGGGACGAATCCGACCGCGCCGACGGTCGCCGAAACGACTGTCTCGGCCGAAGAGTGAGTCGCGACGGCGACAAGCCCCGCCTCGCCGGTCAGAATCTCGGGTCTGTTTGATTTGAGAAGTTTGCTAAGTTCGTCGGCGGCCGATTGATCACGAACGGCGACCACTTCCGGGTCAAATCGCTCGATCTGCTCGGCAAGCACCGAAACGTTTCCGCCCGCGCCGAGCGCGACGACGCGAAACCCGTCGTTGAGATGCTCGACAACCCTTAACGTGTTACATCCGATCGATCCGGTCGAGCCGAGAATTGAAATCGCTTTCATAAATGACAGGACTCAGATTAACACAATTTGATTTTGGATTTGGGATTTGGGATTTGGGATTTGGGATTTTGGATTTTGGATTTCGGATTTGGGATATTTGGGATTTTGGATTTTGGATTTGGGATTTGGGATATTTGGGATTTGGGATCTGGGATTTGGGATCTGGGATTTGGGATTTCCAGAATTCCACGGGTTCCAGACTGGGAATCCCGAATCGCGTTGCAATCGCGTCGAGTCGGTACCATCTGCGGTAGCGGATGGTTGGTTGCGGCACTCACGGACCGAAGTATTGATGCCAACCGATCTTCAACCATCCGCTACCGAGGCTGTGTCGAAACCTTCAGAAGTTTGAGTTCATAGATCAAAATCAAGCGGCTTTCTTCTAATTGCCACTAGCTTCAGCTAGTGGGCAGCGTAACCCCAAGACTTTCTTGGCTTTAGCCCAATACTGCGGCTAAAGCCGGGATCAAGTTTGAATCTCGATTCATAAAACCGAAGACAAATCGGAGTTTTGACACAGCCTCTACCGCAGATGGTACCGACTCGTCCCGGCCCCGAATACAAAGAACCCGTGGGTTTTTCAAAGCTCACGAATCCGGAATCTGGAATTCGGAATTCGCTCCCAGGTCAACCCTCAAAGCCGAAAGCTGTTTCAATTCCCTTCGTGCCGTCGCTTTCGGTCTTCATTTCGTGAAACTTGTTGAACGAATCTGATCGGCCGCGCGGGACGCTGAGCGATTTCCATTCAGCGGCGCGGAAATGTTTCGCGAGAAAAACGATCTGGCCGACGTGATAGGCGTAATGCGTCAACTGCCGGTTGATGGCTTCGACGACCGTGTGCGGTTCGCCGCGGATCGTCACCGATTTTTGAAGATCATCCGCCGTCAGCGATTCAAGAGTTACGAAAAGCGTCGCCCACCCGGATTCCCAGTATTCCGTCATCGAAACCCGCGTTTCGCCTTGAAACTCAAACTCCGAATCGCGGTTCCTGTCCGGCGATTCGCCGTCCGAAGTCAGAAAAGCCCGCCAGCGCGAACGCTGGTTTCCGGCAATATGCTTGACGATCAAAGCGATCGAATTCGATTCCTCGTCGATCTGCCGGAAAAACTCTTCATCCGACACTTGTCCGATCGAGCGGTCGGCGAGTGTCTTGTAATTGCGAAAAGACCGTATCGCGTCGGCGAGATAGTTCTCGTTGATTCGCATAACGTTGATCTAATCGAGGTTTATCGCCGAACGGTGGAAACGCATAATCGTGTTCGGGTCCGGCAACAAAGAGATCTTTGAGTTTGCCTTGCCGTCGTAATCGCACATCGACAAGACGTAACGCATGCTTTCAAGGCGCGCCTTCCGTTTATTGTTTGCTTTAACGATCACCCAGGGGCTGAAAGAAGTGTGGGTCTTGCTGAACATCAATTCCTTGAAATGCGTGTATTTGTCCCACATTTCCTGTGCGAGCGCATCGATCGGGCTCAGTTTCCACTGTTTCAAGGGATTGATCTTCCGTGAATCGAATCGGCGCTGCTGTTCGTCTTTCGAAATCGAAAACCAGAATTTTATGACCGTGATGCCGTCTTCGTAAAGCATATGCTCAAACTCCGGCACCTGGCGAATGAACTGATCGTACTGCACATCGCCACAAAACCCCATCACGGGTTCGACGACCGCACGGTTATACCAACTGCGATCGAAAAAAACGATCTCGCCGCGGTTGGGCAGCTGTTTGACGTAGCGCTGGAAATACCATTGCCCCGTCTCCTCGTCGGTCGGCTTCGGGAGGGCGACGACGCGCATCGCGCGCGGGTTGAGATGTTCCGTAAACCGACGGATCGTTCCGCCCTTTCCGGCGGCGTCGCGCCCTTCGAAGACGATCGCGATGCGCTTGTTCTTCTCTTGCACCCAACGCTGGAATTTGACGAGTTCGATCTGCAGTTTTTCAAGGTCTTCCTCGTATTTGAGCAGACTCGAGATCTTTTTGGTGTCGATATCCCGCTCGTTCAGTTTCGCGAGAAATCCCCGTTGCGAGCGGACGCCAAGCAGATCTTCAAGGGTCAGGATGGCCGAGCGTTCATCGTCGTTGAAACCGTTGGTGACAATGGGGGCGATCTCTTCGGCAAGGACTTCGTTCACCGGCTTGTTCTCTTTATCTTCGGTCATAAAAATGGTCCCTCTCGTTTTTGATTTCAAGTGCGCCGAAAATTGGCGATTTTTCGAGTATATCCCCGAAACAATCAATTCGAAACCGATTTGCCAGATAAGTGCAATGAATTCTTCCCCCTCCGCTGTTAAGGAAAACTACTTTTTCACGTTTCGCCGGTAATAGCTCCGGATGTAATCTCGCATCCAGATCTGCCACCAACCAATGCCGTGCTTCTTGGCTTCGCGATTGGCGGCGCGATCGGTCCAGCCGTCGGCCAGCATCCGATAGACCGCGATCACGGTCCCGGTGCGATCGGCTCCGCGTTTGCAATGGATGAAGATCGGTTGATTCGTCGGATCGCGTATGACGTCGATGATCCGATGGATCTCGTCGTCGGTCGGTGAGAACCAATTGCTCAAACGCATATTGATGAAGTTGATCCCGTGCGCGGCCGCTTGCGCCTGTTCGCGCAAAACCGAACTTTGCGTGTCCCGAAAACTGATGATCGTCCGCACGCCGAGTTCGGCGAGCCGCTTGACGCCTGCGGCCGTTGGCTGGCCGCCGCGATAGAGCGTTTCGTTGACCTCAGAGAAGTTTGGCAGGTCGTCGTCCATCCGATTTTCGGAAACTTACCAGATTTGGGCCGCGATTGCTAATTTTCGGTGATTGGAATAATAATGAAGCAGTTTTTTGCGGATGAACTCCAAAATATACAGCCCCCTGGTCCTGGTCCTCGTGCTCGCGATGGCGGCGTTGTCCGTTTTCGCCGAGAGACTTCCGGTCAAAACGTACACTTCGGTCGACGGTCTCGGGAGCGGTTTCGTCGATTCGATCTTTCGCGACTCGCGCGGATTTATGTGGTTCTGCACACGCGACGGGCTTTCACGATTTGACGGTTCGCGGTTCGTCAATTATCAGATCGAAGAAAAAGGGACGTCGCCTGGCGTTGAGAGCATATTCGAAGCGCGCAACGGAGACTATTGGGTCTCGACGACAAGCGGAACCTATCGATTCAACCCGAACGAAAACTCGCTCGCGGGAAAAAGCTCGTCGAACCTGAATGCCGAATACGTGTCCGGCTCGCGCGGTTCGTTTATTGAGGATCGCAACGGCACCCTGTGGATGGCCTCGGGGACATTGATGCGACTCGAGGTTGAAGACGGCAAGCGAACGTTCAAGACGGTCGATTGGAAGATACCGCAGAAACCGAACACGACATTCAGCACATTTCGCGTCCTTGAGGCGGATGACGGCAGTTTGTGGCTCTTCACGTCTTGGGGAATAGCCAGAAAACTGCCGGACGGTCGAATGGTCGTTTACACGTTCGATCAGCAGGTATACGGCGGCAACGGATCGGTGGAAATGATCATCGACAAAGGCGGTCGGATCTGGATCTCATTGATGAACGATACTTTCGTCATCAAGCCTGAGCCGATCGAGCTCATCAATGAAGCAGACCCGATCTCCATCCGACAATTGCGACCGACGTCCGTTTTCAAGTTGAAAGCGAACGATCCGGTTCAAATGCCGAAGATTAGCGGCGAGATCTTCTCTTTGCGGATCGATGCCCCCGAGATATCGTTCGTGCGGCGGCTTTTTCAAAGTTCGGACGGCGACGTCTGGATCAGCGTCGGAGATAGGCTTTTTCAAATCTCGAGCAACGTGATGATCGCCCATTCGGCCGATGAAGGCCTGCCGGAAAATATGGCCCGGATGGGCGAGGACGCGGCCGGGAATCTATGGATCGGCGGCAACTCCGTCCTCGCGAGGCTCGACCGGCACGGGATGATAACGTTCGACAAGGCTGACGGTGCGCAGTCGTCGCGTTTCGCCGCGATCAGCGAAGGGTCGGACGGGAGTGTCTATTTCGCGAACTCCGACACCTATTTCGCGCGTTTTGACGGCACACGGATCGAGATCGCCCGGCCGCAGATTCCCAAGGAGATTTCCCATATTTGGACTTCACGCTTTGCATTTGTCGATTCAGGGGGCGATTTCTGGATGCTTTCGACCGGCAGTTTGTTCAGGTTTTCGGGCGTCAAGAACTTCGCCGACCTCAATGGCCGTCGGCCCGACAGGATCTATGACAAATCGAGCGGGCTGAAATCCGACGGGATTTTTCAGATCTTCGAAGATTCGAGCGGCGACATCTGGGTTTCGACGCGCGGCATCAACAATCTCGATCACGGTCTGGCGCGGATGAAGAAAGGAACCGACACGTTTCAGACGTTTACCGAAGCCGACGGCTTTCCGCCGCGCCGTTCGCCGTCGGCATTTGCCGAAGACCGTTTCGGGAACATTTGGCTGACTTACTATGAGGGCGGCCTGTCGCGATTCGACGGCGAACGGTTCGAGTTTTTCGCGCCGGGAGAAAAACTGCCCGAGGCGCTGCTATCCGATCTGCTTATCGATCAAAAGGGCCGGCTCTGGATCGGATCGACGATCAGCGGACTGATTCGGGTTGACGACACCAGCGCCCGGGAACCGGTATTTGCTTCGATCACGACCCGAGACGGACTTTCGAGCAACAACATCCGCACGATAACCGAGGATCGATTCGGCCGCATCTATGTCGGAACTGCGAGCGGCGTCGATCGTGTCTCGCCGGAGACGGGCCACGTCAAGCATTTCTCGGTCGATGACGGCCTCGCCGCCGACTTCGTTGTCGATTCGCATCTTGATCGCGACGGAAACGTATGGTTCGCGACGGGCAGCGGTGTTTCGCGTTTGGCGCCGAAACTTGACGATACCCGCGTCCCGCCGGGCGTTTTCATCGGAAGTCTGCGCGTTGCGGGAGTTGAACAACCGGTTTCAAATCTCGGCACTCCGGAGATCGAACGCGGTGAGCTGGTCCATACGGAAAACAACCTGCAGATCGAGTTTTTCGGACTCGATTTTCGGGCTGGCGAGACGCTTCGTTACCAATACAAACTCGAGGGAGCCGACACCGATTGGAGCCCGCCAACCGAGCAGCGCAGCGTGACATTTGCAAACCTTTCACCGAGTTCCTACCGCTTCCTGGTTCGCGCGATCAGTTCTGAAGGCGTCCAAAGCGAGAAGCCGGCCGTCGTATCGTTCCGGATCCTCCCGCCGATCTGGGCTCGTTGGTGGTTCATCGCGCTGGTCGTCTTGGGGATCGCGCTGCTCGTGACGGCCTTTTACGGCTATCGTCTGGCGCGCCTGCGCGAAGTCAACGCAGCGCTTGAAGACGCGCGGCTGGCGGAAGAAAATCTGAGAAAATCGCGCGACGAGCGTCTGGCGGAACTGGAACAGGTCCGTTCGCGCATCGCGACCGACCTTCACGACGACATCGGCGCGTCTCTGACGCAGATCGCGATCCTTTCGGAAGTCGCGCAGGCACAGTCGAAAAACGGTGATTCGGAACCCCTGAAAATGATCACGAACGTTTCGAATGAGCTGGTCGGGACGATGAGCGACATCGTTTGGTCGATCAATCCGACCAAAGATCATTTTTCCGATCTGACGCAGCGGATGCGGCGCCTTGCTTCGGACGTTCTGGCGGCGAAAGGCATCGGGCTCAACTTCAACTCGTCCCATTCCGACGATGCTTTCACCGTCAACTCAAACATCCGGCGCGAGGTTTTTCTGATCTTCAAGGAAACGATCAATAATATCGTCAAGCATTCCGCGGCCGAACGCGTCCAGGTCGATGTCGGCATCGTCGATGAAAGCCTGCGTGTGATTATTCGGGATGACGGGTGCGGGTTCAGGATCAATGACGGCGATGATTCCTCCGGCCCGGACATCGACGGCGGAAACGGAATTCCGAGTATGCGCAAGCGGGCACTCGAAATGCGCGGCCGGATCGATATCGAATCGTCGCCCGGAGCAGGCACATCCGTAACCTTCAGCATACCGGTTGAGTCGACTGCCCAAACGGGTGGCGAAACCGTCGGCAAAAAGCCTTAGATTTGATTCGACCAATGAAAATCCAAACGTCAACAATCAGAACCGCGATCGTCGAAGACATCCGGAACATCCGCGAAGGACTCGTAACGCTCATCAATTTCACCGATGGTTTCGCCTGCAGCGGCGGTTATCGTTCGATGGAGGAAGCGATTCCGCGTATCAAGGGAAACGTTCCGGACGTTCTGCTTTCCGATATCGGACTGCCGGGAATGAGCGGGATCGAAGGCGTCAAGATCCTTAAAGAATCGTATCCCGATATGACCGTCCTGATGCTCACCGTTTATGAGGACGACGAACGGATCTTCGACGCTCTCTGCGCGGGCGCGAGCGGATATCTGCTCAAGCGGACGTCACCGGCGAAGATCATCGAGAACATCCGTGAAGCGGCGTCCGGCGGAGCGCCGATGTCCCCCGAGGTCGCGGCGCGCGTCATCCGGCTGTTTCGCGAAGTCCGTCCGCCTGAAAAGGTCGATTACGACCTGACGCCGCACGAGACACGGCTTCTCAAACTCCTCGTCGAAGGCCACAACTACACGACCGCGGCCGAGGAACTCGGCGTCAGCTACAACACGATCAAGTTCCATATGCGGCATATCTACGAGAAACTCCAGGTCCACTCCAAATCCGAGGCGGTCGCCAAAGCGCTTCAAAACAGGCTTATCGGTTGAGCTTGGAGCGTGAGCATTCGACAACTTCGGTCTGAAATCCAATTCACAAATCCATAATCGAATCTCCCACCCGAACGGGCGGCTTAATCCGACTTTTTTTCGAATATGTTTGAAACTGCGTCGAATTGTTCGACGAAACCAGTTTTCAAGGAGATTTCTGTATGCCGTTTCTAACACTTCGTTCCGTTCTTGCATTTCCGACTTTGTTTGCAGTTTTCGTGTTCGGACTTCCGGTTCACCTTTTGGGCGCTTCCGAACCGGCATCCGCGTCGGCCGCCGATACGCCGAATCCAGTTCGCAACACGGTGGCGTTTGAAGAGAATCGCGGTCAGTTCCCTTCGTCCGTCAGATTTCTGGCGCGGGCTGGCGGGGCCAACGTGTTTCTGACGGCGGACGAGGCGGTATACGTAATGCGTCCGGACGAGATCGGAACACCGGAGATCCTTCCCGACGATGATCTCGGAGCACGAATCGCGAGTCCGAAATCGAATCCCGCCTTCGCGCTGCGAATGAAGTTGGCCGGCTCCAATCGCTCCTCCGAATTCGAGGGCGAAGGAGTTCTGGAGCAGCGGACGAACTATTTCAAAGGCGCGGAATCAAACTGGGTGACGGACATCGCGAATTTCGAACGGGTTCGGTACGAGGACATTTATGACGGCGTGTCGATGATCTGGCACGGACTCGACGACGGCTCGACGCGTTACGACTTTGTCGTCGCTCCCGGCGCAGATGCCGGGCAGATCGCGATCGAATTCTCAGGCGCCGACAAACTCGAACTCGATACGGACGGCAACCTTCTGATTCACACGCCCGCCGGTACGATCACCCAGAAGAAACCGCTGACGTTCCAGGAATCCAATGGATTTCGGCAAGAGATCGAAAGCGAATTTGCGCTCGAAAACGACCGTGTAAGTTTCTCGATCGGCGAATATGACCGCTCGCTGCCGCTCACGATCGACCCAACCGTGACGCTCAATAATCCGGCCTTCTCGACCCTCGTCGGCTCGTTCGCAAACGAGTTCAGCAACGACATCGCGGTCGATTCCAACGGCAACACCTATATTACCGGACGGACTTTGTCCGCGAGCTACCCGACAACATCCGGAACAATTGACACCTCGGCGAACGGCCTTGAAGACGTCTTCGTGACCAAGATCAATTCTAGCGGCACCGGCATTGTTTTTTCATCCTTTCTCGGCGGAAGCGCGTACGATGAAGGCCTCGGAATCGCGGTCGATCCGTCCGGCGACGTCTATCTTGCGGGTTCTTCCGCGAGTGCGAATTTTCCGGTGACGGCCGGCGGATACGACAATTCATTCAACGGCGGCGCCGATGTTTTCGTCTCGAAGCTCAGTGCGAACGGTGCATCGCTGATCTATTCAACATACATCGGAGCGTCGCAGATCGATTATGCGCAGGATCTTGCCATCGACGCTTCCGGGAGCGCTTACATTGTTGTCCGCACATCGGATGCGATCGTCGACTATCCGACGACCGCGGGCGCGTTCGACACCACCCAGAACGGTTCGGACGATGTCGCCGTCACGAAACTGAACGGCACCGGCTCCGCTCTCATATATTCGACGTTTCTCGGCGGAAGCGCCATCGACAACGGCCGCACGATCGCCGTCAATTCGGCCGGGGAAGCCATCGTCGGCGGCGCGACGACCGACGACGTGACGGACTTTCCGACAACGGCGGGGAGCTACGACACGACTCTCAACGGCGTTACCGATTTCTTCGTAACCAGGCTGAACGCAACGGGTTCGGCGCTGGTCTTCTCGACCGTCATCGGCGGGGCAGGAATCGATAACGCGAACGGTTTGGCGATCGACGCGGCTGGAAACGTCTATGTTACCGGCATTGTAGCCCCCGGTTTTCCGACAACGGCCGGCGCGTTCGACACGACAAATCTCGGCAGCAGCGAATCGGCGGTGTGCAAACTCAGCGGCGACGGAACGACACTGCTGTACTCGACTTACATCGGAGGCACGCAGGGCGAATCGCTCGAATCCATCACGGTCGACAACTTCGGAAACGCGTATCTGACGGGAAGCAACTTCGGCGGCGATTACCCGACGACGGCCGGCGCCTACGACACCGTTTACAACGGATCGTCGGACGCCGTCCTGACGGTACTCAATCAAAATGCGTCGGCGCTCGTCTATTCGACGTATCTTGGCGGCGGCGGAGACGACCTCGCGACCGACCTCGCGATCGACGCATACGGAAATGCCTACCTGACCGGCCGGACCTCCGTCAGCGGCCCCGCCTTCCCGACGCACAATGAAGCCTATCAGTCGTTCAACGCCGGCGGCAACGACGGTTTCGTTACAAAATTCGGCGACTTCGTGATCGGAGGCAAGGTCATCGACGCCTCGACCGGAAATCCGGTTTCGAACGTGATGGTCGCCCTCAGCGGCCAGGTTTCCGGCTTCGTCATTACCGGTCCCGATGGCCGCTTCGGCTTTCTCGACACCGTTCCCGGCGAACCGCACGCCGTCTCGGCGACCCGCGCGGGCTATGCGATGAACCCGGCGATCTTCAATATCGCGTCGCTGGCGAACAATCGCGAACTGATATTCGTCGCGACCGTCGGTTCGCCGACCGGCGGATCAGGCGGAACGCTCAGATTCGAACTCGGATCATTCATCAAGAGCGAAAATGGCGGTTCGGCGACGGTGACGGTAAAACGCGTCGGCGACATTCAGACCACCGATCCCGTGACGGTCGATTTTTCGACTTCGGACGTGAACGCGACCGCCGGCCAGGACTACGTCGCAACGAGCGGTATTCTGACGTTCAACGCCGGCGAAACGCTGAAAACGATCACGGTCCCGATCTCCAACGACGGTCTTCTCGAACCGCGCGAGATGTTCAGGATCACGCTCGCCAACCCGACGAACAACGCCGAAATCGATCCGAACCGCGACGTTCTGACCGTCAATATACTCGACGAAGATCTTTCCGCGGGTGACCTGCTGATCAGCGAATTTCGCGAACGCGGCCGGCTCGGCCCCAACGACGAATTCATCAAGTTCTTCAATCCGAACGAGTTCGACATCACGGTCAACGCGCCGGACGGTTCGGCGGGAATGACCCTTGCGCGCGAGAACAACGGTCTTTTGACGCCGGTCAAGGTCATCCCCAATTTGATCACGATCCCGGCGCGCGGGTTTTATCTTTTGACAAACAACAATCCGAACGGCGGATTCTCCGTCCTTGATTATCCGACCGGAACGGGTCAGATGATCCTCAATGGCGACGACGTCTACTCGGCTGATATTCCGGACAATTCGACGCTTTTGCTGCTCAGGACCGCGAATCCGCAGAATTTCGATCAAGCGAATCTTCTCGATTCCGTCGGCTTCGGCGCGTCCGTCTGGGCCGAAGGAAAGTCGTTGCCGGCAATCGCACCGCAAAACGCGGAGATGAGTTTTGTAAGACGACTGACAACCGCCGGATTGAAGGATTCGGATAACAATCTTGCCGATTTCCTGATCGTCGATAATCAGGCGCGAGCGTTCGGGGGAAATGAGGCGAAGGTCATTTCCGTACTCGGCGCGCCGGCCCCCGAACACAGCGAATCGTTGCGGTTGATGACTTCCGGACAAGTCACTATCGAAGAAGCCGGTTCGGAATACTACGATCCGAACCCGGTCCCGAACGGCGCGCAAGGCACGCTGACCGTCTATCGGCGGATCACGAACAACTCGGGATTGCCGTTGGTCGCGCTCCGGCTGCGGGCGATCGATTTTCCGACGGTCGGAACCCTGACGCAGAGAAGATTCTCGTCGCGGCCCGATTTTCGGCTTCTGAGTTCCGCGGACGAAGGATCGGAGATCAAGGGACTGGCGCTCGCGGCCGAGTGGCTGCAGCCGAACGGCGGCGGAATAAACAGCACGCTGTCGGTCGGCGCGGTGACGCCCGGCGATCCATTGATGCCGGGCGAATCGATCGACGTCGCGGTCAAGTTCGGAGTGATGCGGTACGGTCGCCATCCGCTCGAACTGGCGGCGGAAACCACGCATTAGCTGGAATTCGGAATTGGGATTTGTGATTTCGGATTGGGACTTCCAATTCCTGTCAGCAAGGTTGCAACGCGATCCGACATCCAAGAACGATCCCGTTCTAGACGTTTTTGAATCAGGAACGATGCCGATGTCGATACTGGTCGAATTGTGGAATTAAGCCCAAATTACTCAATAGAAACTTTCTTTCCCGCGAAACACACCAAAAACGCGAAAAATGGCATTTTTGTACTTGTTTTTCGCGTATTCCGCGTATTTCGCGGGAAATTGCTTCTAATGAGTGATTTGGGTTTACGGATCTGAATTTGTTTCTTCAAGCGTGCGGAGCACGCGAACTTGCGATAGCACCACGTGAAGCGAAGCGGAACCCAAGTGGCCCGTCGCACCGGGTTCCCAAGCGTGTGGAACACGCGGACCTGTTGAAACAACAAGAGTTACGCGTGTTCCACACGCTTCGGAAGTCGGGCGTTCAGCTACCGTGTTTCTCGCGCGCCCAATCGGAACCAGCGATTCGTCATCAGGCGGCGTTTCGGGTTTTCACTGACATTTCACAGCAATTACCTGCGTCCCGTCGCTATGCTGTTTCAAACAGCCTTTTCGACACTGATCAATATATCGGCTCAATTTTTCGTTCGTCATCGCCGCCCATTTTTTCTCCTTCAGCGGGATTTTTTCTGCATTAAAGTCAATATTGATCTTTTTGGCCTCAGGAGTTTTGATGAATTCCTGATACATCCGGTCGTAGCCTTTGTCACCTTCAATGCAGTATGAACTGCAAGCATTGTCCCGGGCTTGGGCTTCGACCCGGTCTTCGCCCTTATAATCGGTCGACGCCTCGTTCGCCGTCCCCTGAAATGTCTTGCCTTCGAAGGTCAACTCTCCAACGCAGGTTTTTCCCGAACCGCCTCCGCACCCCAACACCAAGCCGAGGATGATTACGAATATGAAAGATGCTGAGATTGAATTCTTGTTCGTATTTGTCCAAAACATAAGACTGCCTCCTTCTTCATTTCCGAAAAGTGAACTATTTCAAAATATCCCCAAACGGAATTGCGGTTTCTTTGTCATCGCCGTCGAATTTAACGAAAACGCGTCCGATTCCGGAATCAACTTTGACCACGGTCGCATCTCTGAACGTATTGAATTTCGGCGCTTTTACGCGGTCGCCGTCTTTGACACTCGGCACGACCGGAACAGGTTTGCACGACGCTTTCGGATACATTTTCATTTTTCCGACCGATTCCAGCACCAGGACCTTATCGCCCGCCACGCGAATCACCACGCCTTTGTTCAGATTTGCGCCGTCTTGAATCGCCACGGTCGTTCCCGCGTCCCATTCCTTGATTTTGAAGAACGAATCAGGGACGATCTTTTCGTCCATTTTGCCGATCGTAGTCACGTTGTCGCGGGATTTGGCGGGATTGTCGTAGTCAATATCGAGATAGCGGACAATCGGTGAAATCGGGTTTTTATCGTCAACAACGTATGCCCTGCCCATTCCCGAACCGGTTTGCCACCAAGTCAGGAGAACATCGCCCTTCTTGGCTTTTTGTCCCGGAGGAATGGCGACGATATAAGCGTTCGGAACGCGTCGTCGTTCCGACATAAACTGCACGTCCGAAAATTCCTTTTCAGGTGCAGCCATTTTCTGCACATACCAAATGAAACTGGTTGATTCAACGCCTTTTTCCGCTGCCTCTTTCAGCCAATTCCAAGATGGGACGAGAACGTATTCGCCCGCTTTGGCCGTAGTTTCGACCATCGGAAAATCGGCGATCGGAAACTTGACCGGTTCATCCGTGTCGGCGGCGGTGCTTTGAAAACTCGGCGGTTTGGCTTCGGAGAGTTTTGGTTCGCCGGCCGGTGCAGGAGTCGTCGCGATATTGACCGCAGGCTTGTTTTCGGCAACATTGCCGTTGTTGCCGGCCGGCTGAGTATTGTCGCAAGCCGACATCAACAAAACACTCATTAAGATCGGTAGTATTTTCTTCATTGTTCCTCCTTGTTTCCGACGCGTAAATTCGTCGCTTTCAGGCGAAAAATCAAAAACCGGGTGCTTCGCTCCGAAGCATCGTCGCTTATCGGATTATCCGCCGCTAAAAGATCTCAAAACCCTGCTTGGGCTTCATTTCGAAGCCGCTTTCGTATTGGTCAGAAGAAACGACTTCGTCCAGAACGGCGAGGCGGGTGATTTGCCTGAATTGATCATTTCTTGCCATTTTTCATCCGTCAGGCGATCGCTTGCCGGATAAGTGAATTCGTAGTAACTGAAAACCGCGCCTCGCGTGAGCACCAATTTGCCCTCGATCGGAACCACCACGAGGATTTCGTTTGCGCGTCCGACCGCTTCTTCCAAAACCAAAGAACCGCCTGTATGAACGTCCGCGACCGTCGCCATATCCTTGTCGGATTCATTGACCAGTTCCCACGTGTCGGGATTTCCGGTCATTACGGAAAGCGTCAGATACTCAAGCGTGCCGCCGATGGTGCGAATCGATTGATACTCGTTTTTGGTGAGCGGTTGGTTCAACAGTTCTTTTTCGGAGATCGTTTTGAGAATCGTCAGCAGTTCCTCGAATCCCGAAAATTTGTTGGTCAGTTCGTCCGTGAGCAGATTCCTGGAACTCAACCCTTCGCGCGATTGGATCGTCAATTTCAGCATCCGATCCCAAAACTCCACATTCGGCTCGACATAGCCTTTGAAAGGCGCGGGTTCGTCGCCGTCCCCCATTTCCGCACCGCTTTGCTTGCCGTAAAGGATCGTGTCGTGACGCAACTGTGCCCACGAACCCAACGCCGTGTGGAGCGATTTATCTTCCCAGGCCTGGTTTTTCATAAACGACGGATAGCCTTCGGGCACGGGTTCGAGCAATGCGCGGAGTCCGTTGAGCCAGCTCCAATAGAGGTTCGAGGTCCACGTTTCCGTCTTTTCGTTGGCGAATTGCGTGACCAGTTTGTCGCGTTCGGGCTTATAGCCGGTCCAATTCTTTGGATTGTAAATGGAAGGATTCGCATCGAGAATACTCACCGCGCGCTTGCTTCCAAAAACCGCCATAACGTCCAGTCCCGACGGGAACACGCGTTCGATAGGAACAGAAAGCCGCTGCATGATTTCGCTGTCGGGAATGTATCTCTGACCCATAAATCGAAACTGAAGCGCCGGATCGGGAGCAACCGTTTTGCCGGGTTCAATGAGCCGCCGATACTGAATCTTTGACGCACGCAGCTTCTCCGCCGCCTGCACGAAAGCTTCAAATCTCTGCGGATCAGCGAACGTCGCGGGTTTGGCGTTCGATCCGAAAGTCTCATCCATCGCGGCTTTCCATTCGGAAGGCGTGATGTCATCCGCCGCGCCTACGTAAAAGGAAGTAGGCTCGTAGATCGCTTCCCAATCGTCTACCAACTTCGCACGATAGAGCGATGCCGTGATCAGCAGACTCTGGCGGATCGTCTCGTCCGCACGCTGCTCATTTGTTTTCAGGGCAAAGGGCGATAGTCCATACCACATCATCGCCCGGAAGAATTTTTGAAGAGTTTCGCTTCGCGTATAATGCCCACGCGGAACGAACTGCGAATAGTCCATTTCGTAGGGGAAAATCGCTCCGACGGCGAAGCCTTCGTGCCGGGAGATGAGGTCCATTTCGACCCTGACGAGATCATCCGCCTCGTTTGGCACTTGCACATTGAGCCCGAGATTCCTCGCCGCGACCGCAAAATAAACGACGTTCTTCAACGCCGCGCGCTTCAACTGCACGTCGCCGATCTCGTTCCAGCTCTTTATCGAATCCGCGAGCATTCCCTCGGTCAGTCGCTGCAGAACGGGCATCAGTTTTTGTTCTTCAACGGTTCGAAGCGTGAAATCGAAAAAGATGTGGTAAAGCTGCAAAACCGAATCGGTCGTTACGAAAGAAGGAATGTTCTTGTATTCATTGTCTTCGTAAATATGGAACAACTGCTTCGATTTGGTCGGCGAAACCGCAAACAAATTCTTCGTGAGCAACGCGCGTTTTTGCGCATTCAGGGGGAAACTCCTGGTAAAATGTTTGATGTTCGAGACCTCGGCAAGAGTCGGTGAGACCTTGTAGGGCTTCACGCGTGCCGTTTGAGCTTCGGCGATCGAAAAACCGCCGAGCAGTGCCAAGACCCAAAAACTCCACAGTAATTTGCTAGTTGAGCTTCCTCGTTTCATAGTGTTGTCCTCCTCGATCTTTCGACAGGAAAATCCTCTTGTCGTCAGCCTCGATCGATATCTTCCCGTTCTCAAACATCAGATTCTTCGCCGATTTCCATTGACCTTGCTCGCTCTCGAGCGTAAAACCGAAGCTGTTCCAACGGTAAAGGCCGACGCTTTTCGTCGCGTCCAAATTCGTCTCCAATGCAATCAGTTCTTCGCCGATTCGGCCGTCCAGGTCCGCGAAGCGAAAATCGTCAAAGGGTTTGCTGAGCGACGACCCAAGCCATTTCGGAAAACCCTTTCGGTCCCGAAATCCGTAGATGAACAGACAATTGTGCGGCTTCGGGAAAAACTTCGTCGCCTTGTTTACGCCGATAGCGATCTCGCGAATTCCATCGCCGTCAACGTCCGTGATCTGGATCTTCCACGCGTTCCATTTTGCCGAAACGCCTTGCCACATAATTTTCTTGCCGTGGAAGATCCGCAGCGCCGGCTGGCGTTCGCTGTTGAGATCGATGCGTTCGATCTTTCCGTCAGAATCGAGATCGGTTTCGATTTTCGCCGTGAAGGCTTTCGAGTAAGCGGTCGAACTGATCAGAGCGATGACCGCGAGACCAAAAACAACCCGGCGAAGATTTTTGTCGCAGAATCTCTTCATTGCTCCCAATTCTCCGATTGCCGATTCAAGCGCTTCAAGATCAGCTCTTTGGAATTCCCGGCCGCGATTTCGGGCCGATAATTTTCAATCAGGACCGGAATCGCCTCCGCACTCACGAAACCGTTTTCCCCGACGCGGATCTTGAGAATCACGCTTTCGGCCGTTTTTGCTATCAGGGACTTTGGTGAATCGAAAACGAAATTCCCGAGCGAATACGCGATGAAGGACCTTCGCTTTGAACCTTCGTTTTGAAAGACGGAAAATCCCTGCAATACGTGCGGGTGATGCCCCAGAATTACGTCGGCACCCGCTTCAACCGCGATGTTCGCGAGCTCGATTTGTTCGGTGTTTGGACGGGAAGCGTATTCCGTCCCCCAATGAAATGAGACTACAACCACGGCGGCGTGTTTTCGTGTTTCGGCAATCGATCGCGCGATCAGCTTCGGATCTGCGATCGCCAGATTCGGATAAACACTTCGTTTGAGATCCGGACGGATTGCCGTAAAAGCGAGGAAACCGATCTTGATCCCTTTCTTCACAAAATAAACCGGAGATTGGATGTTTGCCGTGTTTTCGGCTACTCCAATTGCCTGGAGGTTGTTGTCCGTAAGGTTTTGAATTGTCTGGAACAATCCGACGTCGCCGCAATCCAGACTGTGATTGTTGGCGAGCGACAGCACGTCAAATCCGGCATTCGAGAGAATTTTGGCCGAACTCGGATCTGCTTGGAATTGATATTTCTTCTCGGCTTTTCTGCATTTGCCGGTTAAGGGATTTTCGAGATTCCCGAAAGCCAAATCCGCGCCGGACAATGTCCCGCTTACAGTCGCAAACGGATAGTCTGCTCCGAACTTCCCGATCTTCCTTTCCAAACCTCTTGACAGCAAGATATCGCCAACGGCAACGATTTCGACGGTTTGGGTCTGAGACGCAACTCCCGAAGCCAGCAAAAGAATGAGCGCGGCAAATATCGGAACCTTGAAAACACCTTTATCGCGAGACGGCCGGCAATTCCGATCTGCGGCCATTTTGGCAAACGAAGTATCTTTGCGGCTCAAGTGCATTGCCTTTTCGCCCATTGCGTGGCGGTCAATCGCCCCGCGCGCGGTGCTCAAACGGCATCCGAACGGCAATCCGTGGATTTCCTCTGTGCCGTGTCCCGGGAAACAACTCGCGATGATCAATCATAATCTTCGAAATTCGGATTCTCGCGCGTCGACAGCGATCAGGATTTTCATACGAAACGTCCCCCTCGAATCTCGCTTTCCCAATGCATCGATGCAACGTCTGTGCCACGTTCAATCACGCCCGGTGTTTCGGTCCGACTCCCACAGTAATTACCTTCAACTACGTCTAAAGGTGCAACTCCGACCTGTCAACCGAGGCAAAAATCCCCAACCGAGGGCAAGAATCCCGATTTGGAAACCGAACGACCGACGTTCGGCAACCGCGTCAATCGATGGGATCGATCCGAATCCGGATCGCTTCCGTGCCGTTTGCGATCATCATCGAAAGGTCCCGGCCCTTGGGAACGACAAAACACTCGTCGGCGCTTCGGCTGATTTCCTTTGAGTTCCGTTCGCGGAACGCAAGACTTCCCTGACGGACGAAATAGAACAGGAATTCGCCGGTATCCACGATCGGCATTTCGACGTTGCCGGTCGCGCGCCAGACCTCAACGTCCGCCAATCCGCCGGTCGCCGTGCCGATCGCGAGCCTGCATTTTTCGATCGCTCCGTCGCGATCCCAGATCGCCTCCGAAAAACGGTGATGCAGAAATCTCTGACCGCCAAAATCGCGTTCGGGATCGACCCGTCCATTGGGCAGGTCGAACTCGTGTTCGGCGAAGGTCGGATGTTCGGCCGGTGTTCCGACCTCGAGAACTTCGAATCCGTCAGAGCATTCGATGACGCGGTGACGAATTTCGGGCGGCTGCAGGACGCAGTCGCCGGCGCGAAACTCGAACGGCCCGCCCTGATCCTCGTAAACGAGCCATGCGCTTCCCTTCAGGCAGTAGATCATCTGGAAACGAACACGGTGATAATGGACGTAATCCGGGATCGGCCCGCCGTTTCGAATTCTGATATGCGAGGCGATCACGCGTCCGCCAAGCCTGTCAGGAATGAGGTCGCGATATTCCATTCCGGCGCGCCCGACGTGCCATTCGCCGTCGGAGGCTTGTTTCCTGTGCGATTCGATCCGGATCGATTCTCCATCGCGGCTCAACACCGCTTCGCGGGGCGCGTCGGCCGGAAAGATCATCTCCAGCCGAAAACCCTGCGACAGATAAGAAGCGATTTCCGCGTCGAATTCCATTGATTCCATAGATGATTCGAGCTTTGGGCTGCGAGCTTTGGGCTGCGAGCGCACCTCACAGCTCACAGCTCACAGCTCACAGCTCGCAGCTCGAAAATATCGTTTGACTTACGACTCGAACAAACGGGCTGCGATATCCTTTCGCGCGATCGAGGCCTGTTCGCCGGTCGCCATATCTTTCACCGCCACGACGCCTTCGGCGACCTCGCTTTCGCCCAGAACGCATACGTGTTTGACGCCAATCTGGCCGGCATACTTGAACTGCTTTCCGAGTTTCTCGGCTTCCGGATAGACGAGAACACGCAAACCCGCGGCGCGAAGTTCCGAAGCGAGCCGCATCGATTCGCCGACCGATTCTTCGCTCCAAACGGTCACCATCACGTCGGCCGCGCTGTTCGACAATTCAGGCGGGAACATACCGCGCTCTTCCATCACGACGAGAATCCGCTCGAGCCCCAGCGAGAAACCGCATGCCGGAATCTGTTCCTTGCCGAACATTCCGATCAGGCCGTCGTAGCGCCCGCCGCCGCCGAGGCTGCCGGCGAGGTCCGGAACACTGATCTCGAAGATCGCGCCGGTGTAATACGAAAGACCGCGAGCGAGACTTGGAAAAACACGGATTTGGGGGCCGAATGTCGTGCCAACCAAATCACAAATTTGCTGCATTTGATCGATACCAAATCGTCCATCCGCTGTATCGCCGAAACTACCACGAAGCATATTGAGTATGTCGGAATGCGCCATTCCTTTCGCATACATTTCACGAAGCCGCAATTCTCTTACTCCGAAAAAATCGAGCAATTCATCGCACGAATCTTGACTGATACCTCTTTCGATCAGATCCTTGGTAACGCCATCAATCCCGATCTTGTCGAGTTTGTCGATAGCGACAAGCGTCGTATTCTGTTTGTCCTTCGATACGCCGCAATCTTCAAGAATTTCTTGCAGTAGCAACCGGTGATTCAACCTAATTTCAAAATCATCGAACCCAAGCCTCTTTAAAATCTCGCACACCGCCGAAATCAATTCAGCTTCGACGATCATCGAACTCGAACCGATCGCATCGACGTCGCATTGATAGAATTCGCGATATCGGCCGCGCGCGGGGCGGTCGGCGCGCCAGACGGGCTGGATCTGATACCGTTTGAAGAACTTCGGCAATTCGTTGCGGTAGTTGGCGACGACGCGCGCCAAAGGAACGGTCAGGTCGTAACGCAGTGCGAGGTCGGCCAATCCGCTCTCACCTTTCGAAATGTCAAGCTTTTCGCCGCGCTTGAGGATCTTGAAGACGAGTTGGTTTCCCTCCTCGCCGTATTTGCCCATCAGCGTTTCGAGGTTCTCGACGGACGGCGTTTCGAGCGGCTCAAAGCCGTAGGATTCGTAAACTTGCTTGATGACGCCGATGACGTAGTTGCGTTTCCGCACGTCCGCCGGCAGGAAATCGCGCATTCCGCGCGCCGGTTGGGTCTTGCTCATAGGTTACAAAATTAGCACACGGGGACGGCGACCGCTACATTGAACGAAACGTGTAGCCGATCCAAAACAGGTTATTGTCAAAACCCGGATTCTCATCACCGCGGTAGCCATTTGAAATATGAAAGTACGAATATCCGACCGAGATCGCCCTCCCCTTCTTGAGGCCGATCTCGATACCGCCGCCGAAACTCGCCGTAAACTCAAAGCGCGTTCCGACATAGTTCGGCGTTCGTTTGTTGACATACATAAAGCCGGCGCTTGCTCTGGCGAATGGGCGGATCGCTTTCCGCGGTCTCAAGTTCAGCTGTATGCCGAACGGCTGGATGCCAATGGCGGTGCGAAGCGGCCGCGTATCGCGCTTCTTTGCAGGCGCGCTCAGGTCGGCCTCACTGTCCGGATAGCTGAGAAACGCGACCGGAAAGACATCGGCGGTGTATTTGAGATTCAGGTACCGGCTGTTGTTGAACCGGCGCGAGTACCTGAATCCGATTACGGCGAAGCGCACATCGGGAGTTTTTCCCGCAAACAGGAATCCGTTGGTCGAATCGGGCGAAACACCGCCCCAGACAGTGAACTCGTTCTTTCCCCTTTCACTTCGTTCCTGAGAAAGCACCGTGCCTGCAAGCAACGCGAGTATGAAAAACAAAAACTGGATGCGTCTCATGATCGTCGCACCTCCGTGGCCGTCGCTTGAAACGGACTTTTAAGAGATTTCCCGGTAGACTGTGCATAGTTTCTGATAATTGACGCAATTTTCGGACATCTTCTCCAACTCTTCTTCAGAAACCTGCCGCTTTACGCGCGCCGGACTCCCGACGACGAATGAACGCTCGGGAATTACCGTATTTGGGGTCACCAGACTTCCCGCGGCGATCAGCGAGTTGCGGCCGATGCGCGCGCCGTCAAGTACGATCGCGCCGATACCGATCAGGCAACCGGATTCGATATGGCAACCGTGGATGGTCGCTGCGTGCCCGACCGTGACATCACTTTCGATGATCGTCGGAAACTTCGGGCCCCGCGAAACGTGAATGACCGTCCCGTCCTGTATATTCGTACCGTCGCCGATCCGTATGAAGTTGACGTCGCCGCGCAGGACGCAGTTATACCAGATGCTCGCGTTCGCGCCGATCTCGACATCGCCGATGATCACCGCGTTTTCGGCGATAAATGCCGACGCGTCGATCTTCGGATTCAACTTCTTAAACGATCTGATCATTTGCCGTAAACATCCGGAATTTCCTATGTCGATTATATGCCATTAATGCAGGCGTTTGAAATAGACCGTCCCAAACGTGTAATCTAATTTTCAATGAGTTATCAACCGAAAATACTGGCGTTTGCCGGAGCGCTTCGAAGGGATTCGACGAACAAAAAGGCAGTCCTGACCGCCGTCGAAGGCGCGCGCAGGGCCGGGGCGGAAGTGACCTATATCGATTTCCGCGAGTTTCCGGTGCCGCTTTACGATGGCGACCTCGAAACGGCGGAGGGTCTGCCCGAGAACGTGATCCGGCTCCAGGAACTGATGCTCGCGCACGACGGATTTCTGATCTCGTCGCCGGAATACAACAGCGGCATCTCGGGAACGCTGAAGACCTACATTGACTGGACATCCCGACCGCACGGCGAACTGAAGGCAGGCGCCTGCTACGGCGGCAAAGCGGTCGCGCTGATGTCGGCGTCGCCGGGAGCGCTCGGCGGCATCCGCGCCTTGCCGAGCGTCCGTTCGATCCTCGGGACGATGGGCGTCCACGTTCTTCCGGAAGATTTCTGCGTCGGCAGATCGCACGAGGCGTTCGATGAGAATGGCCGGGCAAAAGACGATTTCGTCCGCGGCAAACTGGAAGGCCTCGGGCGAGATCTGACCGAGTTCCTGATCAAGCTTCACGGCTAACGTTGCGTTTTGAGTTCCCCGCTTGGAGTTCCGCTTGGAGTTCCGCTTGGAGTTCCGCTTGGAGTTCCGCTTGGAGTTCCGCCTTCAGGCGGCGACCGCGTTGACTCACGATGCGTGAATTTCAACTAAGGCCGCATGAAGGCGGAACTCCGAACTATCAGTGAATGTGGAAGACAACATTGAAACACCCGTGCCGACTCAATATACTCACATTATTGGAGGCCCAATGCCAGGAACTTGGACGATTCGAATCATTACGTTGGTTGCGGTCCTGACCTTTTTTGGGCCGACGGAGGCCCAAAGTCTGGCGCGTGGCGGGAGGCCCAAGCCGGCTGAAATCGAAGGATACGCGGACGCGTATTGCGTGACGCTTCCCACTAGTTTGCGTGTGTGCAAGGCACGTGAAACGAGTACCCGAGAATGGGAACCGCGATTTGTCATCGAGCGGTCCGGCAAGATCCTTCATACCACGGACGCGGTTCTCGCTGTCTACAGCTCGACCGAGGATTTTTTTGCCTACAGGGGCAATTTGGAAAAAAACGGGAAGAAGTACCTTGTCATTTCGGATCTGGAGAACGTAACCAATGGAATTGCCATTGCGACCAGCCGCGTTAGAGTATTCGAAGAGGTGCCGGGCCCGAAATTTGAAGAGAAGTTCTCGTTTCCAATCCATGAATTCGGTGAGAATGGGAACTTCATCTACGATCGCCGTGCGAATGAAACCTTCATTCTATTGACCTATTGGACCGACTTCGACACTCTCGACAAGAGTCGAGGAACCGGTCTTTACCTTGTTGGAAAGTGGTTTCGCTTTCGACGGGACCGGCTCGAGCCAGTCTATCGAAAGCCGACGTTGGCGCGGCGCTATCTGTTCGGCTTTCAGAAACTTCGAGGTCTAACTCGGCGCGATTCAGGCGTACCATATTCGTGGCTTAAGAGCCGTAACACTCATCGGTTCATTGTTCTTCCGGAGATTAAGCCCTCACCGGTTGAGACGGTAGCCGGGCGAATAACGCGATTTGACGATGTTGAATTCACAATCAAGTCCAATTCCGGAGAGGAACGCCGTTTCAAACTAAGCATCTTGAGTGATTTCGGCTATTTGCCAAAGAAATACATTTTTCCCGATATGTTCCGCGGCTACACCCCGAAACAGTTTTTTGGGGACCTGACCGGAAAACGAGTTAGGCTTGAGACTTATCCGGCCGTTTATGGTCGAAACGAGTCACGGCTTTGGTTCCTTGACCGATGACCGCCCGAAACAGTTGTTCGTAATGACTTCAACGTTGATTTCCGGAATTTCAACACCTCGCTCACTTTGTGCTAGTCTTTCAATTTGTCCGGAGAATTCGATTTGAAACCGTTTAAGATCAGAGATATCGCGATCAACCCGCCGCTTATCCTTTCACCGATGGCGGGAGTAACCGACTACACGTTCCGGCGGCTGATCAAGCGGCGCGGCGGCGTCGGGCTCGTCGTCTCGGAATTCATCTCGGTCGAAGGCTTGACGCGACACAATCCGAAGTCAAAACGGCAGATGCGGTTTGACGAAGAGGAGCGCCCGTACGCGGTTCAGATCTTCGGCGGCCAGCCGGAACGGATGCGGCTCGGCGCGGAGATGGCCGAAGAGGTCGGCGCCGACATTCTCGACGTCAATTGCGGTTGCCCCGCGCCGAAGGTCGTCAAACACGGCGGCGGTTCAGGTTTGCTTCGCGATCTGTCGCGCCTCGAAATCATTCTGAAAGAAATAAAACGATCGATCACGATCCCGCTGACGCTGAAGATGCGCGTCGGATACTCGGATTCGACGATCAACGCCGTCGAGGTCGCGAAAATGGCGGTCGATTGCGGTGTCGAGCATATTCAGGTGCACGGACGCACGAAGGAGCAAGGCTACAAAGGACTCGCCGACTGGGAACTGATCCGCGCGGTAAAAGATGCCGTGTCGGTTCCCGTCTCCGGCAATGGCGACATCACGACGATCGATTACGGAATGAAGAAATGGGACGAATCGGGCGTCGACGGTGTCCTGATCGGTCGCGGCGCGATGCAGAATCCCTGGATCTTTCGCCAGTTTGCGGATGTCATCGCCGGCCGCGAACCGTATCAGCCGGACCTCGCTGAAAAGAAGTTGGTGCTGCTCGAATTTTTCGAAATGCTGCGCGAGGAAATGCCCGAGATCGTGGCACTCGGCAAAATGAAGCAGTTGGCGGGACAGTTTACGAAAGGACTCGTCGGCGGCGCGCAGTTTCGGCAGACGCTCTATCATTCGCATTCGTCCGAGGAGATCCTCGACAACATCACGACCTATTTCGAAACGCTCCAGGCGCGTCAAACCTTCGGCGACGGCGTTACCGAAGCCGATCGCGATCTCGAGATACTTTCGTGCGAAACATTTGCCGGCGATTCGAGTCAGAGCGCGGCGAACGTTTAGAACATAGCCGGATCGCTTTCGCGCCGATCGATCGGTAACCGTTGAAAAATCAAATACTGCGTTGAAGAAACCGTTATGAAATTGAAGTTGATCATTGCCTCTGTCGCGATCATATTCGGGATGGTCTCGGCCGCCCACGCGCAGGTCAAGCCAAAGCCGGGACCGGTTTCGGGAACTCAGGTCAAAGCATCGGCCGCCTACTCGGAAGTTTTGCTTCACCGGGCCGAATTGACCGCCGAACTCGAATCGCTGCTGGTTGAATACACCGAAGACTATCCGAAAGTAAAAGCGCTGCGGACGGAATTGGGATTTCTGGGGAAGGAGATCGACCGTCTGTTCGCGGTTCCGCCCGCCGAAGTCGGAAAACTATCGACCGCACTTGGAAAACTTATGATCCGAAAGGTCCAATCCCAAACTGAACTTTGGAATTTGCAGCAAACCTACAAGGACGACCATCCGGACGTCAAGACGGCGCAAAAAAAGATCGAGGTTTTCGAATCCGCGATCAAGGAGATCCTGGGTCAAAGCTAACGTAACTTTTTCGCTATTTGAGCTGAACGACAACCCTGACACCGTTTCGGGTCACCGTGATGGTCTTTCCCTGCGCGGATCTCTCGAAAACCGTCGCCGCACCGACCGTTCGGTCATCGATCGCCTCGATGACGTCGCCAACGGCGATCCGAGATCGATCAGCGAGGCTGTTCGCGCGGACCGCCTTAACGATCCATTTGCCGTTTTCGACATTCGCACCGATCCCGAGATCGATGAGAACACCTTCGATCGGGATCGAAGATCGCGGCATCGTATTCTTCTCGGGCGAGGTGTTCACGGTCGTCGGCGGCGCTTTCGTTTTGCCCTGACGGATCGCGAAATCAACCGATCCTCGCCCATCCGTAACCGCACGCGTTTTCTTTTTTGCTGCATCCGGCGGCATAGCGTCCTTTGATCCGAACCGTCCGTTCCCGGGAATCGGAGTCTCTGAAACTGCAGCCCTTTCGACCGGAGTCGATTCGACGCCGATGGTCCGAACGAACGGATCGGGTTCTATGACTGTAACCGGCTGATCTCCAGGAATGATGTCGCCCGACATCCAATTCAACGCTGCAAAAAGAATCAACCCGGCCGCCGGCGCGCCAAGCGTCACGAACCAGCGGAACCCGCGACGCGATCCGTCAGGCTTCTCCGACGCAATTCGCGCTTTGACACGCGTGCCGAAGTCGGTCGGCGTTTCAACTCGATCGAGCGACCGCAGCAGTTGGCCGAGTCTTTCTTCCTCGTCAGTTTGTCGGAATTCACTTTCCATCAGTCCAGATAATTCTTCAGCTTTTCGCGCAACAAAGCACGGGCGCGGCTGATCCGCGATTTCGTCGTTCCGAGACCAAGACCCAGGACGGCCGCGACATCCTCGTAACTCAACTCCTGAACCTCGCGCAAGACGATCGGCGCACGGTATTTGTCCGGCAGTGCCGTGATCGCTTTCTCGATCGCGCGTTTTCGCTCGGCGTCAAGCAAGTTCCCGTCCGGTAGCGCCCGCTGATCCACCGGGTGGAGTTCCCCGCCGTCCTCTTCGTCGTTCTGAAAAAACGTCGCCAGCGACATCAGCTTGCGCCGTCGTCTGCGCCGGATCTCCGAGATCGCGAGATTCGTCGCGATGCGGTAGATATAGGTCGAAAACGCGTAATCGGTATGGTAACGGTCGAGCGCGAAATAGACGCGAACGAACGATTCCTGCGCCAGATCGACCGCTTCTTCATAGTCGCCGAGCATTCGGAACAGATAATTTGTCAATGGGTTGCGATACCGTTCGACGATCTCTCCAAACGCCGATTCGTCACCGTTCTTTACAACTTCGATCAGTTGATGGTCGGACAGAGTTTTAACAGACACGGGTTCGCGGACCCCCGTGTTTGTTTTTTCGAATCTGTCGAACGCCATACATTCATACTTTTTACAACAGAAAGACGATCGAAACAAAACTCGTCTGACCTAATGCCCTCACGCGCGCGCGAACGATTTGGTTCCAAAAACTTTGCGGCTGCGTCAATCGACTGCTTTGACCGTCAAGAATAGAAAGATCATTTCGCCCGCGTTCTCACCGGCGATACTTGCGACCAACGTCGGTTCGGCTTCAGGGAGCCTGAATCGCGAACTGTTGACTCCGTACCATTCGTAGAGCGCCGAACGCTCGGCGCCGGGTTTTTCGGACGGCGATCCGAGCGGAACGCGGTACCCGGCTCTGAAACCGTCGATCGTGACGGACGTACTGCCCTCGCCGGAGCGACGGATGTTTCGGATTCCCCATTCAAAAAAACTCATCCAACGTTCGCCGGGCGCTCCGGGGCTCTGCGGCCCCTTGTATTCGACCGCGTTCGATGTTCGTTCGATGTAAGTTGCCCGAAGCCTAAAATCCAAAGGATCATAGGTCGATTTGAGCTTTTTGACGGCATTCGAAAGGTTCGACGGAACTTCCGTTCGACCGTCTTTGGCGGCGACTACGATTTGAAGAAAAACCTCGAACGACGTTTCGGCCGGCTGTTTCGTTTCGGGTTGCGCAAACGCGCTTGAAACGCCGAGCGTGATCAACAGGAAAACCGTCTTGATCAGAATTACTTGTCTTTTCATATTTTGCTCCCCGTTTTATTCCACCTTCCGAAGCCGGTTTTGTTTCAAAATTATCGCAAACGCAAAAAAGCCGCCGGCTGATCGCCGACGGCCTTTGATTCTTGCGAGTAACTCCTTAGCTTTCCTGGAACAAGGTTTCCCCGATCTTCTGCCCGAACGTCACCGTTCCGATCTCGGTTTCTTCAACTTCGCGCTCATTCGCCCAGAGCACAGACCGGTACGGCACGAGCGTTCCCTGCGCGTAATTATAATCGTAGAATTTGCGCTTGAATTTGACGCTCTCCGACTCGTATTCGAGCATCATCACGCGCAGGGACTTAACCGAAACGTAAAATCGCGTTTTGAGATTCTGCTTGTCAGTCACATCGACGAGATAGAAGTCGACGCCCATTATCTTCTCGCGTTTGACAAGTTCCAGTTTCGATTCGTTTTCCTTGTATCGCAAAAGCGCGTCGATGCTGTGCCAGATCTGATTCTGAAACGCGCGGGTCGCGTCTTCCCGCGGCGTGAAAACGGTTTCATTGTAGAGACCGTAGATTTTTTCGTTGTTGTAAACGAGCGAGAATTTGGCGTCCGGATAAGCTTGATCGAAGCGGATCTTTTCCTTCGTCTGGTTCTCGCCGCGAACAATGAAGCGTTCGTAAGTCGACGTCGTCTTACGGCCGTCGGCTTCGGTGACCGTCGTCTTGCCGCGCTCGAAAGATGTCTTGCGGATCTGATCGAGGTTTTGACGGCCGAGCAATCCGCCGTAAATGAAGATCGCCGATTCCGCAACCTGCTCTGCCGTCGCGGCCTCGGGCGCGGTTTGCTTATTGTCAGATTTTGCGGTTTTGTCGGTTTTCGCTTCCTGTGCCGCAACGGCCACGGCGAACGCCATCGAAAATACCAAAATTAGGACGGTTAAACGCAAAAACACTCAGTAATCTCCTTTAGTTACGGACGAATCTCAGCCGCGATTCAGAATACGGGATTCAATTCGTCAGGCTAAATGCGGATTGTAGCACAATCAATTAAGATCGGCACAAGCAGGGCCCGACGAAACACTCTATTGATGTTTGCACGGTCGGAAAGGATGCCAGTGGAGGGAGTTGGGAGTTGGGATTTGCGATTTGCGATTTGCGATTTGCGATTTGCGATTTGCGATTTGCGATTTGCGATTTGCGATTTGCGATTCGCGATTTGCGATTTGCGGTTTGCGATTTGCGATTTTGGATTTTGGATTTTGGAATTGTTGAATCTGGAATCTTGGAATCCTGGAATCCTGGAATCCTGGAATCTTGGAATCTTGGAATCTTGAATCCTGGAATCCTGGAATCCTGGAATCCTGGAATCTTGGAATCTGGAATCTGGAATCCTGGAATCCTGGAATCCTGGAATCCTGGAATCTTGGAATCTTGAATCCTGGAATCTTGAATCCTGGAATCCTGGAATCCTGGAATCCTGGAATCCTGGAATCCTGGAATCCTGGAATCCAGGAATCCTGGAATCCTGGAATCCTGGAATCCTGGAATCCTGGAATCCTGGAATCTTGGAATCTTGGAATCTTGAATCCTGGAATCCTGGAATCCTGGAATCTCGATTCTCGATTCTCGAATCAATCAGGTCGATCCGGCTGCGGGGCGATCGACATAAAATCGACGGTGAACCGCCGTATGTACTCTTCGAGCAGATAACGCAGGCGAAGCTGATCATCCGAGCGCAGGACGAGTCCGACGTGATGCTCGCGGCGCGGGCGGAAAAAAATCTCGGGATCGACATACTCGGACGTATCGGGAAACTCCTGTCGCGCGAGCGAGACGACGATTCCGCCGAATTCTTTGCGGGTCGCCTTCGGGACATATGCGTCGCCATCGGGAGCCGCTTCGATCCTCGCCCATTCGCGCCATATGTTCAGGCCGCAAGCGGCCTCGAACGCCTCGGCGGTATAAGCGCCGCCGACACGCGCGCCGACCTCAAGAAAGTAAAACTCCCCGTCATACCGGCTTTTGATGAATTCCGCGTGCGTCGCACCGTGCTTCAGTCCGAATGCCTTCAGAACCCGCTTGTTAGCCTTCAAGAGTTGTTTCCGTTCGTCGGAGTCGTACTCGATGGTATAGGAACTCGAGACGCCGCCGTTGACCGCGATCTCGAGCGGCGCCGAGCCATATCGGTTCGCGCACGCAACCTCGACCTTGCCGTCGCTGACCAGCGAATCGACGTGGAAGACGTCGCCTTCGATAAACTCCTCAAGGAGATAGGCATCTGCCCGTTCGTGCGGGTCGGGATTGCTGTTCAAACCGTCCACGGCGCGCCAAACACGTTCCGTATGCAGATACTTCTTGATACCGATCGCCGACGCATCGGCGCGAGGTTTCAGAACCCACGGACCGGCGACGCGTTCCATAAATTCACCGATCTCCTGATAGTTCAAGGTATTCACG
The DNA here is from genome assembly GCA_016715115.1 of Acidobacteriota bacterium. Classification (NCBI taxonomy): domain Bacteria; kingdom Pseudomonadati; phylum Acidobacteriota; species Acidobacteriota bacterium. The sequence goes on from JADKBM010000016.1 coordinate 402,193, forward strand.
AATCTCGCCTGCGGTATCCCGTGGCGCTCGCCGGTCGCGCGCATCGCGAGTTTGTCGCGAAACAGACGCGCACGCGAACTGAACATTCCGCGAATGCAAAAATATTCTCGCAAACGCCCGGCGGTGATGACGTCGCCTTCCTCGAGCGCAACGATCCGCGTCGGTTTGACCATCCGCGCCGCCTCGATCGCGGCGTTCAGAAAAGAACTGATGTGCCCGTCGTCCGGGACCGGAATGATCCCGTCGAGACTCTCGCGCGCCCAGTCGTCGCCGACTTTCGACTCGCGCGTGAGCAAGTAAACACGATGGCCGAGAGCCTTGCATTCGCGAAGGAAATCGTTGCCTTTGAAATAGCTCGCAAGACAAAAAATGGTGTGTTTCTGCGGTTTCATTACGACATCATTATATCGGCTTTTGCGGCTTTAGTCTTGACAGGGCGGTGTCAAAAGCCGATAAGTGCGGCGGTCGTGAGCATCCGGCGTTAAACGTTTGCCACGGTCGATAACCGCCGTTACGGGGAGTCGCGCCAAAGGATCGCTTCGGCCCCCTATGCCAGGAAAGCGACAAAATCGGAGAATGCCGATAAGAACGCAAAAGCACGGACTCGACGTAACACGTTGGCTGGATTGGTTTCTGAGATGTCTCGCGTCGGCGCTCGATCGGTCGGAAGAAACGCTGGGCAAAGTGCTCGGCAAGGCTCGCTTTTGGGAATCGGTTTTGGACAAGCCGCTCAATTCCCGACAGCGACTCGTGCTCAACCGTTTGCTCGGCGGATTTCACGGCAAGCTGACGTCGTCGAAATGGGCGACGCTCAGGAAATCGTCACAGGACACGGCCTCGCGCGACATCGATGACCTGATCCGTAAAGGCATTCTCGCCCGCGGCCCCGCCGGCGGCCGAAGCACGAGTTACGAACTCATCCTTGCTCCCGATGCAGAGAAAACGGCGGAAGGATGATCGTGCGGGAGTTCAATATCCCGTTGTATCCTTCCGCCGACAATTCTGGTGCCCTCGGCTGGACTCGAACCAGCGACCTACTGCTTAGGAGGCAGTCGCTCTATCCAAACTGAGCTACGAGAGCGGTCTCGATTTGGGATTGGTGATTTGGGATTTGGGATTTGGGACCTAAGACAAAATCCGAAATCACAAATCACCAATCCCAAATCTCAAGAATCATAACTTATCAGGGACTTGACCTCATAACCATCAAACTTGTCGCGGCCCTTCAGGAAATTGAGCTCGACGACGAACGAAAGTCCGACGACCTTGCCGCCGAGGCTTTCGACGAGATCGACGACGGCGCGGGCGGTGCCGCCGGTCGCCAGCAGATCGTCGACGATCAGCACGCGATGGCCCTCGCCGACGGCGTCTTTGTGGACTTCAAGCGTGTCCTGCCCGTATTCGAGGTCGTACGACACCGAGACCTTTTCGGCCGGCAGTTTCTTCGGCTTGCGCACCGGAACAAAACCGGCGTTCATCTGATACGCGAGCGGCGCGGCGAAAATAAACCCGCGCGATTCGACGCCGATGACGGTGTCGATCTGCTCGCCCCGAAACTGATCGCAGAGCGCGTCGAGCGTCATACGCAACCCGGCGGGATCTTTCAAAAGCGTCGTAATGTCGTAAAAGTTGATGCCTTCCTTCGGAAAATCCGGCACTTCTCTGATAAGTTTTCTTAAGCTTTCCATAAGTTTTCTTGATTCGAATCCTATTTCTCGACCCGGAACGATGAATAAAGATTCGTCGGGTCGAGCACTTCTTCTTCAAACTGCGCGACGACCGCGTAGTTCGGACCTGTCAGGAAGTCGCTGCGAAAAGCGTCGACCGCGCGCGGCGAACCTTCGACAAAGGATTCGACACGGCCGTCCGGCAGATTCCTGACGTAACCCACAACCTGGTGCCGCGCCGCGGCCCTTTGGGTAAAGAACCGATATCCGACCCCTTGAACCATTCCGGCGATGACGAATTTTCTCGCGACACGCATCATATGGATTTTCGATTTTGGATTTTCGATTTTGGATTCGGAAGTTCAATCATCTGAGTCACGCCAGAAACGACGTGATCGAACGTTCGCTCGGGCTACCGATTTTGATCCAACCCCTAATCGAAGGTTTCATCCGATCGCGTCCAAACACTCCATCAGCGGCCGCTGCCGGCAGGTGTAAACCGGCATTCCGCGCAACGTGAACTTGCTCGCCGACGTTCCGCGCATTTCTTCCGCAAGCGCCAGGAAATCCTTCGGTTCGTCGGTCTCGAAACTGACGATGAACTCCTGCTCGCTGAACCCGAAAGCGTGCGTCAAATGGATCTTGATGTTCTCGAACTTCTTGCCGACCATAAAGTTCTCCTCGACGAGCGACAACCGCTCTTCTTCCGATTTCGAATACCAGTCGCTGTGTTTCGAGCAAGGATAAACGAAATGATACCGCTTCTCGCCGGCCCGTACGTGATAACGATCCTCGGCCGTTTGGTGCGAATCGTTCGAAAGGAACATCATCCGTTTCGTGACCGAAAGATAGTTGTCAGCGGTTTCGAGATAGCTCCCGAGATTCGTCCGATAAAGCTTCGCGGTCATATCCTGGATCGAATCGAGCGACGAACCGATCCGCCAAAACATCAGGTCCGCCTTCGAATCGAACCCGACGAGCGAGTAACTGTAGAGCAGCAAATTCTCGTTGTATTTATTGAAAACACTTTGAAATTCACTCTTGAAGACGCGTTTCGTTTCGTGATTGAGTTTGCGCCAGTCCGGATTGACCCGGAAAAAGATGAAATTAACGAACTGCTTTTCAATCACGGGAAATTTCTGAGGCTCGCGGATCCCCTCCACCAGGCGCAGTTGCGCGGCATCCACTTCTTTCTTATCGAATTCGAAAAGTTCCATTATTGTTTTGTTGGCGCGAGTTCGGCACGACGCGCGGCATATGAGTTCCCCGGGGTTTATTCTGCCAATTTTTGAGGTCGTTGTCCAAATGCTCGGATGGAAAGCGAGCGGCGGAGGCGGGCCGGAGCGAAGGGGTTGCGGCTTTGATATTCAATCCGTCTTTGTGTTATTCATTACGCTGGTAACGTCGACAAAACACACAATGGACACTGGTTTTCCCTTCATAAGCGCGGACTTTGCGGCTCTTTTGCGCGCATTCGACCCGGATCCGGAAATGGCCGGGCTGTCTTATGAAGCAACCCGCCGCCGATTGATCGTCTATTTCAACGCTCACGGATGCCAAACTCCCGAAGAACTCGCGGATCTGACCTTCGACCGGCTCGCGAGGAAGATCGAATCGTTCGTGCCTAACGGTGCCGGCAGTCTGAATGCATTTATCTACGGTATCGCGAGAAATATCAAAAGAGAACATTTCGCGAAAGTCTCGAGATACCGACTTGTAGACGAGTCGTTTCTTCCGGAGATCGGGGTTGCGGCCGATGCGGTCGAGACTGTGATCGATCAAAGATTGGAGTGCCTGAACCGCTGCGTCGACGCTTTGAATGAAGAGGATCGATCGACGCTGCTTGACTATTATCGACTCGACGGCATCGAGAAGATCAAACTTCGAAAACAAATTTCAGCCCGTCTCGGTATCTCGTTAAATAATTTACACACAAAGGTTTACCGGATTCGGGCAAGGATCGGAAAGGGTGTTCGGGAATGTCTCGAAAAAAAATAGTGTGCGATTTCGGCCGGAAAACGCAATTATCAGTAGAACGCGGTGCAGGTTATGAGTAACGGACCTACAGAACTTAGCGATTTCCTGCTCGGAAAGACCGATGAATTTCAGACCGAACGAATCGATCTTATGATCATTTCCGGTGAAATTACGGCGGACGAACTCGCGATCGCAGAAAACGCGTTGATCGAGGATTGTCTTGAAGGCGTTTTGTCGCCCCCCGACATCTCCCACTTTTTTCAAGACTTCCTCAATTCGCCGAGCCGCCGTCAGAACTTCGTCGAGACGGCGGCTCTTCGCCGGATGGCTCAAGAAGCTTTTGTCGGGGACAATTGCGAAGAAGCCCGATCGGAAAGTTACATTCAGGTTTTCGGCCGCTTTTTCTCGGCTCGCCCATTCGTTTGGGCGTCCGCCGCCTTGCTTCTCCTATCGTTTGCCGGCATCGCCTCTTGGTTCTTGCTGGGCAAATCGAGGCCTGCGGAGGTTGCCGCGCTTGAAAAGCGTTACGCCGAATCGAACAGAGGCGACCTGTCGGATCTTTCCAAATTCAGTCCCGACGCCGTCAAAACCGTATTCCCGACGAGTCTTCGGAGTGCTGACGGCAACCGAAAATTCATACTTGGCACCTCGGATGAACTGCTTTTTCGTCTGTCGGTTCCGTTTGAAACCAGTGCCTCGTATACGCTGACGGCGGTTCGCGACGGCGTTTCGTTCTTTGAACTCAGGGATTTGAAGCCGTCCAACGGTGAAATCCGCGTGTTGCTTCCGAGGTCGATCTTTCGCTCCGGGCGCGTCACTTTCCAGCTTCAGGACCCCGGATCGACAAACTCGCTGATCACCTACGAATTTTCGTTTGAATAAGCCCTTTTCTTCAGCCTTGTGAGAACGAGCAACAAGATAAGAAACGGTACAAAAACGGCCGGGAGCAGGAATTCGTAGGCCAACCGGCGCCGGAATTCGACCTTGGTCGTCGGATCGCCCTGGACCGTGAACGCGGCCCAGAAATATGGAGACCGGAATTGCGGATCCTTGAGCAATTCGATCTGCGCGACCCTCAACGCTTCGGGCGCGGTGCTTTGACCCCGAGAGAGTTCTTCGTAGAACTTCTCCATCAATTGCCGCGCCGCCGCATCCTCAACCTTCCAGAGACTCGCAACGACCGACCTCGCGCCGGCGTTGATAAAACCGGTCGAAAGGCTTTCGATCCCCTCGCCGCGGGTCTCGTTCCCGTAACCCGTCTGACACGCGCTCAAGACGACAAGTTCCGCTCTCAGATCCAATCCGAAAACATCATTGATCCGGATCATTTGGTCGATCTTTCGGCCGGCACGATCGAATCTTGACAGTGCAATCCCCGAAAGCTCCGGACGAACGTCATCGACAACGCCGTGCGTCGCAAAGTGGATGACCCTGTACTCCGAGACTCGGTCCGCAATCGCATTTTCGCGCGTCGCCTGAAAACCCGACAAAACGGAATCCGGATCGGCGCCGAGGATCCGCGCCACCGTCGCGCCCTCTTCCGCGGATCCGCTGAGGCGCCGGAATGTCACGGCTGCCTCCGTGTTCTCAGCCGATACGGCGGCTGGAAGTCGCGGATCATCCTCACCGAAAACCGGATCAGAAAACACCAGCACGGGCTTGGAGGTCTTCACGGACTCCGGATCCTTTTCACGAAGCAACTGAAGACTTGCCGCCGAATGCGCGTAGATTACCTGGTTCGTAAGAATCAATGGGTCGTCACGGTCGCTCAACGGCATCGGCAATGCCGAAACCGGATAGTAATGCAGCTTTCCGTCGGCGACCACGATCAATTTCTTGCCCTGCAGTTTTGGCGCGATGCGGCTGAATAACATCTCGCTCAGCGACCGGCCTTCCGTCCGCAAGGTCAGATCGGCCGTCGCGGCCCGTTGGCTGAAACTCTCGATCGAATCGTCCGGACGGATCGCCCGGGCCGCGACCGCATCGCGAAGTCTATCGACCCGTTCTTCGATCCGGACACGCGGCGGAAGAACCGTTACCTCAACGTCGCCTTTGCGGATCGTCCACAGAAAGCTCTCCTGCGCACCGAGAAAGAACTCGAGGACGATCGTTTCATCGTCTGTGACCTGCTCCTGAAAAGTTGCTAGGTCAAAATTGCGGGGATCTTTGATCTTCCCAAGCATCGGATTCGACCTCTTGAGCTGCGAATTGAGTTCGTCGAGTTCGGCCTGAAGGCCGGAGATCTCTCCTTCGATCCGAATGACCTCATCTTCACGCGGCTCGGGCGTGGCGAGCAGTTCCGTCAGCCGTTCCGAGTTCGAATTGATGACTGAACGCAGCTCGCGGGCCCGGCGCAGCAGGTCTGGATCCGAATTCTTTGAAAACTCGAGTCCCGCCAGCCCGAGCCGTTCGCGAAGCACGCGCGCCCTTGAATTCTCACTTATGCGCAGCGCCTCGACATCAAAACCGGCTTCAGGCTGCTCGCCGTGTTTCGCAACAAGGAGACCGATCAACAATTCGTAACGATCGTAGATGCTTGAAACGTAGGTCGAACGGAGGCGATCATTGAAAACGCCATTCGTCAGCGAGTCGGTGATCTCGACCGATTTGCGAACGAGGTCGAGCGCCGAACCGCCGTTGCCGTCGAGCGCGTCGATCCGGGCCAGTTGGAACAGATCCTCGGCCTCGGCGAATGTGTCGCGTATCCGCCGGTCGATCTCGAGCGATCGTGAGAAGTTTTTGCGCGCCCGAAGACGGTCGCCGAGTCGCAAATGGATCCGGCCCAATCCGTTGGCGGTCATTCCGATACCGCGAAGATTTCCGATCTTTTCAAACTCCCGAAGCGCGGCACCAAAGCTCTTCTCCGCCTGTTGAAACTGGGAATTGCCAAGAAACGAAAAACCCTTTTCGAGGCTGCAATACCCGACCAGCGACTTGATCTTCAGCTTCGCGGCCTTCGCAATGCACGAATCCAGATAAGATATCGCGGCATCGTTGCGTCCGAGCACGCGATTGGCTCGCGCCGCGGCCCAAAATGACCCGGCGATCCCGATCTGATGCCCTGATTCCTCACCTGTTCGCAGGGCCTTTTCCCGGTAACCGAGCGCGGCTTCCCAAGTGCCGAAGCTCTCGTAAACATTGGCCAATCCGGAATAGAGCGCCGACAATTCGCTGAGGTCCAAACCATCCGGAAACGCTCGTTCGGCAAGACCGTACGAGTCGAGCGCGGCTTGCTTGTCATCGATCCTGCCGGCAAGAGCGCCGAGTCCGATATTGGCGAGCGCGACTCCGCGAACATTCGCGGAGTCGGTTGACGCTTCGAGCGAGCGCGCAAAACTCCGGCGCGACTCGGCAAACCGATTGAGCGCCAAATAAGCGTATCCGAGCGAAAGATAGCTGTTGGCCGCTCGACGGATATCGCCGAGCCGAACGAGAATCTCCGCCGCATCCGAATAGTTCTTGATCGATGATTCGGGTTCGTCAAGATACGACGATAATTCGGCCCTCGCGAAGAGCATCGAAGCGAAGACGGATTCCTCTGTCGGGCGCAGACGCGAGAATCGTTCGACCTCGGCTTTTGCCTCGTCTAAAAGACCGGATTCGAGGAGTCTTTGAACGAGGTCGCATCGAACGAGGATCTCGTCGTCTACCGACCGATTGGTGCGCGAAACCTCAAGGGCGCGGGCGAGCAGCCGGCCCGCCCGCGCGCCGTCATTGGCAATCGTCGCGAAAAACGCCGACTCACGCAGATCGGCCACCGCCCGCCGGTAATTTCTCTCCGCCAATCGAAGGTCGGCGGCCCGTTCGAGGAGTTCCGATGCATCGATCACCGACTCGCGTCTCCAATCGCGGCCGAGTTCCGCGGAACGGGATTCGAGAAGTTCGGCATCTTCAAGCGAACCGGCACCCGCGAAGACCGGAACCGGCCCGACGCAAAGACACAGGATAATGGTGAAAGTCGTCAACAAAACAAGACGCATCGCGGCTCACAAAAACGATCGGAATCTTTGCATTATGGTAGCAGGCTTTCACCGAGTCCTACGACTCGTCCGAATCCCAGTCAGCCGGAAACCAGGGAAAGTTCTTCATCCGGCGAAAACTCTCGATCGAGTCATCCCCGAATCCGCGGTTGATCGGCTGCGTCCAGCGGTTGATCGGTTGTGTCCAGCGGTTGATCGGCTGTGTCCAGCGGTTGATCGGTTGTGTCCAGCGGTTGATCGGCTGCGTCCACCTCGATTCGGCGGCTCCGATCTCCGTGCCGTGACTTGCTTTGCTTTCCACGGAGACGGGCGGCGCGTCTTCCAGGGACGCCGCAATAGCGCGGGAATTCGGGTTCTTTCGGATCGGCCTCATCGTTCCCGCCAGATAAAGATCCAGAAACGCCGCCCAGCCGTTGATCTTTTTCTTTCGCCCGCCGCCGGAGAGCTTGTAACCGAGATACGCGTTTCGCTTGAGCAAATGCGAACGATAGGACCACGGGAAGTACAATGACAGGCCGCCGGCCCACTGGTACTCCGGACCGACATATGAAAAATCAACGCAGGTTTCGATGGCGGAAACGACCTGTTCGCAAATACGTGTGACGGCATCGAGCCGGCGATTCGCCTTTTTCGCGCGCTTCGCCAGATCGCTGCCCGGCGCCGCGTCGATGATCTCCGCGTTCTCTTCCGCCGCAGTGCGACATTCCGACGCCAGGATCGCGCAAAAGTCAGCGACGTCCACCGCCTGGTCGTAGATCAGCGTCTGGCAATTCCAATGGCAGGCGAGCAGGATCCGTTCGATCGACCGCGCCGAATTCTCGTCTTTCAAGGCTCGCTGAAGTTCTTCCCCAAGTTCGTTAACGGCGCCGGAGACCGTCGCGAAGTCGTTCCGTTTGCGGGGACGCAGATCAATCGCCGAGATATCGGCCGAACGCCCGCCGCGAATCACATACGGCCAGCTCGATTCGATGTGGGCATCGCACATCGTACGCGCCACATTCCCGGGATCAAGTTCTGCGTCCGGCCGCTCGAGTTTTGAAAAAAGGAGTTCATAGTCCCAACCCGTGTTGGCGACAAGTCCCTGCGAACCGACGATCATATCCGTCGCGCCCCGGAATTCCTCGGCAACTTCAAGAGTGTTCATCACGCAGCTGTCAAACCCTAGGATCGCCAGTTTCTTTCCCAGGGTAAACTTCTTCTTTTCGGTCTTGTTGTGCGGCCTGGTCAGCGAATGAAGCGCCGCGCCGAGATCTTTGACCGAGACGAACGCCCGCGGAGTCTGGTCGTTAAGGAAGGTCTCCGGCTGATACCCCTCGCCGTGGCCCGCCAGGATAAGCGCATAGTTGCGGGCGCGGCGGCGTTTCGACTTGACGGTCCATTCGACGAAATCACAGATCGAGGAAACCGATGTCGCGGATTCCTCGATCGCAGTCTTTGTTCCGTCCGTGAAATCGTACAACGTTGTCGGGATGCCGATCGCGGCCGAATCGTAATAAACCGTGACGGCGATCTTTCCCGACTTGAATCGGGCCGCGTTCTCGATTCCGATCAGTCCGGTTATCATATCGTCACTGAGATTGTTGTCGCCCGCCATATAGATCATCAATGTCCAGTCTTTCATTTGGTCCTCCGAAAAGTGTCGCACGTTCAACCGTGCCGTCGATGGCGGATCGGAACGCAAAGCATCTGACCCGTCACGGACTTAAATGGGGTTCGCACGGCCCAACCGGAAAGGCAGGACATCTTAAAAGGCAAAAAAACGAAGATCAGAGATTCATAAACCCGAGATTTGAGCTCGGGAAGTTGTTGATATAGGGGAAAACCAGAGGAATCTGTTGTTCGGTCAGTCCAAACCAACGGGCGATCGTCGCCGCGTACATTTCCACCGAAACCGTCGGCACGAAGCGTCCGCGGGTGCTGATGTCATCCGGCCCGTTGTTGACGAGCGTCGGAAAAATACTGCCGTTCGATGTCGCCCGTCCGTAAAAATTGCCGCCCGCCACCGCGCCGCCGAGAACCAGATGATGTCCGGCCCAAGCGTGATCCGACCCCACCGTCGATCCGGAACCCGCCGGATTTAGGGTGCGCGAGAAATCGGACATCGTGAACGTCGTCACCTGTGAAGCGATTCCCTGCGCGACAGTTTCGTCATAAAACGCCTTCAGCGCCTGGCTGACCTGCGTAAAAAGCGCACCCTGGCCGGCAATCTGCGAACCGTGCGTGTCAAAGCCCGGCAACTGGACATAAAAGATCTGGCGCGACATATCGAGCGAAGTCCGAAACTTCATCAGCTTCGCGACCTGTTTGAGTTGATTGCCGAGTGCCGTGTTCGGAAACGTCACCGTCAGCGTCGGATCGGTGCTCAGTTGCTCGCTGACGTTCACCGCCTGCTGCGTCAGGAATCCGGCGGCATCGACGAGCGTTTTGTCGAGGTCTTCGCCGCGGATCAGCCGCATCGCGTTTTTGCGCGCGGCTTCGTCCGGCCCGGCGCCGAATCCTTCAAGCGCGAGGACGAGATTGAGCGGCGTCGGCGCCGGCTCCATAATCAGCGGCTGCGTGTTCTCGCCGTTGCTGAAGACCGTGACGCCGGCCATCGAAGTGACCATCGGGATCGCGCCGCCGCCATTGAGGCCGAGCGTCCGGTCGGCGAGCCGTCCGCCCCATCCGGTGGCCGAGGAATACGCAGAGATCGAAGTCCGGAATTGCTCAACCTGATTCGAATGCGAAAAGAGCTGGTCGGGACGCGGATCGCCGGCCAGGTACTGCTGTTTCGTCAGCGGCCGTATGAGAGTTCCGACGTTGGTCACGACGGCCAGTTTTCCCTGCCCCCAGAGCCCGTGGAGTTCGCTCAGATTCGGGTGAAATCCGAATTCGAGCCCGAGTGACGGCGGATTGACGGTCAACAAATTCGCCTGCGGGATCGCCAAGCCCTGAGGCGTGCGCGCGGCGCTGTATTCGGCGTAACCGGCGCTGTGCGTCGGCACGATCATATTGTTCGAATCGTTGCCGCCGCCGAAAAAGACGCAAACGAGTGCCTTGTAATCCGCGCCGGCCGAAACCGTCTTCGCTGCCGACTTGTTTTTCTGTGCGAACGCGCTGATCGATCCGAGATGCGACATCTGCGTCGCCATCGCCGTCATCGTCAGCGCTCCGCACGACTGTTTGAGAAAATTCCTTCTTGATTCGTTCATTGGCTTCAAGGAGATCAATCCAAAATGTCCGGCTTAAGAACTACAGCCATCTTTCGATTATTCCAAAATCCAAAATCGAAAATCCCGTCTATCTTTGGATCTGAAACTGCGGCGACGTCGTCACCAAATAAAGCGCCGTCCGCGCGCGCTTGAGAGAGTCCGCCGCGGCGACCGTCTGCACCGCCGTCAGGATGTGCCCGCGGACCGCGGCCGACATCGTTCCGTGCAAAAACTCGCGATTCATCGTATCGATCAGCAACGCGCCGGTCTGATCCGCGTCCGCCAGCGATTGCCAGCGAGCCAGATCGATCTTCGTTCCGCAGGGCGCGGCCGCGTCGCGCAGGATCCCGGTGCCGAAGACCATCGAATTGACGAAATTCGGACGCTTAAGCGCGGTTCCGGTCGAGAATATCCCGAACTCCGGCGCCGCAAGATTCGTGTTCTGGAGAACATAATCCATCGGATAATAGTTGAACACGCTCGGCGGATTGAAAACGTCCTGATCGAGAATCAGCGTCTTGCCGTTGATCACGCCGTCGCTCTGGCCCTTGCAGGCGATCGTTGAACCGGGCTGCGCGGCCGGATTCAGGTTTCGGAGGATGTTCGTGACATACAGGACCGGCTCGCGCAGATGTCCGTAATCCGGATCGGTCTTGAAATTGCCGCGCGCTTCGGGGTCGGTCAGGATCGCGCGCACGACGGCGCTCATATCGCCCCGCACGCCGCTGCCGTTGTCATTGAAAACGGATGCGACGCGACGGACATATGCTGGGGTCGGATTGCTCGTCACCATTTGCTGGATCAGCAGTTTACCGATAAACGGGCCGACATTCGGATGATAAAAGATATTGTCGAGCGCGAGTTCGAAATCCTGTTCTGCGGGCAGTCCGCCCGGAATGAAAGGAACCGAGCCCGGATAAGTCAATAGCTGTTTCTGTGTAGTGTCGTGATTGGCCGGATTCAGGACCAGCGGATCGACGTAGTTCTTGATCCCGGGCAGCGAATTCGCGCAGCCGACGTCGCAAAAAGTCCAGCCGGTGAAGACCTTTGTAAACCCGTTGACCTCGTTTTGGCTGTAGGTCGGAACCGGAACGCCGTTTGAATCGACGCGGACGGTTCCGTCGTCGTTGAGCATATAAAGCCCGATCGTGAACAACTGCAGGATCTCTCGCGCATAGTTTTCGTTCGGACTCTGGCGCGTGCTGATCGCCATATCGAGATAGTTGCCCATCGCCGGATTCAGCGTCATCTCGCGCATCAGATCGCGATAATTGCCGAACGCGTTGCGATCGAGGGTTTTCAAATACGGGATCATCCGCGACGGCTGAACCGTTTCGCGGCCCGAAACGACCCAGATCTGCCCGAGCGCCCAGGAAACCCGGCGCCGGAGCTGCTGGTCGTCGCCGTAAAGCGCTTCTTTGAAAAACCAGTTCTGCAGCGGATACATCGTGTAATTGTCCCGCAAGCACGTTCCGGTGCAGCCCGTCGGCGGATTCGTGACCTGGAGTGCGAGTCCGGGATACGGCAGCGTCGAAGTCCGAATCGCTCCGTTCACGTCGCGCTTTTCTTCCATCTGTTCGTTGAGCCAGGCGGAAATCCCGATCCGGCGCAAGCGCAGCTCGGTTGCCGAGGTCGGGCCGAACGTCGCCTGTTCCATAAAGCGCACATTGTTGCCGTTCCAGGGCAGCTGGGCGATCTCGTCGGAGGACTCGAACCGCGCCGGCTCATTTTCCGGCATCGGAGTCGGCCGCGCGCCCGGATCGTCCTTGATTTTCCCGCCTTCGAATCCGATCGCGACCCGCACGCGATTGCTCGACATACCGCGCCACGCAACACGCAAAAGCACGTCGCCGGCCGCCGCGAGCCGCGGATTCAATCGAACCGTGACCGCATAGACCCAGGGACGCTTCGCGGTCGGTTCGAGAGAAACGATCCTCAACGGATAACGCACCCGACGAGCGTCTTCGACATCCGCGCGAAACGCATTCGCGCCCTCATCGGGCAGCAGCGCGACGTTCGTCAGATAGAATGTGATCTCCGTATTCGCGCCGGGAGCGAACGCCGTTCCGGCATCGGCCGTATCGACGGTCCCGGACGCATCGGTCAATGCTCTCGTCGAATCCGGATGACTGATCAGGATCGGAGCGACGTCGAGCGGTTCCTGCGCCGCGATCCTCAACGAAGCGAGCGCCGCCGCGCAGATCAGGAGAGCAATTTGAAGGATTCGAAAATGGCAATACGATTCTGACATTGGAATTCACCTGGCCCTTGAAGCAGAGATTTCGAATAGTTATATATTGTTCGGCGGTCAATTGCAATACTTTCAGCTTTTTGAGCCGAAAGCCGGGATTTTCTCGGGGCCGGTGACCCTTTTGTCTTCGACTTTTCGTTTATCTTCTACAGTAGGCCACCTGATTCGCTTCGGATGATCGAGCGCTCCCGAGAACGGAGCGTCGGACAAGATCCGCGATTCTTGCCATTTGAACCATCGGGCGGCTTGCCTTCATCGACCCCCTCGGTGTCAAATGGAGAATCGCTTGTTCACGTTCCTCGGTTTCGCGATCAAGGCAACACGAGTTGGTTCTGCCGATAGTTATGAAATTAATCGCGGACCGCCCAATGGACTGCCGGGCGGACGGTAATTTTAGCGGAATGCACCGCGCGTTCCGCAAAACTGAATTTATTAACAAAACAAAGGATGAGAAGAATGATGAAAAAGTCACTTTTATTGATAACGGTTTCGATATTTGCGGTTGTTGCCGCGGGGTGTTCGGCGTCGATCACTACGAACACGACATCAAATAACGCGAAACCGGCGAACACGGCTGCGAACTCGACGAGTTCCAATTCGTCCAGCTCCAATTCGGCTTCAAACTCGAATTCGGCAAAAAAGGATCAGGCCAAACTGACGAACGAGAAGAAGCCCGAGGGTAAATCCAAAAAGGTCTCGACCAATCCGGTTCCGACAAACTGGGTCTATGTCTACGACGAGAAGAAAGGTTACGGGTTTTCGGTTCCGGAAGGAACGACCGGCGAATCTAATTCCCAGGACGGCGTCGATGTCTTCGGCGCGACGACTCCTGAAAAGATCGACATCTTTGTCATCGCCTACAAGGACAAAACCCTCTCCAAAGAGGATCTTCTCAAGGATGCCGTCGATTTCCTGACCGAAATGGGCCAGACGGTCAAGCCGGGCGCGTTGAAGGGTGAGAGCGCGGACTATTCCGTCGCCGACGCCGACACCGAAATGAAGGCTGACGGGCGGAAGGGCAAACTGCGCATCCTCGTCGGCACCGACGTTACCGACAACTACATTATGATCCTCGGCACCGACGCGGATAAATTCGCCGCCAACGAAAAGATCATCGATGAGATCTGGGGCAGCTTTGAAATGTGGAGCGGAGGCGCGAGCGGCAGTTAACGCTTAGCCGACCGATCCGTAAACTTCCGCCGGGTTGACGCCGTTGCGTCAACCCGGCGGCTTCTTTTTTGAACCTCTAGCCGCAGAGCGGCGGCAGAGTGCAGCAAGACCGCCAAACCGAAAAACGTTGCGGAGGTTCCCGCGATTCTGCGGCCAGGCTCAGGCTGCCCATCGCCGATCGGCGGCGCAGCCGCGTTGGCAGTTGCCGCCCCCGGAAAGGCAGAGGAGGATGTCTCAAAAGTCACCGAATTGAGTCTCCGAAGGAGACAAAGAACATAGCGTAGGGTGACGTTGCATTCCCGTCTTGGTCGCTGTAAGTGACCAACAATCATCGATTTATGTTCGTCTCCTTTGGAGACCGAAGTCGAATTCCGATCCTCACGTAGCGATTCTCGCTACGCTATGTTGTCCGTCACCTTCGGCGACACCAGTGACTTTTAAGACGGACTCCCGAGCCTTTCCGCACATCCGTGCGGCAAGCCGCCGTGAAAAGATGAATTTCGGGCTACGACAAATCAACTACCTTTCCGGCGATCATCACCATTTTGATCTTTCCGCTTTGATCAACTGCGACCAGGTCGGCGCGTTTTCCGGCTTCGATCGAACCGCGTGAGGCGTCGATTCCCAAGAGTTTCGCCGGATTGGTACTCGCCATTTTCGCGGCCGCAACGTCCGAAACCCCGACGGAGCGCGCCATTCGAACTGCATCGAGCATCGTGATAACACTGCCGGCAATGCTCCCGCGCTCGTTTTTTGTGCGGCCGTTCTTGACCGATATCGTCTCGCCCCAGAGATCGAATTCCCCGTCGCCGAGTCCGGTCGGCGCGACCGAATCGCTGATCAGCGAGACGCGGTCGGCGCCTTTCGAATCGAAAACGAACTTGAGCAATTCGGGATGAACGTGAATGCCGTCGGCGATGATGTCGACAGAGACGTCGCGCGTCAGCCCCCAGCCGACGACGCCGACATCGCGGTGATGAAGCCCGGTCATCGCATTGAAGAAATGCGTCATATGCGTCGCACCGGCGGCGAAAGCCTCGTCGAGAATCTCAGGCGTCGCCTTGGTATGACCGATCGACGGAATCCAGCCGCGGCGCCGAAGTTCGCGGACGAGTTCGACGCCGCCGACGATCTCCGGAGCAAACGTCGTCATATGCGTACCCGCTGACATCGTCGGAAGTCCAATGACTTCGTCGCCGCTGAAAGTTTTGAAATACTCCGGACGCAGCGCGCCGCACATCTGCGTGTTCGCGAAAATGCCCTCATAGTGAACGCCGACAATCTGCGCGATCGGCAGATCGTCCTGACCGGCAATGACCTTTTCGATCTCGCCGATGACCCGGGCATAAGTTTCAGCCGAATCGGGAACGAACGTCGGGAGCCAAGCCGTGACACCATTCCGCGCAAGAAAAGCGCCGATCTCGCGGAGACCGTCCGCGTCCGAAGTGTTGACGTCGATCCCGACCGCGCCGTGATTGTGAATGTCGATAAAACCGGGAAACATCGTCGCGCCGTCAAGGTCGATCACGCGCGAGGCGTCGATGTCGTCCGTTGAAATTTCGGAAATCGAACTTCCGGAAACAAGAACGTTCGCGTTGTCATCAGAACGATTCTGAAACACGGCCCGAACGTCTCGAAGCAAAATACTGTTCATAACTTCGACATTCTAGCAAAAAAACGCCCGCGCCGTTATGCCGGCACGGGCGTTCAGTCTATGCGAATTCAGCCCCTTAGAAGCTGAATTTCGCGCCGAATTGAAGAACGCGCGGATCGCGAACGGTCAGCGCCTGGCCGAACGTCGAGCAACCCGAGACACAGGTTCCGCCGTTGGCAACTGGAGCCGTCGCTCTCGTCCACGTACCGACGCTCAATCCTCTGAAGTTGACTGTGTTCAGGATGTTGAACGCTTCAGCGCGGAGTTGAACCCGATACCGCTCGCCAAATGTCAGATTCTTGGTCAGCGTGAAGTCAATTCGCTTCGTGCTCGGACCAAAAACCGTCCCACGGCCGCCGCTTCCGACGATGTTCTGGAACGAGCCATCGTTGCTTGTCGGCGTGAACTGGAAGCAGGCGGTGTTGAACCACTGCTGCGGCGTTCTCGGAGCGCCTTCGTTGGGATCACACAACATATTCGGACGTGCGACCGTCGTCGGCGGCGGAATCAGTCCGAGACCGGCCGGGTCGAAGCCCGAAACGGTCGGCGTGAACGGCAGACCGGTGTTGTACGTGATGATGCCCGAAAGCTGCCAGCCGCCAAGCACCTTGCCGACGAATCCTTGCTGTTTATCGAACCAGGGAAGTTCGTAAATGTAGTTGATCGAAAGGATATGACGTCGGTCAAGCGCCGCACGGGCCCGGTCGGCCGCGATGTTGTACGTATTCTGCGGTGACGCCGAACGGTCGTTCTGGTTGTCCGTCAGGTTTTTCGACCAGGTGTACGAAGCATTGATCTGCGAGGCGCCGGTGAACCGTTTCGTAACGGTCGCCTGCAGACTGTGGTAGTTCGAGTTGTAACGCGGTTCGACCGCCGTGATGGCTCGATATCCGCGATACGGTCGGATCTGGTCGAGAATTGCCGACGCCGCCGACGAGAAGAAAGCCTGGCCGGCAAGCTGACACGGCGCGGTCGGAGTCGTCGATGCGCCGACGGCACAGCCCGTCGGTCCGAGCGCGATCGCCTTGCCCGGCTCGATCAGGTTCTTTTCGAACGAGCCGATCAGGTTCGTACCCTTCGATCCGAAGTAGCCTGCCGTAACAACAAGGTTCTTCATCAACTGGTGCTGGAAGTCCAACGACCAGTGCTGCATATACGGCGTCTGCCAGTCCGGATCAATCGCCCGCACGCTCGCGACCGTCGTCGTCGACGCCACCGCGCAGCCGCCCGGCACCGGGTTATCGAGGCGAACGCCGGTCACCGTGCAGGTCTGCTGGAACGGCGGGTTCAGACCGATCATCTGAAGAAGCATTCCGTTGAGAACCTGTTCGTGATAGATACCGTAGCCGGCGCGGACAGAAGTCATCCCCTTGCCGAACGGATCCCACGCGAGACCGAAACGCGGAGCAAAGTCCGTCTTCGAAACGTTCATAATGAACTTGCCCCACGGCGAAATCGTCGGGTTGCAATTCGAAAAGGGCACGATGTTCTGCGAATTGACGATCATTCCGTTACAGAAGTTTCCGGTTCCGACGACGCGGGCTCCGGCTCCGGTAACGAGCGGTGCGTCAGACGCTTTCCAAAGCTGCGGAACGAAATTCGTCAAGCGTCCGTTGCGGTCCCACGGCGAACCGAAGAACGAGTAGCGAACACCGGCATAAACCGTCAGATTGCGGAAAACACGCCATTCGTCTTGAGCGTAACCCTCAAAAGCCTTCTGACGGAGATCGGCCGTATAGTCAAAACTCGCCTGCGTGAAACTCACGTTGGTTCCCATCAGGAAGTTTGCCCACAACTGCTGGGTGGTGTTTCCGCCGGTCGCCGTCACGTTGGATGTTGCGCCAGGCGTGTTGAATCCGGAGAAGATACCTTCGTTGTTTCCCGCGAGAGCGTTTTCGTTCTTGCGGTACTTCGAATAGACGGCTCCGAACTTGAAGGTGTGATTCGAGACGATCCAAGTCAAACTGCCCGCGATATTGCTTTTCCACGAAAAGTTGTCATACGGACCGAACGACTGGAGCGCACTGAAACCGTTGCCGCTGATCGTCGGCGCGCGGTCACGCTGATTCGTGTAAGCGAGGGGCGGCGTGATCGGCGATCTCGACAACGCGAGCGTGCCGATATTTTCACTGATGATCGCGCCGTAGCCGAATGTGTAACGGCCCTCGAAAATTACGTTCGGCGACACCGCGTACGTCGTCTGGAAGGTATGCGTCCGTCCCGGTGAGTTCGTTGAAGTCGTCGAAACTCCCGGCAATCCGGAACCGCTCGAGAACAACGCGTTCGCTTCGGTCGTCGGAATCTTGTCGTTCTGGAAGCGATAGTACATCGACCATTTGTCGTTGACGCTGTGATCGATCTTCAGGACCTCCTGGCGGAATTTCGCGATGTTCTCGGTCGGAAAGTTCAGGTTGAACGTTCCCGCGATCGTCGGTTCCGGAAGAGCATTGTAAATGTACTGCAGATACTGAGCCGCGACCGGATTGATCGGACGCAACGTGCTGAGCGGAGTGCCTGCCGGAAGAACTGCCGAACCGGCGGCCGTACACGAAGATCCGACCGCGGTCAGACAGATCGGAACGGTGAAGATCCCCTGCTTCAGTTGATTGGTCGGAACAGTCGAATTCAAGGTCGGGAAACGCTTGTCCTGGCGAAACTCCTGCGAGAAGAAGAAGAACGTGCGATCCATTCGCTCGAACATACTCTCGCTCGGATCCTTTTCACCGAAGCGCAAGAAGAAAAGCGGTCCGCCGAAGGTCCAACCGTAGTTGTTGTAACGGAACGGGCGTCGCTTGACCTTGCCGTTGCTGTCGCGGCCGAGCGTCGTCGCCAAACCAGGATTCTGATTGGTGACCCAGTCATTCGCGTTGAATGCTTCGTTGCGGATGAACTCGAACATACTGCCGCGGTACTTGCTCGTGCCGCTGCGGGTCACGACGTTGACCTGACCGCCGCCGCTGCGTCCGGACTCCGCCGGATAGAGCGAGCGAAGAACGCGAAACTCGCCGATCGAATCGACGCTCGGGTAAGCCTGAATCGTCAGGTTCGAGCCGCGGTCGGTGATGTCCGCGCCGTCAACGGTAAACGTGTTCTGGCTCGAACGGGCTCCGTTGACAGAGATCTGAACAATGTTCGCCGCGCCGTCCGGACTCGTCGTGCCTTGATAAACCTGATCGGACAGGTCATTCGAAACGCCCGGAGCCAGCGTCACAAGCTGCGTGAAGTTGCGGTTGTTGATCGAAAGTTCACGAACCTGGTCGCCGCTGATGACCGTGCCGCTCGTGGCGGACTGGAGGTCAACCTGAACCGGGTCGGCTTCAACAGTTACAACCTCGTCGATGCGGCCGGCCTCGAGTGTGATCTCGGTAGTGAATCGCTGCCCGACGTCAAGCTTAACGCCGGTCTTAACGGATTTCTTGAAATTCGCCGCTTCGACCGTGATGCTGTAAACGCCGGGCGAAAGATTCGGAACGGTGTACTGACCATCGGAATCCGTCGTCACGGTTCTCACTGTCAGATTGTTTTTCTGCGCGTCGCTGATCGTTACGTTCGCGCCGACAACGGCAGCGCCGTTGGAGTCGCGAACCGATCCGACGATCGTTCCGGTTATTTCCTGCGCAATGCCTGAAAGGCCAAAACTCAGGATCATCGCCGTAGCTATGATCGAAAGTGTGATGCTCGAAAAAATTCGCCTTGTCATATTTTTCCTTCCTATTGATGGATTTCTACCAGACAGTCCTCGAACAAGCTATCAAGATAATTTTGGTTTTTGGACAAATCTCCAAATTTTCGTTATGGCGCGAGCTTCGGTCCTAGCCTGAAAATGCCCGCGATCATTGATAATTGCTGTAACTTCAGAAGTCTGTTTTGAACTAAATTCGGTTATAAACCGATTGACACTACTTGTAAAGCAAAAACCGTGCGCGACGACGACGAAATTCCTCGAGCGATGCAACCCACGCCTTCTCGATCGCATCCGGCTCGTCGCCGCGCTTTACAAGCTCGAGAATTTGAGCATTCACAAGCAGCCGTCCGTAGCGTTCGGCCTGCCATTCGGCCGCATACAATTTGCGGAGCGCGACCGCGATCTCGATGCCCGTCCGGACCGATCTGAACAGCCGGCGATCGACGATCACGATGTTGATCCCGCCGCAGTTCTCGTCCTTGAACACCGACGCTTTCGGCTTGAATTTGATGGGGACGAACCGCACGCCGGCGAGATTCCTCGCATTGAGATAGGAGGCGAGTTTCTGAGCGTCGATCCAAGGCGCCCCGACAACCTCGAACGGCGTGTCGGTACCGCGTCCGACCGATAGATTCGTCGTTTCGAGAAGCCCGATGCCGGGATACAGCGTCGCTTCGGTCAACGAGCGCATATTCGGCGACGGGTTGATCCAAACCTGATTCGTTTCGTCGAACCATTGGGCGCGCGACCAGTTTTCCATTTTGACTATCCGCAGATCGGCGCCGATCTTCCGCTCGGCGTTCATCATCATTCCGAGTTCGCCGATCGTCAGTCCGTAGCGGACCGGGATCGTATGCGCCGCGATGAACGAGAGTTTGTCCTCGTCCGCGAGCGGGCCTTCGACGTCGACGCCATTGATCGGATTCGGGCGGTCGAGCACGAAGACCGGCTTGCCCAACTTTGCCGCCTCTTCCAACACGTTTCGAAGCGTCGCCGTGTAGGTGTAAAAGCGCGCGCCGATGTCCTGAATGTCATAAACGAGCGCGTCGAGGTCTTTTAGCTGCTCCGGTTTCGGCCGTCGCGTCTCGCCGTAAAGCGAAAAGACCGGCAACCCCGTCTTTTCATCCTTTGTATCGTCGATCTTCTCCTGATCGAGTTCGCCGCGGATGCCGTGTTCGGGCGAGAAAAGCGCGACGAGTTTGACGTTCTTGGCTTCAAAAAGGACGTCGATCGTCGGCTTGCCGGCGAAATTCCGCCCGGTTTGATTGGTGACGAGACCGATCTTAAGGCCTTCGAGCTGTTTGAAATTGTCGCGCTCGAGGATGTCGATGCCATTTGCGACATTTGCGATCTGCGATCTGCGATTTGCGATCGACTCAGCCTGACGCCTTGCGGCTTCGGACTGTTCCCTGAAGCGATCGATCTGGGGGGCGATCCGGGCATAGAAAGAGGCTTCGGCATCTTTGTATTTTTCGATCGGGGTGTCTTCGATCGCCGCGGCGACGACGGTCGAGACCTTTGCGCGGAGCGGGGCGACATCGCCTTTGCCGTCGGGGTGGACACGGTTCGACATAAAGACGACGAAAGTCTGCGACGTCGGGTCGATCCAGACTCCGGTGCCGGTAAAACCCGTATGGCCGAACGATCCGAGCGGGAGAAGTTCGCCGCGGTTGGCGGAGAACGACGTGTTCAAATCCCAGCCAAGTCCGCGCGCGTCTCCCGCGTCGGATACAACGACCGGCGCCGACATTTTCGCGACCGTCAGGGCCGAAAGCAAGCGTTTGCCGTTCAACGTTCCGCCGTTCAGCATCATTTGACAGTAACGCGCAAGATCGTCGGCGGTCGAAAACAATCCGGCGTGTCCGGCAACGCCGTTCATACGAAACGCCGTCGGATCGTGGACCATTCCACGAAGAATCTCGTTTCCAACGCGGTCGTCGCCTTCAAACTGAGAACCGAGATAGTTTTGCTGGCCGCGCACGTTTTCGGTCGGCGCGATCGAGCCTATTGGAAACCGCGTCGATCCAGTCGAATCCGTCATCCGTATGAAACTCGACGAGTTCATCTGCATCGGGCCGAAGATGTTGCGGGCGACGAAAACGTCCTCGCTGTCACCGGCGACCCGTTCGATGATCTCGCCGAGAACGATGAAACCGATGTCCGAATAGACGAAACGCGTGCCCGGCGCGCTGCGGAGTTTTTCTTTAAGAAGAGCTTGCAGCATCCCGTCGCGGCCCGACCATTTTTCTTTTAGATCAAAATCCGGCGCATAGCCCGAGGTGTGCGTGAGAAGTTGCTGGATCGTGATTCGTTTGGCGTTTTCATCCTGAATGTCGGGAATGAACTTGCCTACCGTGTCGCTTAAACGGATCTTTCCGCGTTCGATGAGGATCATTATCGCGGTCGCCGTCGCGATCGGTTTGGTCAGACTCGCGACGTCGAAGATCGTATCGAGCGTCATTTTCTCGACCGTCGGTGCGAGCGAGCGGTTTCCGAATGCTTTCCGGTAAACGATCTTGCCTTTATGGCCGACGACGACGACCGCGCCCGGGAGTTTCTTGTCGGCAATGTCTTGGGTGACGAGTTCATCGATCTGAGCGAGCCTTGCGACGTTGATGCCGACCGTTTGGGCCAACATAGTCCGCGCGGAACAAACGACGAAAATAAAGACGATGAACAGTACAAGTCTCTGCTGATTAATCATGAAGTTGGTTTTTGTGTGATCGAGGTCGCTGCGCTCCCGCTTGCTAATTCTTTGCGGTCGCTATCGCTCCCGGTTCTGACTCTTCGCTTTCAGTTCTTTCTCGCGTTCTTTGAAGCTCTCTTTGCAGAACTTGCAAAACTCCTTCGCGATCGGCGAGAAGTAGCCGCCCCGCAAGCGGGCGAGACCGAGTTCCCATTTGATCTCGGCGCCTTCGATGAACCAGGAGACCAATCGGCCTTCGCGAACTTCGCGTGAAACCGTCTTCGCGCCCGCGATCCCGACGCCCATCTGGTTTTCGACCATCCGGTTGATCGCAGTCTGGCGCGAAAGTTCCATCATCACGTTCGGTCGGACGTTCGAAGCGTTGAAGAAATCGTCAATCATCCGGCGCGTGTTGCCGCCTTTCTCGCCGAGGATGAGATGTTCGCCGGCGAGCGCCGCGGCGCTGATGACGCGTTCGTCGCACAACGGGTGCGACGGATGGGCGATCGCGACGATCTCGTCGGAAAACAGCAGCTCGGTCTGAACGTTCGACGTCTCGACCGGAAGCGATACGAACGCGATGTCGATCTCGCCGTGCATAATCTTCTCAACGAGCACCTGACTCGTGCCGCTGCTGACCGTGATCTCGGCATTGGGGAAGGTCTTTTTGAGCTTTTCCAGAATCCCGGGAAGCTGTTCGGTGGCGAACATCGACGACGAAGTGCCGATTCGCAAACGACCGTATTCGGCGCCGGCGAGTTCCGAGATCTCGGCGATCGCCGAGTCGTGCTCGCGCAGGATCCGGCGCGCGCGGTCGAGCAGATACTCGCCGGCCTCGGTCAAGATCACGCGCCGCGGCGTACGTGTAAACAGCTGCAATCCGACCTCGTCCTCGAGCTGCCTGATCTGCATAGAGATCGCCGCTTGGGTGACGTTCATGATCCGCGCCCCGGCAGTGAACGTCTTTGTCTCGGCGATCGCCAAGAATGCTTTGAGTTGTCTGATTTCCATGTTCGTGAACGGTAAGTCGACGATTGCTGACGGTTGAAGACCGTGCGCGCGCCGTCAACAATTAACGATTATCAATCAACTTTTGTTATTGCACTTATAAAATCTTTTAGTTTTGATTATATGTCAAGCATCATTAGAATAGGACTCAAGAGCTTCATCTTCCGTTTATGTCGCCGCGCACCCCAAAAACGAGCCGTAAAGGCAACATCCACAATCTTTACCTGGGAGTTGACGGAGGCGGAACAAAGACCCACATCGCGCTTATCAATAACCAGGGAGAGGTCGTCGCCGAGGGCTTTTCGGGCGCGTCGAACCCGCTTCGAGTCGGCATCGAAACGGCTGTTTCGAACATCCTTGCAGCCGTCGACAAAACTTGCGATGAAAACAACCTGATTCGCGGCGATATCGTCGCGGCGACACTCGGACTTGCGGGAGTACGCCGCTCAGACCTGCGGCAACGCGTTCGTGAACGCATCGTTCAGCTTTTGCGGGTCAAGAAGGTCGATGTCTTTACCGACGCCGAGATCGCGTTGTTCGGGATCGGCAAAACCAGGCCCGGACTGGTTATCATCGCCGGCACCGGATCGGTGGCCATCGGCCAGAACTCGAAGGGCGAAAGATCTTCGGCGGGCGGCTGGGGCCCGCTCGCGGGCGACGAGGGTGGCGGCGCGGGAATCGCTTTGAGCGCACTGCACCGTATCGCCAAGGCTTCGGACGGACGGGCACCGGAAACCGCTCTGAGCGAAAAAGCTGTGGAATACTTCCGCGCCGGCCGGTTGGAGAACCTGTCGGTGGCGCTTTACGCGCCGCAGGTGGACAACGCTCGTATCGCCGGATTCGCGAAATTTGTCTGCGAAACCGCCGCTGCGGGCGACGCGGTTGCGATCGAGGTTTTGCGCGAGGCGGGCAGCGAACTCGGACTCGCGGCCCGGGCGGTAATCGAGAAGCTTAGGCTGCAGCGATCGAAGGTACCGATCGGACTCGTCGGCGGCGTCTTCAAATCCGGCCCGCTCGTCACCGATTCCCTGCTCGCGAAAGTTCATCAGGTCGCGCCGAAAGCGTATTTGTTCGATAATATGACCGCGCCCGCATACTCGGCGGCGCGAATGGCTTTGGCGGGGAGCAGTGAGCGGTGAGCGGTGAGCAGTGAGGGGGGGAGGGGGGCGGGGGGGGGGGGGGGGGGGGGGGGGGGGGGGGGGGGGGGGGGGGGGGGGGGGGGGGGGGGGGGGGGGGGGGGGGGGGGGGGGGGGGGGGGGGGGGGGGGGGGGGGGGGGGGGGGGGGGGGGGGGGGGGGGGGGGGGGGGGGGGGGCCTCGCTCACCCAGCTCACCGCTCACCGCTCACCGCTCACCGCTCACTGCTCACTGACCACTGCTCACTGACCACTGACCACTGACCACTGACTGCCTATGATTCCTGTAACAGAACAAGAAAACCCGAAGACGAGAGCGATCGATCAGGTTTCGACGCTTGAGGCGCTCCGTTTGATCAATGACGAGGACAAACTCGTCGCGCTCGCGGTCGAAAAGATATTGCCAGAAATCGCGTCGGCGACCGATCGTATCGTCGAACGGATGGAGAACGGCGGACGGCTGTTCTACGTCGGAACCGGCACGAGCGGACGACTCGGCGTTCTTGACGCGAGCGAGATCCCGCCGACCTACGGCGTCTCGTACGACCTCGTCCAGGGAGTCATTGCCGGCGGTTACGACGCGCTTTACAAAGCCACCGAAGCGAGCGAGGACAATCGCGAAGCGGGCCGCGCGGATCTCGAAAGACGCGGGCTGCGCTCAACCGATTCGGTCGTCGGCATCGCCGCCTCGGGCCGCACGCCGTACACCATCGGCGCGCTCGATTACGCCCGGGAAGTCGGCTGTTTCACGGCCTGCATTACCTGCGTTCCGGAATCGCCTGTCACAAATGCCGCGGAGATCGCGCTTGTCGCCGTCGTCGGCCCCGAAGCGATCACCGGATCGACGCGGATGAAGGCGGGAACCGCTCAGAAGTTGATCCTCAATATGATCTCGACGACCGCGATGATCCGCCTCGGATACGTCAAGGGAAACCGTATGACGAACGTCAAATCGTCGAATATCAAGCTGAAGGAACGTTCGCTTCGGATTCTTATGGCCGAAACCGGCCTCGATCAGGATTCCGCCTCGCGTTTGATGGACGCGGCGGACTCAGACCTGCGGGTCGCGCTCGTGATGGCACGCACCGGAGCCGAGCCGAAACGCGCGGCGGAGCAGCTGGCACAAAGCGGGTTCGTAATTGAATCGGCCGTGGCCGCGATCGAATCGGAGGGACGATGATCCGATTTGCCTTTGTTCTTTTCGCGATTCTTGTCCTTGCCGGCACGTCAGCCGCGCAGGACGCGAACTGTGCGATCGATGCGTGGGTCGAACATCGTGACCCGCGCGGTCTGAACGTACGGGCAAAGCCTGATCTGAAAGCGAAGATCGTCGGCAAGCTCAGGTACGACAACGGCGACGACAACGAGATCGTGATGGTCAAGATCGTCGGCTATGCGAAGGGTTGGGTCAAGATCTCGGGGGCCTCGACCGTCGGCGGCGACTTGCTATTCAGCGGCAACGGATGGGTCACTGCGAAAGCCGTGATCTTGCGCACGGAACGGCCGGACGGAAACTCCGCCAAACGCGTCGCCTTGTATTCGCGCCCGTCAAAGGCCAGCGGCGTCGCGGCGCGAATTCCTGCCGAAGTTGCAGTTCGCATTCGTGGATTCGCGTGCTTCGGGCCCAAGGTCACCTATTCCGGTAAAACCGGATGGCTTTCGCGCGAAGACCTCTGCGGCAACCCGGTCACCACCTGCCCCTGATCGGCGCGCAATTCCCCGCCGTCCGTGAAATTTTACCCAAGTTCGCCTCTGATATTCTCAAAAACCGAGCATTCCCGCGGGCATAGCGCTTGCCGTGATCATGTTTGACGGATCATCGAAGACCGTCGAAAAGGAGCAGGATTATGCACGCTGAAAACAGAAGATCTTGGCTCGACGCGGCGTTCGTTCTCGCGGTCGGACTGGTCATTTCTTCGTTTATTTTTGGTTGGTTTTTCGCCAAGTCGAAAAAGGGCGACGAAGCGATCACCGTGACGGGCTCGGCGAAGAAAAGGATCAAATCGGATCTTGTCGTCTGGTCGGCCGACGTTTCGTATCAGGCGTCGCAGGTTTCGGACGCTTACACGCGCCTTTCGGGCGACATCCCCAAAGTCAAGCATTATCTGATCACAAAAGGCGTTGCCGAAAACCAGATCACGATCTCGTCGATTTCGACAACGACGCTGAAAAAGACCGATCAGACGGGAAATGAAACCGGCGAGATCACCGGCTACGTCTTGCGGCAGAGCCTCGAGGTACGCTCGAACGATGTCGATCGGATCGCCGCGATCGCGCGCGAGGCAACGGAGTTGATCAATCAGGGAATAATGCTCGAATCGTCGGCGCCGCGTTTCTATTTCACGGCCATCGGCGATCTCAAGATCGAAATGCTCGGTGAGGCGGCCCGAGACGCCAAGGCCCGCGCCGTGCGCATCGCCGCGAGCACCGGCGACAGCGTCGGCGCCGTCCGCAACGCGCGAATGGGCGTGATGCAGATCACGGCCGCCGATTCGACCGACGTTTCGGACTCCGGCATTTACGACACGAGCACGATCGACAAAGATGTGACGGCGGTCCTCAACGTGAGTTTCACGGTCGACTGACGGGAGAGCATTTGACTGGAGCACAAGCGTCCCCGCTTGCAATGAGCGCGGAGCGCGAACGGCGCCGGGGAAAAGAGCGCGCTTAAGTTCAGCGGCTTGACGGCGTTTCACGCCGTTTGCAAGCGGGGACGCTTGCGCTCCAGTCGAGTACGCTTGCGCTCCAGTCGCATTTCTCTGAGAGCCCATTTGACCTCAAACCCCTTTCAAGATAAAAATTCCTTATCGCATTCCAAATATCTTTCGGGTTATCTTATTGAACAATGCAGACTCTCGACCTGATCATCATCTTCGGCTATCTGATCGGCATCACGCTTTTCGGCGTTTTGTACTCCGGTAAACAGGAAACGACGGCCGATTACTTTGTCGGCGACCGCAGCGTCCCTTGGTGGGCGATCGCGATGTCGATCGTCGCCACCGAAACTTCGACGATCACGTTCATTTCCGTGCCCGGGATCGCTTTCGCCAAGAACGGGAATTTCGAGTTCCTGCAGCTTGTATTCGGCTATATGGTCGGCCGCGTCGTGATCTCGCTGATCTTCATCCCGATGTATTTCAAGGGCGAGCTTTTCACTGTGTATCAACTTCTCGGCGACCGGTTCGGCCAGAAAGTGAAGATGCTCGCATCGTCGTTGTTCGTGATAATGCGCAACATCGCAGACGGGATCAGGCTTCTGCTGACCGCGATCGTCCTGGCCGCCGTTTATACCGCTTTCGTTCCCGATGCGAACCCGAACACGATCATCATCGGATCGATCGTACTGCTCGGGATCGTGATGATCATTTTCACGTTTTACGGCGGAATGGAAGCGGTCATCTGGGTCGAGGTCGTGCAGCTCGGAATCTATATCGGCGGCGCGATCGCGGCGGCCTGGGTGATAATCGGCCAGGTCGACGGCGGAATGACGCGCGTATTGGAAGTCGGGAGCCAGTTCGACAAGTTCAAGTTCCTGGACTTTACTCTCGATTTTACAAAGACTTACACGTTTTGGGGCGGAATCATCGGCGGCTGCTTTTTGACGATGTCGACGCACGGAACCGATCAATATCTCGTGCAGCGTTACCTCTGCACCGACAAGCCCGCATCGGCGAGTTTCGCATTGCTTTCGAGCGGCGCGGTAGTGCTCGGCCAGTTCATCGGATTCCTGTTCATAGGTGTTCTGCTTTTCGCCTATTATCAGCCATTCAACCTGCCGGAATACTCGCAGATCGGGGTCGGAGGTTCGAGCCTTGCGGCGACGTTCCCGTTCACCGGCGGCGACAAGGTCTTTCCTGATTTCATCACGAAACATATGCCGACCGGTTTGAGCGGCCTTGTCGTTGCGGCGATCTTCGCGGCGGCTCTGTCGAGTTCGCTCAATTCGATCGCCGCGACCGCCGTCAACGATCTTTACAAACCATTCGCCAAAGACAAATCCGACAAGCATTTGCTGAAGATCGCGAGCATTCTGACGGTCATTGTCGGATTCGTTCAGATCACGGTCGCGATCGCCGTCAAAGATGCCGGACAATCCGCGCTCAATCAGGCGCTTGCCGTCGCCGGCCTGATCAACGGCCCGATCCTCGGAGTTTTCCTCGTCGGGACATTCGTCAAAAGGGCGAATCAAACCGCAGCGCTCGCCGGAATGCTGACAAGCATAGTCCTGATGCTATATGTTTATTTCGGAACGAAGATCGCGTTCCCTTGGTTTCCGGTGATCGGGAGTTTGACGACGCTCGTCGTCGCGACGGCCGTGAGTATGCTCGTGAGAACGCCGAGTCAATCGGTTCGCTGACGTTTGCGCGCGAGCGGTTTCGACTCGGCGTCGAGACGGTCGTCGAGGTCTTCGAAGGTATCGAACGCGATTCCCGTTAACTGCGAAAGATGGTCCAGATGACGCTGGGTCCGGTCGCTGATCTTCTCGAACCGCAGCCAGCGCTCATCGCTTTCTTTTCTGAACGAGAAAATGTCCTTCTTGTTCTGAAACTCGAGTTTGAGAATCTGCCGGCGAAGTTCAGCGCATTCGGCTTCGATTTTTTTGAGTCGTTTTTCGTGAGTTGAGTTTTCCATAACCAAGATTTTATTAACAACGATCCGGGGTGTCAAGATTTTTATGAAATTTGTCGTAAGTGTTGCAATCACGATAGTTCTACTCTTCAATTCGTTTCTGCCGGCGGTCGCGCAGACGGCCGCGCGGTCGATGCGTTCGGACTTCGCGCCGAAGGACAAGTCCTGGAAATTCGCCGACAAGGCGCTCAAGAAAATGACCATCGACGAAAAGGTCGGCCAGCTTGTCCACATCGGCATCAATGCCAAATTCGCGAATCAGGACAGCGAGTATTTCCAGGATCTGAAACGGCATATCGTCGAGAACAAACTCGGCGGCATCATCCTATTCGGCGCGCCGATGTATGAGACGGTTCATCTCGTGAACCGTATGCAGGAGAACGCGAAGACACCGCTTCTGATCTCGCTCGACGCCGAAACGGGGATCGGAATGCGGTTCTTCGACGCCGCGAATTTTCCTTGGAATATGGCGGTCGCCGCGACCCGC
Source organism: Acidobacteriota bacterium (assembly GCA_016715115.1). Classification (NCBI taxonomy): domain Bacteria; kingdom Pseudomonadati; phylum Acidobacteriota; species Acidobacteriota bacterium. Next base: position 431,712 of record JADKBM010000016.1, read on the forward strand.
AACCCCGATTACGCGTATCAGATGGGCGTGGTCACGGGCCGCGAAGCGAAAGCGATGGGGATCCTGCAGGTCTACTCGCCGGTGCTCGACGTCAACAACAACGCGGACAATCCGGTCATCAACGTCCGGTCATACAGTGAAGATCCGGAACTCGTCGCGCAATTCGGCGAAGCCTTCATCGCCGGAGTACAGAGTCAGGGCGTGATCGCGACGGCGAAACACTATCCGGGCCACGGCGACACGAACATCGACTCGCACCGCGGTCTGCCGGTGATCGACGTCTCGCGCGAGCGTCTCGATCGCGTCGAACTCTATCCCTTCAAAAAAGCCATCGAAAACGGTGTCGCGTCGATAATGGTCGCGCACGTCGGAATGCCGCAGATCGACCCGACGCTGATCAAACCGCTCAAGAACGCGCTTCGCGTCGATGCCGAGGAAGGCGCCGAGATCGTCAGTGACAGCGTGCCCGTTCCGGCGACCTTGTCGAAAAAGATCACGACCGACATCTTGAAGACCGAGCTTGGATTCAAAGGACTGGTCGTCACGGACGCGATGAGTATGAGCGGCCTGACGCTTTACGTCGGCCAGGAAGAAGCCGGTGTCCGCGCGATCGAAGCCGGCGCCGACATCCTTGAAAAACCGGCCGATGTCGATGCGATGCTGAAAGGCCTCAAAGACGCCGTCAAATCGGGCCGTCTGAGCGAATCCCGCATCGACGAATCGGTCCGGAAGTTGCTCGCTTGGAAACATCACACCGGTCTTTACAATCAGAAGATCACGCCGCTCGATCAGATCGATCGTATCGTTTCGTCGAAAGACGTTTATGCGCTCATCGAGGAAGTTTCGAACAAAGCCGTAACGGTCGTTCGCAATGACGATAAACTTCTTCCGCTGGCAAAAGACAAGCGCGTTTTCGTGCTCGGCGTTTCGAACGGGTTCGACGGCGAGGCGACAAACGCCGCAATGAACCGCTTTTTGCGCGAGAACCGGATCCGTTCCGGGTCGGTGATGCTCCAGGACAATTCGACTATGGAACAGGCGGCCCGCGCCCGCGAGATGGCGAACAACGCCGAGATCGTCATCGTCGCAATGTTCGGACGTGTCCGTTCGGGGGCGAGGAACAGCGTCGGAATTCCGGAATCGGGCGCACAGATAATCCGTGATTTGCTCGCGAAGAACAAGAAGGTGATCGGCGTCGCATACGGCAATCCTTATGTTCTGGGAAGTTTTCCGGAGTTCAAGACATATGTCGTCGCTTACGGCGATATGGCCGGCCTTCAGCGCGCATCGGTTCGCGCGATGTTCGGGATGATCGAACCGGCCGGCAAGCTGCCGATCTCGCTCCCCGGCCTTCATCAGATCGGAACGGGATTGAAGTACTAATTTCGGAACTCCGAACGGAAATTCTCAAAGAAAATGTCCTGGAAGATCGCAAAATTCCTCGAATCGAAAAACAACGCCCTTCTGGTTGACGGCGTTTCCGCCGTTGATTTGGCAGAACGCTTCGGCACGCCGCTTTTCGTCTTCAGCGAGGCGCGGATTCGTCACAACATCGAGCGCCTGAAAAAAGCGCGGTCGGTGATCGACTGCGAACTGAAGGTCTGTTACGCGGCGAAGGCGAATTCGAATATGGGAATCCTGCGGGTCGTCAAAGAATCCGGCTGCGATCTCGAGGTCAATTCCGGCGGCGAACTCTGGAAGGCGCTGGAGGTCGGGTTTCGCGGCGATCAGATCATCTTCAACGGCACGAGCAAGGAAGTCTGGGAGATCGAAAAGGCGATCGACGCCGATATTTTCGCGATCCAAGTCGATTCCCTGTTCGAACTCTCGCTGATCGAGGAAACGGCGCGGCGACTCGGAAAACGCGCCAACGTCTCGCTTCGACTCGTGCCGGAGATCGAGACTAAGACGCATTCCGGTCTCCAGACGGCGCTTTTGACGTCGAAATTCGGAATGATGCCGGACGAGGCGCTTTCGGCGTTTCGGGAACATAAATCAAACCGGCATTTGAATCTATGCGGCATACATCTGCACATCGGTTCGCAGAACGCCGACGCCGCGCCATATTCTGAAGCATTGCGCGCGCTGTTCGATAATATGGTGTCGATCCACCGCGAAACCGGGATCAGGCTGTCGCATCTCAACCTCGGCGGCGGTTTTCCTGTAAATTACCTGCGCGACGGCTCGCATTCCGCGGATTTTGCAGTTCCCGAACGCGAAATGTTCGCTGCGGATTTCGAGCCGTCTGACGCGATCGCAAGCGCCTGGAAAGAGCTCAGGGCCGCAGCCGCTGATTCAAACGCGGAACACCTTCTCGACGGGTTGACGTTGCTTTTGGAACCCGGGCGCAGCGTCATCGCCGACACCGGGATTTGTCTGACGACGGTCCGAAATCAAAAAACCCGTCCGATCGCTGAAATCCAAAATCCAAAATCAGAAATCCAAAATGAGAACTGGTTGTTGACCGATGCCGGCTTCAACATTCTCCTTTCGATGGAAACTTACAAATGGTATTACCACATCGTTCACGCGTCGCGCGCGGACGACGCCCACGACACGCCGTACAAACTTGCCGGACCGCTCTGCGACGGTGGCGACGTCTATTTCGATATCGAAGGTCACAGCCGGCTGCCCGATCATCGGCTCTTGCCGGCCGGAGTCCGGCCGAACGACGTTTTGGCGTTGCTCAACTGCGGCGCGTATTCGATCGCCCAGATGTTTCAATACAACGGCAGGTTCTTGCCGGCGATCGTTTTGACTCGGGGCAACGGTGAGGTTGAATTGATCCGAAAGCGCGACGAATTCGCGGAACTGGTGGCCAACGACCTCTGGTAAATCGCACGGGCCGACTGGAGCGCAAGCGTCCCCGCTTGCGACGGCGCGTGGTGCCGCAAGCCGCGGCGCATCTTAAGCTGATCTACACCGCAGGCTTCACCATTCGGTCTTCTGAATCAGCGCCCGGAGCGTCTCTTTTTCTGTATCGTTGAGCTCAAATCCCATCAATTCATAGATTTGCGAGAGATCGGCGAAGGCGATGGCGCGGACGCTGTCGTCTTTGATCGCAAGGATCGTTTCGAGATTGAGATGCGATATCTCGCGGGCCTTGTCGGTCTCGCCGTGGGCCGCAAATCGTTTGGCGAGTTCGTTGTAAGCGCCCGAACGCAAGGCGAGTTGCGGAACGGTTTCGGCGAGTTCGGCCGCGGAACCGAGCAATTGCAATGCCGCGTCCGAATCGCCCCGCCTTTGCTTCGCGTCCGACATTCCGACAAGCGTCGTCATTCGCTTGGCGTCATCCGCGATCGCGCGAAGGGCCTGATCGGCGAAATCGTCCTGGCCGTGGAGCGTGGCGATCTGCGCGATCTCGCCGAGCGCATCCATTTGCTCGCTATCGTCCGGCAGGAACTGCGCCGCCTCGATCGCGCGCTCGTACTTCTCAAATCCGGCAAACTGGGTCGCGACCGAACGCCAGAGCTGAAACTTCGCGCGGCTGTCGCGTGTTTCGGTTTCGAGCTGCGACTGCAGTATCTGGTAAGCCTCTTCGAGCGCATCGAGGGCATCGATTCGCTCGTCGCGTTCCCAGTAACCGCGCGCGAAACCGAGCAGTGTCGCGGAAAGATGTGTTTTATCGGTGATGAGGTCAAGCGTGCGGTCGGCGAGATCGATCGAACCCGCGTTGAAGAAACCGAGTGAAACAGCCGAAAGCAGATACTCGCGATGAACGCTGTCCATCTTTTCGACGACCTGCCGCGCCTTGTCGAGCGTTTCGATCGCCCGATCCTTTCGGTTCGCGTCACTGAACAGGTTTCCGATGTCGGTCAAAAGCCGGATCTCGTCGGTTTCGTAGTCGATCGTGCCGGCCACGATCGCGGCGCGGTCGAGAAACTCGACGGCCGACTTCTTGTCGTCTTTCTGTAGATACTGTCCGGCGAGCGTGCCGAGCGCGACGGCCTTGGCCGTCGGAAACTTCATCGCGTCGATCATTTCGTCGCGCCGTTCAGCGTTGCCCTCCGCATCAAAACGCAAAGCCATTTCGCTGAAGACATTGTCCGGGTGGTCGAGCGTTTCAGCCGTGGCCAGCGCCTTTTCAAAGTCGCCGGAGGCAACCTGGCAGACAGCGATGCGTTCGCGGGCTTCAGCTGCAATCCCGACGTCTTCGATCGCTTCCGCGAGTTGGAACGCGTACTCGACGTCGTTCGCCACGGCGCATTTCTCAGCGACGAGCGTCAGCAAGCGGTCCCGCGCAAACGGGTCCGCGATCGAGTCCGACAGTTCGGCGGCCAGATCGACCTCGCCTTTTTCGACATAGATCGGCACGATGCGCTTCAGCGCGTCGGCGTGTCCGTCGGCGCTCTTAACGTCTTCCGCGAGCCGCGCGGCCAGCGCGAGCAAATTCCCGCGGGCGTCGTCGATTGATATCAGATGTTCGCTCATAATTCAGATTCGGAATTTCGACCCGAGCGCAAACCTCGCACCTGCAAGCGCGAAACGGCTCACGTCGTCGGCTCCTGCCTTCGCGCGCAGCACCGTTTGAACGGGCAACCTTGCGCTTCGGTCAGCTAAACAAAGACTCTTCGAACGGATTCGGGCATCCAGTCACGAAGGTCGGAGGAAACGGCGTCGGCGCCGGCCGCTCGAAGTTTTTCGGCCGAGACCGCGCTCGTGATCCCAAGCGTTTTCATTCCGGCGGCGCGCGCGGCGGCGATTCCCTGCGTCGCGTCCTCAATGACCAACGTCTCGCCGTGGACCATCGGCAAATGACCTTCCTTTATCCGGTAGGAGTCGATCAGGCCGAAACCCTTCAAAAAACATTCAGGGTCGGGTTTATGCCGGGAAATGTCTTCGGACGAAACGATCACCGAAAACCATTTCAACAGTCCCGTCTTCTCGAGCACGAACTCGATCTCTTCACGTTTCGCCATCGAAACGATCCCGAGCGCAAAGTCCTTTGACGCGAGATGAATGAAATGCTCGGCGCCGCGGATCATTGGGACTTCCCCGGCAATCAGTTCCCGCCATCGGGCCGTCTTTGCGGCGTTGATTTCGGCAACCCGTTCGTCGGTCACTTCCTTGCCCGCACGGGCGAAGTTCGTCCGGATGAAGGTCAAATCGTCCATTCCCATACAGGCGTAATAGTCATCGTCGGTCAGCTCGATGCCGTCGGCCTTCAGGATCTCCCGATAAGCCGTCAACTGAACCGGTTCGTCGTCGATGATAACGCCGTTAAAGTCGAAAAGTATTGCTTTGATCATTAGTTTTGTATTCCAAACATTTATATTCCAGAATTCCAGATATTCATATTCCAGATATTCCAGATATTCATATTCCAGATATTCCAGACATTCGTATTCCAGATTCCAGAACTATATGCTTTCGTGTTCCAGATTCCAGAATTCCAGATATTCATATTCCAGATATTACAGATTCCAGATATTCCAGATTCCAGATATTCCAGATTCCAGGCTTTCGTATTCCAGACATTCGTATTACAGAATTCCAGATATTCACATTCCAGATATTCCAGATTCCAGGCTTCCGTATTCCAGACATTCGAATTCAAGTATTCAAGATATTCACATTCCAGATATTCCAGATTCCAGAATTACTGGCTTTCGTATTCCAGACATTCGTATTACAGATTCCAGGCTTGGAATCGGGAATCGCGTTGAAATCGCGTCGAGTCGGTACCATCTGCGGTAGCGGATGGTTGGACGCGGCATTTCCCGACCGCAGTATTGATACCAACCGATCTTCAACCATCCGCTACCGCAGATGGCACTGACTCGTCCCAGCCCCTGATAGAAAGACCCATTGGGTTTTTCAAAGAACCCGAATCTGGATTCCATTATCCGAAATCTGGAATCTGAAATCTGGAATCTGGAATCTGGAATCCGAATTCCCAAATCCGAATTCCCAATTCCCAATTCCCAAATCTATATGAACCTCTCGTCGATCATATTGCCGCGGCCGAGTAGGCCTTTCGGATCGAAGGCACGTTTCAGTTCCGCCATTTCGTTCAGATATCGCTCGCCGTACTGCACATAAAGATACTTCGCCTTGTGTTTGCCGATGCCGTGTTCGGCGGATATCGTGCCGCCGAGCATTATCGACTGGGCGATAAACCGGCCGTAAAGATGTTTCGCGCGCACCGCCTCTTCGTCGTTCTTCGGGATCATATTGGCGTGCAGATGATTGTCCGCGATGTGGCCGAAGATGACGTATTCGAGCCCGCTCGCCTCGAGTTTTTCCTTATAGAACGTGAGAAACGAAGCAAAATTCCGATCGGGGACAGCCATATCGGTTCCGATCTTTTTCTGTTTGTTGCGAACGATCCTTTCATTGACCGCGACCGGCAACGCATGCCTGAAATCGCGAAGCTTTTCGCGGTCCGTTTCGGTCGTCGTGAACCACGAGCGTTCGAGATCGGCACCGTGTTTTTCGAGCAGATCGTTCCACTCGGCGAGCGATTCGTCCTCGGTCCCGGCCGTCGTTTCCTGTTCGAAAAAGATCGCCCCGCGCGCCGATTCGGGGACGTCCGGGAACTTTTCGGAGATGAACTTCAGCGCGCGGTCGTCAAAGTATTCGATCAGCGATGCCGAAACGGATCCATCGCGAGTTGGGGCGCTCCGGTTTCTAAACGAAGATTCGCGGGCCTCGGCGACAAAGTTCAAGAGATTCTCTTCGCTTTCGAAAAAGACGATCCCGCTGAAGAACGACTCGGGTTTCGGCAAGAGCGCGAGTTCCGCCTCGACGATCACGCCGAGCGTACCTTCGGATCCGATGAACAGATCGATCGCGTCGACCTTGTCTCCGGAAACAAAGCCGCTCGCGTTCTTTCGAACGTCCGGTTGCTCATAGGTCGGAAGCTTCGCCCTGATCGCTCGACCGCCGTTCGTTTCGAGTTCTACGAAGCCGTCGCGTGAAAAGACTTCGCCGCGTCTGAGCGTCAAGGTTTCGCCGTCAGGCAAGACGATCTCAAGCCGGCGAACGAAGCTTCGGGTCGCGCCGTACTTGAAACTCCGCGCGCCCGAAGCGTTGGTCGCGATCGTGCCGCCGATCTGACAACTCCATTCGGTCGGATCGGGCGGATAGAACAGCCCTTCAGCCTCGACCGCCCGCTGAAGATCGCTGAGAACCACCGCGCTCTGAACGATCGCAAAACCGTCTTTTTTGTTGATCTCGACGATCTTGTTGAGTCGTTCCATCGAAATGACCCAACCTCCGAACGGCACGGCGCCGCCGACCGTTCCCGTTCGTGCGCCCGAAACCGTTACCCCGATCCCTTTCTCGTTCGCCTCGCGGAGCGTTTCGGCGATCTCGTCGGCAGTGTCGGGAACAAAAACCCTCTCGGCGTGGCCGCCGGGCATATTGCTCGCGTCGATGAGATAGTCCTCTATTCCGTCCTCGGCGGTCTTGACCTGCATACCGTCTAGTTTAAGTCAAAATGCGAGAACTTGCATCCTGATCAGTTTGCCGGGGAGCGTTGCGACTTCTGCCGCGCTCGTTCGGATTCCTGTTTGAAGCGCTCGATCAGCGGCTGGGCGTCGGCAAAGCGCGGATGATCCCGTTCGACCGAACTTAGCAACAGATAAGCGCGGCGGTATTTGTTCGCGATCTCCTCCCATTCGAATCGGGTCGTTGCGACCGTTTCCTTCGCCTGCGCCTCCCTTCCCTGCTCGAGCGCTTCGTTGTAAACATCGACAGAAGAAACCTCGGCCGCCGGTTGAGTCTGCGCATCAGGAGCCGGCGCGCGCCCTTTGACGGTCGCCGATTGGCGCGAGCCGACGCCCGCGAAATGGAGCGTCAAAAACAACAGGGCGACCGTTCCGAAACCCAAAACAATGCGCGTCAGATTGCGGTTTCCGGCGTCGTTCGCAACTTGCGCTGTGCCCGCAATGGGCGGCCGCATCAAGCGCTGTGTCGGCGAAACGATCACCGTCGGCGGGGTTTCGACCGGCGTTTGGATCAGAATCGGGGCAGCCGGAATTGAGGTGCTGCGGCGACCGTGAAAAAAACCGGTGTGCGCCGCTACCGAGTTGAGCGCGGCCAACGCCTCTTTCGCCGAGACGAAGCGTTCGCGAGCATCGCGCCGGACAAGTCTTGAGACGAATTCCCGAACGTCCGGCGAAAGCGCGGCGCGTGTCGTCCATTGAAATTCGAGGGTCGCGGGATCTTTCGGAATATCGAGCGGCTTGACGCCCGAGAGTCCTTCGATCCCAACAAGTCCGAGCGCGAACAGATCGCTGCTGAAGTTCGGATTTCCGGCCATTTGTTCGACCGGCATATATCCGTGAGAACCGATCGCAACCGATCGCTCTCCGGCCGCGGAATTGACCTGCTTGACGGCGCCGAAGTCGATCAGCGCGAAACTTCCCTCCGACGCGCGACGGATGATGTTCGCCGGCTTCACGTCGCGATGGATAACGCGCTCGCCGTGAACAAATGAGAGGATCTCGAGAATCTGTCCGAGAAACTGTATCAATTCGTGCTGATCGTAGCGCTTGCCGCCGAGAAACTCGCGGTCGAGCGTGTGTCCCTCTATAAACTCCTGAACCAGAAAGAACTCGCCGCGTTCGCAGAAATGCGCGATCAGCGCGGGAATGCTCGGATGGCGTCCGAGCCGGTAAAGAGTCTCGGCCTCTTGTTGAAAAAGTTCGCCCGCAAGCGCGAGCGACGCCGCGTCGCGCGACTGCGGACGGAGATGCTTGATGACGCATTTCGGCCGATGCGGAAATCCAAGATCCTCACCGAGGAATGTGAACCCGAATCCGCCCGACCCGATCTGCCGCAGGACGCGGTAGCGATTGTTGATGACTGTGTTTTCCATTTGAAGCCGTTCCGGGTGAGGCGTCGGACCGTATCAATTTTATCAAATCGCCAACCGGGTTTGATAGCGATATTTTCCGGCGTCGAACGACGGAGTAAAGTGAAGAGTGCAGAGTGGATAGTGGATAGTGCATAGTGCAGAGTGCAGAGTGCATAGTGTACATAACACTTGATCAGGACCTTTGAACTATCCACTCTGCACTATGCACTATGCACTATCCACTCTGCACTATCCACTCTGCACTATGCACTATGCACTATCCACTCTGCACTATGCACTATCCACTCTGCACTATGCACTCTGCACTATCCACTATGCACTCTTCACTATCCGCGATCCAGATCAAACCGTGACGGTCGTGCCGTCGAACTTCGTCAGGCTGAAACCCGCGAACTGCTCGTTGTAGCAGGCTTTTTGATCCTTCAGAACACCGATGGCGACCGCTTCGCCGAGTTTCAGAGATTCGGTGCCGTCGGAACGCCAGTGAACCCCGGCGATGTTCCGTCCGAGCGCGACGTTCGAAGCGATCTTGTTCAACTCGCCGCCGACAGTCAGCGAAGGGCCGACGTACGGGGTCAGGAACTGTCCGTTCTGATCCGGCATAACCGGATTGGGAATGACCGCAGACTCGTCAAACCAAGCCTTCAAGATGGTCACGCATGCGCCGGCGACGGTCGCATGTCCGGCGCCGTAAGCAGGATGCGTCGGACTGCCTTCCGGAAAAGCCATCGGCAGCAGCGCGTTTCCGGGCGTCATATACCCGCCAAGCCGCGAGTTTGTGGAAAGCGAATTCAGAATTTCCGCCTGTATCGGATACGCGGCTTTGTGATAAAGGGCGCGATCGATCCGGGCCGCAAATACTTCGGGACGAAGTCTCCGATGAACGATCCATTTCTGGTTCCAGACGGCTTTCAGGGCACGCGTCGAGACCTCGCACAGCAACGTCGCGATATGCGGTCCGCCGAATGTTGCGAAGCCCTGCTGCGTCGCCGAATTCGAATATGGGTTTCCGGCGTCAAAGGCGGCGCCAAGCGTGCCCGCAAGAACCAAGAACGCCTGAAAATAACCTTGAAACAAGACGTCGATATGGACCCATTGTCCGATGTCGCGCCCGTTTCGCATATATCGCGGCGTCGGGTCAAAAGCGTCGCCCTGAGACGGCGAGACGCCGTTTTGGACGCTCAGCCAGCTCGCGAAATCGGTCATATAGTTCTGGCCGCCGACCACGGTTCGGATCTTCTGGCTGATCTCGTTGGCGCCGAAAAAGCACGGCAGATAGAAATACTGCGAGAGATACGGTCCGACCTGGTCACCGGGAGTAAGTCCTCGAAACAATAGATCGGTCGTCACCTGGCCGCCGTTCGTCTTCGCACCCTTGAAATCCGCGCCGAAAAGCGTCAGATCCGCGGCCGCGGCGTTCGCGACAGGATTCGTCGAATAATCCGAAAACGGCACGTCGCGCAGAAGCGCCATCCAGTAATTCTCGGCGATCTCGGCGCCGATCTCGCGGCTCGCAAACGCCGGCGGGGGCGGTTGAATCAAGGAAAAAGCGTCTTTGCCTTCGAGATCGAATGCAAATCCGGCCTGCGGGTTGGTCAGTTTGCGGTCGCCGCCTAGAGGTATCTGCTCGAACAGCGCCGGAGTTCCCGTGCGCATCGCGTTCAGAAAAGCGTTATACGCCGCGGGATCGACCTCGCCGTTGGACTGATGCGGCAATCCCTTCGAGTAACTGCCGATCCGATTTGGGTAGCGTTCTTCGTCACCGTTGCCCGGACGACTGAAAAGCGGCGGGATCGGCTGGAAATTCGCCCTCGCTGCATTCACCCGAAACTGATAGCAAGCTTGTGACCTTTGATGGTAGAACGAACCTTCGATCGGGCGCTGCGCCGAAATCCCCGCAGTCTTGTCGATGAACGGCACGATCGCGCCAGCCGCAGCGGCAGCTATCGCGGATTTTCCCAAATTGCCGAGGAACTTTCGCCGATTCGGTTTGTCGGACGATTCCGCAACCGCAAATGATTCACGATCTTCCATAAAATTCACTCCTTTTCAAAACTCGAAAAACGGTCGCTGCCGGGTTCGGACCGGGCGCCGATTCAAGAACAGGATTCCGGGCCGGACCGGGAGATGATAAGCACCCAGGATCAAGGCGCCGGCCGTTCCCCCACGGCGCGGGGACGCAGATGATGATGCTTTCCAAAGACCTGAACCAAGCATCGTCACATACCCGATTTTAACACGTTTTGAATCCCGAAAAACAGCTAAAACTTCATAACGGCACAACAAAACAAAGCCTGGCGACGCAGGTCAAATCGCGTCGAGATGGAAGACCAAATCCGGGATCACGACATCTGCAGTTGCCGGTCGCGCAGATACTTGAGCTTGTCGCGGACTTCCGCCGCGTGTTCGAATTTCATCTCTTTCGCCGCCTCGCGCATCTCGCGTTCGAGCCCGGCGATCGTCTCCTTGATCTGTTTCGGCGAGTATTCATCGTACGCGTCGAGTTCAAGCGGCACCTTGAAATAATCCGCCTCATACGCCGTGACGAGCGTCGATTCGATCGATTTGACGATGGTCGTCGGCGTGATCCCGTGTTCGGTGTTGTATTCTTCCTGCACCGTTCGGCGGCGCTCGGTCTCTTCGATCGCGCGGCGCATCGAATCGGTGATCTTGTCGGCGTAAAGGATCGCTATTCCGCCGGCGTTGCGCGCGGCGCGGCCCATCGTCTGGATCAGCGAACGTTCGCTCCGAAGAAAACCCTCCTTGTCGGCGTCGAGGATCGCGACGAGCGATACTTCAGGCAGGTCGAGACCCTCGCGCAAAAGATTGATGCCGACCAGCACGTCAAACTCGCCGCGGCGCAGGTCGCGCAGGATCCGGATTCGCTCGAGCGTGTCGATGTCCGAATGCAGATAGGTGACGCGCACGCCGACCTCGGCAAAGTACTCGGACAAATTCTCGGCCATTTTCTTGGTCAGCGTGGTGACGAGGACGCGCTCGTTGCGTTCGGCCCGAACGCGGCATTCGTGCAAAAGGTCGTCGATCTGTCCACGAACGGGACGGATCTCAACCTTCGGATCAAGAAGGCCCGTGGGCCGGATGATCTGTTCGATGACTTCGCCTTCGGTCTGCCGCAACTCGTAATCGCCCGGCGTGGCCGAAACATAGATCGTCTGTCCGCGCATCGCCTCGAACTCTTCGAAACACAGCGGACGATTGTCCTTCGCCGACGGCAATCTGAACCCGTATTCGACGAGCGTGCCTTTGCGCGATTGGTCGCCCTTGTACATCGCACCGAGCTGAGGGACGGTCTGGTGCGACTCGTCGATGACGACGATCGCATTCTCCGGAAGATAGTGAAGCAGCGTCGGCGGCGGTTCGCCCGGTTTCTTGCCGGTCAGATGGCGCGAATAATTCTCGATCCCGTGGCAGAATCCCATTTCCTTGATCATCTCGAGATCGTACATCGTCCGCTGGTGCAATCGTTGGGACTCGACGAGTTTTCCCTGTTTGATGAGTTCCTCTTCCCACCAGACAAGCTCCTCTTTGATCGTTTTGAGCGCGCGCTTGATCGTCCCGGGCGACATCACATAATGCGTCTTCGGATAGATCGGCAGGCGTGTTTCGTGTTTTTGTTTGACCTCGCCGAGCAGCGGATCGATCGTGTACACGGCATCGATCTCGTCGCCCCAGAACTCGATCCGGTACGCCATATCCTGGTAGCTCGGATATATCTCGACGATGTCGCCGCGGACCCGAAAGTTGCCGCGTTCGAAGTTGATCTCGGCCCGTTCGTACTGAAGTTCGACGAGTTTGCGGAGCAGATCTTCGCGTTTCATCTGCTGGCCGGGCTCAACGAACAAGAGCATTCCGTAGTAAGCGTCGGGATCCCCGAGACCATAGATGCAGGAAACGGACGCGACAACGATAACGTCGCGACGTTCGAAGAGCGCGCGGGTCGCGCTCAGCCGCAACCGATCGATTTCGTCGTTGATCGTCGCTTCCTTTTCGATGTACAGGTCGGACGCCGGAACGTATGCTTCCGGCTGGTAATAATCGTAATAAGAAACGAAATACTCGACCGAGTTTTCCGGGAAAAAGCTCTTGAACTCTTGGTATAGCTGCGCCGCGAGCGTTTTGTTGTGCGCAAGGACCAGGGTCGGACGTTGGACCTGATCGATGACGTTGGCGATCGTGAACGTTTTGCCGCTGCCGGTAATTCCGAGAAGCACCTGATTCCTCGTGCCGTCGTTGAGCGCTTCGACGATTTGCCTGATCGCCGCCGGCTGATCGCCTTTGGGCTGATTTTCAGAAATAAGACGAAATTTCACGAGTAAATTTTACCGTGAAAAAGAAAAAAGGGGAAAGGGAAAGTGCATAGTGCATAGTTCATAGTGCACAACAATTGAAGACGGTCTTCCACACTATGCACTTTGCACTCTGCACTATGCACTTTGCTGCACTATGCACTTTGCACTCTGCACTGATCTCAGGCCGCGACCAATTCGAAGCTTGCGATAACCTCTTCGATGCGGTCTTTCATTTCCTTCGGGATCATCAACTGGTTCAGCATCTTCTCGAGACGCGGAATGACGCGATCGTCGCCGACGACTTCGATGACGCGAAGAAATGCGAGTTTTACGTTTTCGTCGCGATGCGTCTCGACGGCGTCGAAGAGCTCATCGGTTTCACCGGTCTTGATCATCAGCGCCAGCAATGTGAATGCCTCATATGCAATCTTGTGATCCTGATGGACGAGCCGGTCGAGCGATCTGAGAACCAGTTCGGCTTCCATTGCGGCGCGGGCAGCCTGGCGCATTCTGAACTCTTCATTCGTTTCGGCGATCCGCGTCCAGGCGTCGGAGCGGTCGAAACTCAGACGGAACAGACCGCGAGCCGCCGCGGCGCGAACTTCCCGCGTCGGATCGGCACAGCAAAGGAGCATCGTTTCAAAGACGGATTCGTGGTCAAAGTCGGCAAGGACCGAAACCGCCTTCGAGCGAAGATTCGACGAAAGATCGTAAAGCGCTACCTGGGCCAACGATTCGACCGAGTTTCTGGTCTTGAAGCGCGCCAGAATGCGAACCGCAAGTTCGCGAACGGCTTCATCCTCTTCATATTCGTCCTGCGTCTGTTCGATCGCGCTCATCAGGGCGTCATCGTTAGAGAGGGGCAACGGCGAAAACGGTCGGGCGAGTTCGAGTTTCTTGAGTTTCGAGATCGGCAGCTGCGAGAACTGGAGATGGAGCAGTTTTTCCTTGATTTCGCGCTCTGTAAATTCCTTGCGCTCCGAGACTTCCGGCCGATTCTTGAGCACTTTTGAAGTTTGCGGAAGTCCGCGGGCCAGGTTCTTCTTCTTGGCATTGGTAGCCTTCTTAGCCTGGCGATACCATTCGAGTTCCCGGTCTGCGTCCAGCGCGCCGGTTTCCCAAGCGTCGGCGTCTGCCTTGGCTTTCAATTTCCGCTCTTCTGATTTGCTGGTTTCGGCCGCCGAACTTCGGCTCTTGAGCATCCAAACGACCGCTCCGGCCAGTGCGGCAACCAGGACGAAAAGCGAAACATACCACCACGTGTAATCTTCCGACGGTGTCGGCGGAGCTTTAAGTTGCGCCGAAACCGGCACGGCAAACAGCGTAATGAGGAAAAGAAGCGTCGTCGGGGCGGCGTATGACCTGCAGAGTCCAATCATTGTTAAATTCTTGCGTTTCATCTATTTAGTCGTGAAATCCGTTCTGGGACGGGGCATCGATGGGGGCCGGCGGGTTATCGTTTTTGATACTTGAGCGTACAATTCGGCGATGTCGAATTCGCCATTAGCATTATAACTCTTTTTTTCACATTGTCACGAATTTTTTAACTTTGTTGATAAATTTTCAACAATAGCAATTCCGCCGTGATTTGAAGAATTAGATCTCTCGCCGAATCCTTTACAACTTTCAGATTTCCGAATAAAGTTATCTCGTCCCAACGATGATCAAGGTGAAGAATGATGTCGGCTACAGGTCCAGTTTCGGAAACAAATATCGGCACGCTCGAGCTCGTTCACCGCGGTAAGGTTCGCGATGTTTACGCCGTCGACGAGGATCGCCTTCTGCTGGTCGCGACGGATCGAATCTCGGCGTTCGACTGCATAATGCCGACGCCCGTTCCCGATAAAGGCGCGATCCTCTCGGCGATGTCGCTTTTCTGGTTCAGATTTCTTGAATCGGTGACCGATCATCACGTGGTCAGCGGCGAATTCGAGGAGATGCCGCAAAGCGTACGGCAACACGAGGAACTCCGTGGTCGTTCGACGCTCGTCGTCAGGACCAAGGTCTTTCCCGTCGAATGCGTTGTTCGCGGATATCTCGAGGGTTCCGGATGGAAGGATTATCTCGCAACCGGATCCGTCTGCGGCCACAAGCTTCCCGAAGGCCTGAAACAGTGCGCCCGTTTGCCCGAGCCGCTTTTCACGCCGGCGACGAAGGCTGTCGAGGGCCACGACGAGAATATCGATGAAGTCGAGTTTGCCCGAATCGTCGGCGCTGAAACCGCGTTGCGGCTGAAGGAACTTTCGCTCGCGATCTATAAGAAAGCGAGCGACTACGCGATCTCGC
This sequence comes from Acidobacteriota bacterium, assembly GCA_016715115.1. NCBI lineage: Bacteria > Pseudomonadati > Acidobacteriota > Acidobacteriota bacterium. The sequence continues at coordinate 447,132 of JADKBM010000016.1, forward strand.
GCGGGATCATCATCGCCGACACGAAGTTCGAATTCGGTTTGGACGAGGCTGGCCGGATCCTTCTGATCGACGAAGTTCTAACGCCCGATTCGTCGCGCTTCTGGTCATCGGAAACGTACGAGCCCGGACATTCGCAGCCGTCGTTCGACAAGCAGTTCTTGCGCGAGTATCTCGAGTCTTTGGATTGGAACAAACAACCGCCGGCGCCCGCTCTGCCCGATGCGATAGTCACCGCCACAAGGGAACGGTACCTTCAGGCGTACCGTCTCATTACCGGCAGAAATCTTGGTTGACGATCAACCATCCGTCTTGTTACGAAACAACGGTCCACGAACTTATGCAGATGAGAAACCGAATGGAAGCTTTGATCGACGAGATGCTCGAAGGTCAGATATTGCTCAACGAAGCGATGGCGGAATTCGAAAAGCTTTATATTCAAAAGGCGCTCCTGAAGTACGGCGAACATCTATCAAACACCGCCACCGCGCTCGGAATTCACCGCAACACCCTTTCGAAACGTGTCGTTTCGTACCAGGCTCCGGCGCAAACCCCGAAACGTTTGCTCGCCAGACGCGGCTGAGACCTTTCTTGATCCTATTCGACAACCTCGACCCGATCGCCGACTCTCAGACTCCCGCCGACGTTCTCGGCGATCAGATTTTGCCCAAACAAGATCTTCTTCGCGCCGTTACGCTCGAAAGTCCGGAACTCCGCGAGCGTTCGCAGCGGCTCGACTCCGGTCTTGACGCCCTCGGCTTGGTCGATCGTTGTAATCACACATCGCGAGCAGGGTTTTACCACGTGAAAGACCGTTTCGCCTATCCTTATTCTCCTCCAATCATCTTCGGCAAACGCCTCGGCGCCGGAAACGACCAGGTTCGGCCGGAACCGATCCATCGGGACCGGAGTTTCGAGTCTCGAGTTCAGATCGCCAAGAGACGATTCGCCGATCAGCAAAAACGGAAATCCGTCCGCGAAAGAAACCCGGTCGTCGGCGCGAATCGCGTAAGCCGCATCGACCGGGCGCACGGAATCGTCCGGCATACGCACGAGTCGGCAACGTGCTTCCAGAATATCCGAAAGCCATTCGTTGATCTCGACGCCGGCGACTTCAGCCGGGCACCGATCGTTCCAGACCGCGACCGTTTCACGTTTCGAATCGGCCGCCGCAAACGGCGCGCGGATCCTTTTGCCTTCAAACCCGAGAATCAACCCGGCGTCCGTCAGATCGGTCGTGATCCTCGCCATTTTCGGAAACTCGCGTTGCGACAGAAACCGATTTTCCACATCGACGATCATCCAGCGCCGGTCGTTGGCAAGTCCGCGGCGCTCGACGAGAGCCGTTTCGCGACCGGTCCCGCGCAGCGATTTGACGGGAAAGACATTTATTTCGGATATGAACATAGGATTTTGGATCTTTGGACTTTGATCTTTGGACTTTGGGCTTTGATCTTTGATCTTTGGGCTTTGGGCTTTGATCTTTGGGCTTTGATCTTATCTTGGAGCTTTTGAGCTTCGGAAAATTGAAAAGATCAGATTCCGAAGTCCAAAAATCAAAAATCGAAGCCCAAAGATCAAAGCCCAAAGATCAAACTTGATAACAACATCATCAAGTTTCCTGCCTACCGACAAGTCACACTTGACAGTTTTAACCACGTTTGCGTAAACTAGCACTTTCGATGGATGAGTGCTAAGAATGGCGTTTTCGACCGTCGAAAGTCATCTTAAACTTTTATTACCACTACCAACAAGGAGTAAAACACAATGGCTACAACAATTAAACCTTTGCACGACAGAGTGATCGTCAAACGTATTGATGAGAGCGCGGACAAAACCGCCGGAGGACTTTTCATTCCGGATTCGGCCAAGGAAAAACCGCAGGAAGGCGAAGTGATCGCGGCCGGCGCCGGGAAATATAAGGAAAACGGCGAAAGGCAACCGCTTGACGTCAAAGCGGGCGACCGCATCCTGTTCGGCAAATACAGCGGGTCGGAGATCAAGATCGACGGCGATGAGTTCCTGATAATGCGCGAAGACGAAATCCTCGGGATCATCGAACGCGCCGGAGCGAACGCGAACTAGTTTGGAGTTCCGCCTTCAGGCGGCAGGCGCGCGAAAGCGCGAACCCAAAAAAGAAATTAAGGGAGAAATTAATAATATGGCTAAACAAGTTGTACACGGAGAAGAGTCGCGTTCGGCGATTTTGCGCGGAGTCAATCAGCTCGCCGACGCAGTAAAGGTTACGTTGGGTCCGAAGGGCCGCAATGTCGTTATCGACAAGAAGTTCGGTTCGCCGACGATCACCAAGGACGGTGTTACCGTCGCGAAGGAAATCGAACTCAAGGACGCGCTTGAAAATATGGGCGCGCAGATGGTCCGCGAAGTCGCGTCGAAGACCTCGGACGTCGCCGGTGACGGAACGACGACCGCGACGGTTCTCGCCCAAGCGATCTTTAAGGAAGGCGTTCGCACCGTCGCCGCCGGAGCCAATCCGATGGCGCTCAAACGCGGCATCGAACAGGCCGTCGCGGCGATCGTCGAAGAAGTCAAGCGTCTCGCAAAGCCGGTTTCCGGCGAATCGATCGGACAGGTCGGAACGGTTTCCGCCAACGGCGATACCAAGATCGGCGAGATCATCGCCGAGGCGATGGCCAAGGTCGGCAAAGACGGCGTCATCACTGTTGAAGAATCGCGCACGATGGATACGACGCTCGAAGTCGTCGACGGAATGCAGTTCGACCGCGGATATCTTTCGCCGTACTTCGTCACCGACGCCGACCGTATGGAAGTCGTCCTCGACGAACCGATGATCCTCATCAACGAGAAGAAGATCTCGAACATGCGCGACTTGCTGCCGATCCTCGAAAAGGTCGCGCAGATGGGACGCCCGCTGCTGATCATCGCCGAAGACGTCGAAGGCGAAGCGCTCGCGACGCTCGTCGTCAACAAACTCCGCGGCACGCTCAACGTCGCCGCCGTCAAGGCTCCGGGCTTTGGCGATCGCCGCAAAGCGATGCTCGAAGACATCGCGACGCTGACGGGCGGAAAGGTCATCTCGGAAGATCTCGGCATCAAGCTCGAGTCGATCACCGTCGAAGACCTCGGACGCGCGAAGCGTGTCACGATCGACAAGGACAACACGACGATCGTTGACGGCCAGGGCATCGGAGACGCGGTTGAAGGACGCGTCAAGACGATCCGCAACCAGATCGAAGAAACCACTTCGGACTACGATCGCGAAAAACTTCAGGAACGTCTCGCCAAATTGGTCGGCGGCGTCGCCGTCATCAAAGTCGGCGCGGCGACCGAGACCGAAATGAAGGAAAAGAAAGCCCGCGTTGAAGATGCGATGCATGCGACGCGCGCGGCGGTCGAAGAAGGGATCGTCGCCGGCGGCGGCGTGACGCTTGTTCGTGCGGCGAAGGTTCTCGACACGCTCGTCGTCACCGGCGACAGCGACGAGAAGATCGGAGTCAACATCATCAAGCGCGCGGTCGAAGAGCCGCTCCGCCAGATCGTCGGCAACGCCGGCAAAGAAGGCGCGGTAATCGTCGAGAAGATCCGCAACGAAGACAGCGAAACGTACGGCTTCAACGCCGCGACGGAGGTTTTCGAAGATCTCGTCGCGGCCGGCGTCATCGACCCGGCCAAGGTCACGCGCACCGCTCTCCAGAACGCAGCCTCGATCGCCGGCCTGATGCTGACGACCGAAGCGATGATCTCGGAACTTCCGGACGACAAGCCGGAAATGGGCGGAATGCCCGGCGGCGGAATGGGAATGGGAATGTAAGCCCATTTCGGATTTTGGATTTTCGATTTTGGATTATCCGAAACTGACAAAGGCCTCGACCGGAAACGGGCGGGGCCTTTTCATCTGGGGTTAGGGATTTGGGGTTTGGGATTCTGCGTCGCACGTGTCCAGTTCGATTTCTTAACTTCAATCGGAGTACCGACCGCTGCAGCGAAAGCCGGCAGGTTCTCAAAGCGGACCGACTTCAATGCTCTCCAAACCATTGAAGGAATGGATTTTACGGGCTCAGCTCGGCATCGGGTTCTAAAGCGAGCCTCACAGGAGTCGTCGCGCGTGGCCCGCAAACATCGCCGAGCCAGCCTCGTTCTTTGGCCTTCGAGCCGTTATGTTGTGAGATTTCAACATCCGCCCGTGTAAATTCCCGCAAAAAAGTTCTCAAAACATACGAAAAACGAAAGGAATAGATTTTGCTATCGATATTTCCGGTATTTGTTACAACAGTTTGTGGTAGGAAGGAGGAAAGACGCAGTGTTTACCCGGATAGTTCTTCTCATTGCCCTCGCATTTGCGGCTGTAATTTCATGCTCTTCAGCGGCCGGCGACCGAAACTGGGCGTTCGGCACGAATGGTGTGCGTAAAACGACATTTGCAACGAGCGGGTCGGCCACGGCTGGAGTATTCCAACCCGACGGCAAGTTCTTGGTTATAGGCTGGCAGTTCCGGAGTGGCACCGGCACGGACTTTCGAATCGTTCGCGTTGGGGCTAACGGAGCACTCGATTCTTCGTTCGGCTCGAACGGCGTTGCCTTTGTCGCCGTAAGTACCCGTGACGATCAGGCGCTAGGTATTGCGCTTCAAAGCGATGGCAAGATAATCGTTGTCGGATCCTCTCGAAATTCGACCGCCATTTCGGACTTCGCCATTGTCCGACTGAATGAAAACGGAAGTCTCGATACTTCATTCGGCATCAACGGCGTCGCAGTCACATCTGTTCGACCATTCGATGATATTGCATACGACGTCACTATTCAGGTTGATGGAAAGATCGTCGTTTGCGGCGAAAGCGGTAACAACGGAACCAAAACGTTTGGTCTGGTGCGTTACCTTACGAACGGAACTCTAGACACAGCTTTCAGCGACGACGGAATTACGACGGTGGATTTTCCGGGAGGTCCGTCTACCTGCTCTGCGGTTCGAATACAGACCGAGAACAAAATTGTCGCCACCGGAAACGTGGGTTTCGGAGATTTCAGCGCGTCTGGGTTTGGCTTCGTTCGGCTGAACATCGACGGCTCCGTGGATTCAACTTTCGGTGCCGACGGAACCCGCATTGTTGAGGTCCGAAATTCGACCCGACGACAAAATGCACCGAACGATCTTTTGATTCTGCCAGATGGAAGAATCCTCGCAGCAGGCTCCACCCTAAGTGACTCGCCGGATTCTTTCGACTTCGCTGCGACACGTCTCACCCCCGATGGCTCGCTAGACTCCTCGTTCGCGAGTTCGGGGCTACTAATTGTTCCGTTTTCAGGCTCCGCAACCGACGGGGCGAATACTATTCTCCCCCTTCCCGATGGGTCGTTTTTCTTGGGAGGTTACGCGAACGGCGGGGCAAATTTGGATTTCGCGCTCGCACGATTTTCACCGAACGGAACAACTGATCTGCGATTCGGCGTTAACGGGCGTGTTGTCACTCCTTTAACCGATCAAGCCGAGTTGATACACGCGTTGCGACTCGATGAATCCGGACGGATCCTCGCGGGCGGAATGAACAACTTCGAAACTACAATGATCAGTTACCAGAATAACGGACTGCGTGACTTTGATTTTGATGGCGACAAGATATCCGATATTTCGATCTTCCGGCCTTCGAACGGCCAGTGGTGGCTGAACCGGTCGACCGCCGGGACAATCACGCACACGTTCGGGAATTCAGCCGACGTGCTCACGCCCGGAGATTTCACCGGCGACGGGAAGACCGATGTTGCGATCTTCCGGCCTTCGAACGGCGAATGGTTCGTCTTGCGATCCGAGGATTTCTCGTTTTATTCGTTCCCGTTCGGGGCGTCGAACGATATCCCGGTTCCCGCCGATTACGACGGCGACGGCAAAACCGATGCGGCCGTTTTCAGGCCCTCGGATGCGACCTGGTACATTCAACGTTCGTCGGGCGGAACGACGATCCAAACGTTCGGCGCGGCGACCGACTTCCCCGTTCCCGCCGATTATGACGGCGACGGCAAAACGGACATCGCGATCTTTCGTCCGTCAAACGGTCAATGGTGGCTGAACCGGTCGACGGCAGGGTTGATCGTCCACACGTTCGGGACCTCGACCGACAAGAACATCCAGGGCGACTATACCGGCGACGGCAAGACGGACGTCGCGATTTTCAGACCGTCGACAGGAGAGTGGTTTGTCCTCAGAAGCGAGGACGCCTCGTTCTACTCGTTCCCGTTCGGCGCGAACGGCGACCTTCCCGCGCCGGGTGACTATGACGGAGACGGCAAGACGGACGCGGCAGTTTTCAGACCGTCAAGCGCGACCTGGTACCTGCAACGTTCGACCGCCGGCCTGCTCATCCAAAACTTCGGCGCTTCGACGGATGTTCCGGTTCCGAACGTGGTCGTTCGTCCATAAACGGCTGAACCGCGCGTCTTTCGTGCGACATCAAACGCCCAACGAAACGAGGGGCAAAAATCGCCCTGAAATCACCGAACCGCACGAAGACGGGGTGCCGCCGTTGCTTCGTGCGGATTCCGCATCGGTGGGCGACTTTGACTTTCATCGCCACGTCATCTTAGTATCGAATCCGAACAAAGTAATCGGGCAGGTGGCGTAAATGAAGAAAATTCGTCCTTTATCGATAGCGGTCTTGATCTTTGCCTTCTTCGGGATCGTTTCCGCAGCTTCAAACGACAACAACGTCGAATGGAACGGACTCGAACACGACACGTTCAACAATTTCTACCGGACGCCGTTTGGCGCGGTGACGGCCGGGACGGTCGTCAACCTCAGGTTCCGGGCGTTCAAAAACGATCTCACCGGCGTCTTCCTGAGGGTTTACGAATACAACCCGCCGACCGGCACGACCGCCGGGCCGATCGATACGGCGATGGCGATCACCTCGTCCGACGCGACCTACGATTACTGGTCGCTCAGCTACCAGACGCCGACGACGCCGAAGATCATCTACTACAAGATCCGCGTCGTCGACGGCACCGACACCGACTACTACAGCGATTTCTACGCGGACGACCACGACAATCTCGGACAGGGCGGCGGCGGCGGCTCGTTCGACAACGAACCGTTCCCGGCGTTCCAGATAACCGTTTACGACCCTAATTTCTCGACCCCGTCGTGGATCCAGAATTCGGCCGTGTATCACATTTTTCCCGACCGTTTCCGCAACGGCGACATCACCAACGACTGGTGCCGCGCCGGCAACACGACCGGCTGCCCGTCGCTTTACGGCGCGTCGCCGGCATCGAATCGGGCGTTCACGACCTGGAATTCGCAGGTTTGCGACCCGCGTCAGCCGTCGCCGTGCCCGAACAATTACGGTTCGCAGTTTTTCGGCGGCGATCTCAAGGGGATCGAGAACAAACTTGACTACATCAAGGGTCTCGGATTCGATGCGATCTATCTGAACCCGATCTTCAAGGCGCGTTCGAACCATCGCTACGATACAGACAATTTTCTCGCGATCGCCGACGAACTCGGCGGCGACGCGGCGTTCGCTTCCCTCGTCAGCGCGGCCAACCAGCGCGGGATGAAACTGATCCTCGACGGCGTCTGGAACCATATGTCGCAGGACAGCGAGTTTTTCGATTATTATCACCGTTCGCCGGTTGTCGGCGCGTGCGAAAGCCTCGCCTCGCCTTACCGTTCGTGGTTCAACTTCTTCAACAACAACGCTCCCTGCACGACCGCCGATTACGAGGGCTGGTTCGGTTTCGGCGGACTGCCGGCGCTCACCGAAAACAACGCCGTCAAGGACTTTTTCTACCGCACGCCGACGACCAACGTCACCCAATACTGGTACGACCGCGGTGCCGGGGGCTGGCGATTCGACGTCGCGCCGGACATCTCGCACCAGTGGTGGAACGAGTACCGCGGTTTCGCCAAGACCTACAAGCCGGACGGCCCTTTGATCGGCGAGATCTTCCCGGACGCGAGCCAGTATCTCGCCGGCGACCAACTCGACGGCTCGATGAACTACCGCTTCCGCAAAAACGCGCTCGGCTTCGCGAGGGCGGTCGACTGGTCCGACAACGACAACAACGGCAGCAACCGCATTCTCGGCCTTTCACCTTCGCAGTTTGACGCGTCGCTCCGCTCGATCCGCGAGGACTATCCGGTTCCGGCACAGCGCGCGATGCTCAATCTGCTCGATTCACACGACACGAACCGCGCGCTTTACAGCCTGACGGCGCCCGGCGACAGCGGTTTGACGCAGGCGAAGGAACGCCTCAAACTCGCGGCGCTGATACAGTTCACGTACATCGGCGCGCCGATGGTCTATTACGGCGACGAGGCCGGCATCAACGCGCCGTCGCTCGGCAACAGTCCGGGCGGACTTGCGGAGGACGATCCATACAACCGCGCGCCCTATCCTTGGGCGGATGAAGCCGGAAATCAGAATATCTACGGACCGGCCGATACGGGTCTGATCAACTTTTACACCTCGCTCGGCGCGATCCGCAGGCGTTCGAAGGCGCTCAGAACGGGTGACTTCAAGACGGTCCTGACCGGCGACACGACGGCCGCCGCAACCGACGACAGCACGTTCGCCTACGCCCGCGTAGACGGGAATGAAAAAGTACTCGTTGTGCTGAACAACGGCGCCGCGTCGAACAGCGCCGCGCTTCCAGTCGCCGATCTTTTTGCGGACGGGACTGTTTTGACCGATCTTCTCGGCTCGGGGAATGTGACGGTCACGGGCGGGGTCGCGAGCGTCGTGCCCGCCGCGCGTTCGGGAATGATACTCGCGGCAAAAGGCGGCGCGCCGTTCGACTTCGACGGCGACGGCAAAACGGATATTTCGATCTTCCGTCCGTCGAATGGTCAATGGTGGCTCGGACGCAGCGCCGACGGTTTGATTGTCCACACCTTCGGGAACTCGTCGGACATCCAGACGCCGGGCGATTTCACCGGCGACGGCAAAACGGACGTCTCGATCTTCCGACCGTCGAACGGGGAATGGTTCATTTTGAGATCCGAGGATTTTTCGTTTTACAGTTTCCCGTTCGGAGCGAGCGGCGACGTTCCCGTTCCGGCCGATTATGACGGCGACGGCAAAACTGACGCGGCCGTTTTCCGTCCGTCAGATTCGACTTGGTACATCAATCGTTCAAGCGGCGGAACAACGATCGAAGGCTTCGGCGTGAGTGGTGACCGGCCGGTTCCGGCCGACTACGACGGCGACGGCAAGACCGATATCGCGGTTTTCAGGCCAAGCCTTGGTCAATGGTGGTTGAAGCGTTCGCTAGCGGGCGTGATCGCGGTAACTTTCGGTTCGGCGACGGATCGCGCGGTGCCGGGCGATTTCACCGGCGACGGCAAGACCGACATCGCCATCTGGCGGCCTTCGAACGGTGAATGGTTCATCTTGAGAAGCGAGGACTACACGTTCTATTCGTTCCCGTTCGGGGCGAACGGCGACGCGCCGGCCCCCGGCGACTACGACGGCGACGGCAAAACGGATGCGGCGGTGTTTCGCCCGTCAAATTCAACTTGGTACGTCCAGCGCTCGACCGCCGGAACATTGATACAGGGATTCGGTCTTTCGTCCGACGTGCCGGTGCCGAATGCGTTCGTCAGATAGTCGCGACCGGAGCGCAAGCGACTGGAGCGCAAGCGTCACGCTTGCCTGAGCGCGAGCGCGAACGGACCTTTTACGGTCTCAGAACTTCAGAAACACCCGGAAGATCAGCAACAAAAGAATCGCGCCGGCGATCGAGACTATCCAGCCCGCCCGATAGTTCTCGTCCCGCCAGATCATTCGACCGGCAAACGTGCCTATCAAAGACCCGGCGACGCCGATGCCCATCGTTATCAAGAATCCGCGCAGCGTCCAACCACCCGGATCGTTGCCGAGAAACAATATCTGCGCGATCGCCCCGACGATCAAGCCTCCGATCAACTGTCCAATGATATGAAACATATTAATCTCCTCAAATTTTTTGGTTAGCTATCCGTTTGTACTACAATTCGTCGCGCGCGACAAGAAAATTTTCCGTTCAGAAAATTTTCCGTTCGTGCCGAACTTCTTCGATACGTGACCGATGCATCGAATCCGGATCACTCAAAACAAAGAAACTCGGGCGATGGCCGATCAACCCGTCGCCGAGCGCGCATTCTGAATCGCGATATCGGCGGATCGTTTGCTGCTCAACTCCGGGTTTCATCAGGCCGCCTTCGACAGCCATTCCGTCACCCACTTCGGGGGTTTTTGAAGTTCCGCGACGAGCGCGGTCTTGAACCCGGTCGTTTTCGCGTGCGGCGGCCAATCCTTCGAATTGAATCCCCACCAGTCGATGTGAATGTGATTCTTGTGCTTGGCGCCGAGCGCCGGATCGGTCGGGTTCTTTTTGAGCATTCCCTTCCTGCCGCCGTACGGCGGCATACCGGGAATATGAAAATAGACCGGCGTTTTGCCGTTCCAGTCGACGTAGATGATGTCGGCCCAACGCATCTGCGGATGAACCGTGATCAATGCGTCGATGATCTGATCCGCGACGGATTTCTCGACCGAATCGCGGCTGTCGAGCATAATGTCCATCGCCAGGCCCGCCGTATGCCTTGAGCCGTCTCCGCGAATCGTCCCGATCTTATTCCGGTCGGCCGCGAGCAACGGCACGCCGAGCATCAACGCTTCCTTCAACTCCCGGATCGCCGGACATTCGCCCTTTGCCCCGCCTTTCCATTCGCCCATAATCCCTCCTGCGGCACGCCGATCCGACCGGCTGCGTTTCGCTGCGAAAAAGCGCGCCAAGTCCTAATTTCTCAACTCTTCATAACGCAAGCCGCGTACCACCGCAGCAGGGCGCGCGCAGATTTTGGCCGCTTCCGAGGATTCGAATTCGTCAGATTCTTACAGCCCGTCGAAAAAGCCGTTTTACAACTAATTTGCTTCTTCAATCGTGCGGAGCACGCGAACTTGCGATAGCACCACGCGAAGCGGAGCGGAACCCAGGTGGCTGAACGCCCGAGTTCCCAAGCGTGTGTAACACGCGCAACTCTCGTTGTTGCAATAGGTCATCGTTTTTCAAACGCTCATTGGAGTCGTTCGTGGTTGACACCTGGGTTCCGCTTCGCTTCACGTGGTGCTATCGTCCGTGCGTGTGCACCGCACACCGAATCGATTGTTCCGACAGGCTTCTTAGATCCAAGATAGCATTGGAGAGTCTTCCTCCCGGCGATCCGCGAAAGAGCCCGACTTGTCCGATTTTTGGGTCCACAAGGAATCAACACCAATACGTTCCGACCTCCGCGCGGGTAAATGCCTGATCGGCGAATTGCCCTCTTCGCTGTCCGGCCGAGAGTCTCCGCAGCGCCGGCGTTTCGCGTAGGTCGCCGGAGCGCAGGGTCTCTGTTCGACGAACCGCGTAATCCGGGTCAAATTCGGAAAAGTTACGTGGAGAACGAGCGATCTTACCCGCAGTAACCCGTTCCCGGGCGAGACGCGGCGAAATCGATCAACGATGCCGCACACGCCGCCCGGCTCGCTTTGATTGGGCGCGCCGAGCGATTCCGGCCGACCCGATCAAAAAGGCGAATTTCCGCGCGGCGTACACTGGCTGAACTTGATTTCCCGTGTCTCGAACACCGCCTCGGCCGTTGACGCAGACGCAAAAGTCTGCGACGCTAAAAGAGCCCCGAAGAAGAAAAATGTCCATCGATTTACGGAAACGGTTCGACGGCTGACAGCATCAAAGGATTGACGGCCGATCACCGATGATCGAGGTCAAGAACAGAAGAGGAAACATATGAGAACAAGACTTGCATTAATGCTATTGGGTTTGGCCGGCGGCCTGATCTTCGTCGCCGGGTTGAGTCTTCAGACCGCCGCGCCGGGAGAACGTGTGATCCCTGAGGTCATCGTTTTGGCCGAGAAGGCGGCACTTGGAAAGGTGACGTTCAACCACGGAAACCACATCACGAAAAAGGCGAACGCCGACGGCACTGCCGCACTGAGTTGCGTCGACTGCCATCACGCCGAACAGCCTGCGACCGAGGCGGCGAAGGTTGCCGGGCGGAAGACGGTCTATCCGGCGGACCGAACGATCACGTTGACCGCCGAGAACTGGAAAGACGGAACCGCACCGGCGGTAACGGCCTGCGGCGTTTGTCATCTGGCGAAAGACGGAAAAGCGACGATCCTGACCGAGGTTCCGAAATCCGGAACGACCGTTCTGAACAATCAGAATGCGCTTCACAAGGCTTGCGCGACCTGTCACGACAATGTCGTGAAAGCGAGGCCGACGGTTCAGGTGCCGACGACTACGAAATGCCTCGGCTGCCATAAGAAGGCCTGATCCCGTCAGATTGTCGGGGTTATTCCCGTGATCTTCGAAACGCCCAGACTTTTGTTGTGACGTTTTGGAAATGGCGGGAGAGTCTGGTGTTGCCTTATGTTGCCGGCGGGCTTAAGTTCGGCGTTTTTTGAAACCACGAAGCTCACGAAGGAACAAAGAGCAGTGGGAAACTCACAACCGGGCCGCGCGCTTCGGATAGTGACCTACGGCCGGCGTGATGCTCAAAAGAAAAGACGCGTAACTTTGTGAATTCGACAAAGTTACGCGTCTTTTCAGCGCTCAAGATTCGGCTTGGCGGCACGGCGCTCGCCTTTGTTTTCCAGACTGAGCCTTTTACTTGTCGGCCGTGTTGATCCGGATGCTGGCAAGTTTCCAAGCGCCCTCTTCCTTAAAGTACTTCAGTTCGAACTTCAACTTCTTCGGAGTTGTAGCATAAGAACCGGTCAGTGAGAGAGCCTTCTCGTCTCCTATGGGTTCGAATGTCGGCGAAGGCTCGAACGTCGCCTTCATTGTGAAGACGGACTTCAGGTCAAAGTCATCCTTGTTGTCGACAAACACCTTGAAAGCGTCTTTCAGCTTATCCGGCGAACTCTGGTCCTGAAACTTCTTCGCCAGTTTTTTGTAAAATCCCGTGAAATCGCCCGACTGGACCGCGCCGTCAAAATCCTTCATCGTCGCCTTCGCAAGTTCTTGCAACTCGGGTTCGGCAGGCATCTCGAGAGTCGCCGCCACGCCCCCCTTCTTGTAGACCACGCCGCTCAACGTCATTTGATTGCCGTCCGGCGCCTTGTCGATCGTGAAAGAAGGTCCGAGCGACGCGAAGGTGATCTTGAGTGTCTTCCCTGCTTCGTCGATCTCCAGACCGCCGCCGCTGATCGATGAGTTGGATGATTTGTAATCCGCTCCGCCGTCGGCGCGGATCGTGATCGTCGTACCGTCCGCTCCGGTCCAGAAACCGACGTACTCGCTCGGCGCCGGCTTGCTCGATCCGCCGCAGGCAAGCCCGATCATTAGAAGCACGCCGAGCGTGATGGACAGCGTTTTCAGATTATGGTTTCGAACAAGGCTCAAATTGGTTAAGAATTTCATTGAAGGTCTCCTTTTATGAACGGCTTTCTATGTCGGACACATTCTCAGCAAGGAGCGTGTTCGACCTCAAAATTTGATGTCGTAGAGTTGTTTATTTTGCACTCGGCTCACTTTCGCGTCAAACACGCAAACATAAATCCGGAATTACACGATCTGACGAAATGGCACCGCAGCAAATCACTCGATCCGCTTGGCGGTTTTCCTGAAAAAGTGGTCGGCGCGCATTTGGCACTGAGAGCAAAACGCCGGCGTCCGAACGACATCGTTCGCGATCGCGAGCCGGAATTTGCAATGTCACTTCGGTTTTTGAAGTGCATTTAAGCGATGCGAAAAACTCTCTATTTGAATCAACTCCGAATGCGGCTCATTCGCGTAGCTTCCTGTCAGCGAGTATTTCTTCCCAATTATTGTTGGAATTTACTCGTTTCGTCGCAAAGTCGGCACCCTTCCCCCGTAAGAACCGCGATTTTGAACGGCACACAGCTTGCGACAATCTCTTGTAGGCAAATGTTAATTGCGTTCGAAGAGCAGCGTTGGATGTATCAACGCAGTTCTCCTGACGAAGGTTGAATGGGTATGATCCGGCGATCTTATGAGGCTTGCCGGAATTCCATTCGGGAGGTGATCCCATGAAAAGCAAATTTATTCTGAAAGCGTTTCTGGCCATCGCTGCGCTCACGACAAGTGCTCTCGGCGTAACGATCAATGAAACCATCGACACAACTGCTCCAGCGGCGAATCCATCGTATCGGGCGGTTACCGGGCAACAGACCGGCCGACTGTCGCGCAACACCATTGTGAGCACCTGCGGTACGGCCAAGACCAATCCCGGCAGCGGCGCGGCTACGGAGCTCAGACAATACGATGATTACCGGTTCGTCGCGCTCGGAAGCGGATGTTTGACCGTCACACTGAGCAACGCCGGCGACAACGTGTTGTTTGGCGTCGCATACGACCAGACCGGACTGAATCCGGCAAATCCAACGGCAAACTACCTGGCCGATATGGGCCTCAGCCCGACTTCGGCCGTCCCTTCGAGAACTTTTTCGTTTGACGTCACCGCCGGCGAGATCTTTCACATCGTCATCCACGAGGTAAATGCCGGCGGCGCGATCGGGCAGACCTATACTCTCGATGTCGGAGGCGTCAAGATCGTTCCGGACTTTTCGGTCACGGAGATTATCGACACAACGTCGGCGCAGCAAAATCCGGCCTATACCGCCGCTACCGGACCGCAAACCGGGCGGCTAAATCGGTTTCCACCCGCGAGCGATTGCAGCGGATTGAAAGCAAATCCCGGGTTGTTCACGACGATGGGGACGCGCCAGGTCGATCTTTATTCTTTTACGCCAGCCTCTTCGGGCTGCGCACGGGTCACTCTGAGCCACACCGGCGCCGATTCGGTGCACATCGTGGCCTATAACCAAAGCGGATATGTCCCGACGAACCCGTCGACCAACTATCTGGCCGACTCCGGTGCAAGCGCGACCAACAATTCGGTGACGTTTTCCTTCCTTGTGACGCGCGGAGTCCGGTTTTACATCGTCGTCAGCGAGGTCAATCCCGGCGCCGGCATCGGCGACTCTTACACACTGAACATCAGCAACATCAGAGTCGCTCCGCTGATCCGGGTCACATCGACGCTTGATGCGACCTCGCCATCGACAAATCCCGACTTCACTGCGGCAACCGGCGTGCAGACCGGAAGGATAAATCGACTTCCGCCGCCCTCGGACTGCAACGCATTGAAAACAGCGCCCGGTTTGAGCAGTCCGACAGGCTCGAGAGACTATGACGTTTACACGTTTACGCCGGCCAGGCCGGGTTGCGTTGAGGTAACGCTCAAGTCCCTTGGCGGGCCGCTTCTTTACGCGGCCGCCTATAGCAACCTCGGATTCAATCCGGCCAATCCGGCACTGAATTTCGTCGCCGACGGAGGCACGAGCCCGACTCTGGGCAATCCGGAGAGTTTCTCGTTTCTCGTATCCGCCGGTGTGCCGTTCAGCATTGTCGTCCATGAGGTCGATGTCGGGGCCGTCGGCCAGTCGTATTCGCTTGAGGTGGAAGGAATAGCGATGAACGCGACGACGCGCGCGGCGATGTTCGATTTCGACGGCGACCGCCGTACAGATCCAAGCATCTTCCGGCCGTCCGTCGGCGAATGGTGGTACATCCGCTCATCCGACGGTGGAAACAACGCGTTCCAGTTCGGAGCCGCGACAGATATGTTGGCCCCGGCCGATTTTACCGGTGACGGCAAGACGGATATCGCGTTCTTCCGGCCTTCGACAGGCTTCTGGTATGTGCTGAGAAGCGAGAACACAACGTTTTACTCGTTCCCGTTCGGATTGGCGGGCGACATTCCCGCCCCGGGCGATTTCGACGGCGACGGCAGAGATGACGCGGCCGTTTTCCGTCCGACCAACAGTACCTGGTACATCCAGAATTCGGGCGGTGGGACAACGATCCTGGGATTCGGATTGCCGGGCGATCTGCCGGTGCCGGCGGATTATGACGGCGACAACAAAGCAGACATCGCTGTTTTCCGTCCGACGCTCGGACAATGGTGGCTAAGGCGCTCGAATCAAGGACTGATCGTCCAGAACTTCGGAACGAGTTCAGACCGGACGGTTCCCGCGGACTATACCGGCGACGGACGGGCCGATGTCGCGATCTTCAGGCCGTCGTTGAACAGTTGGTATGTTCTCCGAAGCGAAGATTCGTCGTACTACTCGTTCCCGTTCGGCGCATCGGGCGATGTCCCGGTTCCCGGCGATTATGACGGCGACGGACTTGCCGACGCCGTTGTTTACAGACCGTCGACGCGCACGTGGTACAAACAGCAAACAACGAACGGTTTTGAAGCCATCAATTTCGGCGCCGCAAGCGATTTGCCGGTTCCGAATGCATACGTTCGCTAATGGTCGTCAAACGACCGAACAAGAGGTGCCGCCTGAAGTGTGAATTTCAGGCGGCCCTCAAATTGGTTAAAATGCCGGGCATTCAGAATTCACGATTCAAGATTCCAGGATTTCAGGATTGCAGGATTCCAAGATTCCAAGGATTCCAAGAATCCAAGAATTCAAGAGGTCCAGGAATTCAAGAGGTCCAGGAATTCAAGAAGTCCAAGAAGGCCAAGAAGGCCAAGAATTCGAGATTCCAAGAATTCCAAGAATTCAAGATCGCATGGTTGACCCTCGGAAGCCGGCTTGAGATCTCAAATCTCAGATTTCAGAATTCAGAAGACGTATCCGCCGCGCCGTAGGATTGCGGGCAACTGACTTCACCTTGAAGCCTGTCGGAAAAAATCGATTCAGTGTACGGAGCACACGCACGGACGATAGAACCACGTGGAGCGGAGCGGAGCGTGGTGATTGATCGGGCCGACTTCCAAAGCGTGTGTAACACGCGTAACTCTTGTGATTGCAACAGGTCCGCGTGTCTCACATGCTCGTTGGAACTGCCCGTGGCTGACACTTGGGCTCCGCTCCGCTTCACGTGGTGCTATCGCAAGTTCGCGTGCTCCGCACGTTTGAAGAAGTTAACTCGGTTTCCGAAAGGTAGTTTGTGGCTCGTCCTACCTGTTCATCAGCGTCTTTACCGCGGCCTCGACCTGTTGGTCACGGCCGGCCGCCATAACGTCGGGCTCGTTGCGCACGAGGATGTCCGGTTCCTGCTGGACGTTTTCGGCGCATTTGCCGTCGAGCGTGCGCCAGCAACCCATCGGGATGCCGAAGCGGAGGCTGCCGTCGATCTGGTTTTCCCACCAGACGAACGTTCCCGTTCCGGGTACCGGCATCCCCAGCACCTGGCCGATCCCCTTTGCCTTGTACGCGAGCGGGAAAAGGTGCGCGTCCGAGTAGTTGCTCTCGCCGACGAGCACGATCGACGGCTTGATCCACTTATCAAAAGGCTCGCTGCCGATATACTGTCCGTGCGGAACGACATCGAAATACTTCTTCCCGCTCAGGAAATCCGAAAGCTGTTCGTGGATGCTGCCGCCCCCGTTGAAACGCGTGTCGACGATTATCGCGTCTTTTGAAATGTTCACGCCGAGCGATTCGTCAACGGCCGCGCGCATGCTGGCGTCGTTCATCGAACGGACGTGGATGTAGCCGATCTTGCCGCCCGAAAGCCGCTCCGTCTCGGCGCGCCGCGCGCGGACCCAGCGTTTGTATAGCAATTCGTTCTCTTCGCCGCGGCCGATGGCCTTGACCGTCTCTTCCCAGCGCCGGTTCGTCGCCGGATCGAAGACCGAGATCAGGACGAGCTTTCCGGCCTTGCGGTTCAGAAGTTTGAAGAAATCGAAGGTGCCGTCGATCGCCGCGCCGTCGATCGATTCGATGACGTGGCCGGCACGCACTCCCGATGACGCGATATCGAGCGGGCCGCCCTGAATGACCTCGGCGATCTTCGCGCCGCTTCCCGCGCTTAGGTAATCATAAAGAACGCCCAACGACGCCGTTTGATCGCCCTGCGGAGAAATTGGCGTGTAGTACGCGCCGGTATGCGAGACATTGACCTCGCCGAGCATTTCGCTGAGCATCTCGGCGAAATCGTAGTTGTTGTTGATATAGGGAACGAAGCGCTTGTAGGCCGTGTAATAAGCATTCCAATCGACGCCGTTCAGGTCCGGGAAGATCAGCTTTTGCTTGAACTGCCGCCACGAATGGTCAAAGATGTACTGCTTTTCGGCCGTGTAGTCGAGCACCATTTCGGTGTTGACCGCGATCGGTTCCGGTTTGCCGCTTTCGGCGTCGATCTTCGTCGCGCGGCCTTCGGCAAGAATCAATAGGAACTTGCCGTCCGTGGAAAGCTCCATCGAAGCATTGTTGACGCCGAGTTTGGCGAAGACCTTGGTTTCGCGGGTCCGGATCTCGGTCACCCAAAGATCGTTGCCCTTCTCGAAAGCCGTCAGGTAAAAGAGCCGTTCGCCGTCTTTGGACAGCGCCCAGTCGGAGATCGCCGACGTGTGGGCGGTAAGGCGCAATTTGCGTTCGCTGACGCCTTCAAGATCGAATTCGAGGCCTTTCTTTTCCTCAGTTTTGGGCGACGGTGAAGGCGAGGCCGATGCCGCGGCTTTGGCTTTCTCGTCGGATTCCTTCTTCTCTTTTTCTTCGGTCTCTTTCAGCAGGGCGAATTCCTCTTTTGACAGACGCGCACGGTCGAAAAACGCCTTCGTGAAGTACATCCCGTAGACGTCGCCGGAGACCGAGTCCAATGCCTGCGACAACGCGCCTTCGCGGGTCGAGCCCCAGATCATCATCTTGCCGTCCATCGCCCATTTTGGAGCGACGTCGTCGTAACCGCTCTGTGAAAGATTGATCAGCCCGCTTTTGCCGTCGGCGGAGACCAAGCCGACCTCGGGCGTGAACATACGTTCCTTCGGGCCGAATTTCACGAGAAACCATTTCGAATCGGGCGACCAACGGTAATACTGATCACCGTCGGCGTAGGAGTAGTTGTACTCGGCCGGCAGGATCGTCCGCGACTGCTTCGAGGCGATGTTGTGGACGCGGAGCACTGTCCGATTCTCCAGATACGCGATCTCCTTGCCGTCGGGCGAGAAAGCGGGCTGGAATTCCTCCGCCGGAGTGGCAATCACCGGATCCTCCTTGACGACCGTCGACGCGTAGAAGTACGGCTCCTGTTTCCGCACGATTGTCGAAGTGAATATGTTCCAGTTGTTGTCGCGTTCGGCGGCGTACACGAGCGCACGCCCGTCGGGGCTCCAGTTGACCGAGCGCTCCTGCCACGGCGTATTGGTCACGCGCTTTACGGTTTTGCCGTCAATGCTCGAGACAAACACTTCGCCTCTGAAAACGAACGCGAACTCCTTTCCGCTCGGCGCAAGCTTCGCCTCGGTGAAGCCGCCGTTGACCGGAACGACGCGTTCGATCGGCTCGCGCCCGTCGGCGGCGATGCGGATCGCGACCTTTTTCGGCTCGCCTCCGTCCTTCACGGTGTAGAGTTCGCCGTCGTAGCTGAACGCCATCACGCCGGACTTCGACCGCGTCAGGAATCGGACCGGATGTTTGGTCAATTTCGTCACCGGGGTGCTGCGATCGGGCCGGCTGAAACTGCTTTTGTAGATGTTGAATGACCCGCTCTGTTCGCTGAGGTAGTAAAATTCGCCGTCGTTCGCGCCGAAAACCGGATTGCGGTCCTCGCCTTTGAACGATGTCAGCTGGGTGTATTTCTTCGTCGGCACGTCGTACAGCCAGACATCGCGGGTCACCGACGAAGTGTGATGCTTTCGCCATTCGCTCTCGTAGCCTTTGTAATCGTGAAAAATGATCTTGTCGCCCGATGAACTTACCGTCGCGTTCAATGCCGGCGACGTCAGGACCTGGGAAACCAAGCCGCCCGCCGCAGGCACAGAGTAGAGTTCGGTCATTCCTCCTGCCGGGAACTGGACGTTCGATGCCAGATCCTGCCGCGCGGCGGCGAAAAGCACGGCGTTGTTGTCGGCCGTGAAACTGCTTGGGATCTCGCCCGCCGAATGGAACGTCAAACGCTTTGCCTCGCCGCCCGTCGCCGGCATCAGGAACACGTCGAAATTGCCGTACCGATCCGAAGCGAACGCGATGTTTCGGCCGTCGTGGCTCCAAACCGGCGCAAATTCATACGACTCGCCAAGCGTCAGCGGCGTCGCGTTGCCGCCCGCTGCAGGGACGGACCAGATGTCGCCCTTGTATTCAAAGAGCAACGTCTGACCGTCCGGCGAGATCGCCGGATACCGTAACCACTGGGGATTGTCTTGGGCAATAACAAACGAAGAAACGAAAAGACAGAGCGACAGGCAGAAAAGGAGCTTCATAGTATTCAAAATCGGTATTTTTGGAAATTGGCAGAACGCAAATTTATACGAAAACCTGTCCGCTTTGTTTCACCCCGCAATCCAATGTTCGCATCGAAGTCATATTCGCGTTGTTTCGCGTCGATTCGCGGTCGGTATTTCAGTAAATTGACTCGAACGTTAATGTCGACCGCGAATCGACGCAAAGTGACGCGAAAGATGATCTCAAGGCCTCTTGAACGTACATTGCGCGATCGGAGTTTGCCCGCGGATTTCCGCGAATCCGCGCAAATACGCATCTGATCCGAGAACACACGGAAAACTGCGTTTCTAACGCTTGGCTCGCCCGGCTGAACAGAACCGAAAACCCGACTCACACACAAGACGCTTGAATCGGATTTTGATCGGCGCGGATTCGCGAAGATTCGCGGGCAAGAAGAGTGACCCGTCCGAAGGGATTCCTTGTGCGGCAACGGCTGCGATAATTATGAATCAATCGGCAGATTGCACGGCCGCGACCGGGCTGACCAAATCAGCGATCTCGGCGATCAGCCTTGCCGGCGGCTTGCCGCCAAAAGCCTGTGGTGCACTTGTATTCACCTGAACGGCAATGGCGATCTTTCGCTCCGGAAAGTACATCATATCGGTGACATAACCGGGGAAAAATCCGCTGTGCCCGTACGACGTTCCAGCTTGTGTCGGACGAATGATTACGCACAATCCGTACTTTACGTTCGGCCCGAGCCTTGCCGCGACGCCGTCAAGTACCTGCGGCATCAGCGAGTTGTCAAAAGCCTTTCCCTCGAAATACAACTTTGCCCAGCGGGCGAGGTCCTCGCCGGTCGAGGCCCAGCCGCCGCCCGTCCATTCGAATTGCGGATTGATGATGAACTTTCCATTCGCGATCATTTCGTCCTTGCCACCGAAGGGATTGTTTGGTCCGGCATACCCCTGAGTAACGCCCTTCAAAATGAGACCATCCTGCGGGATCGTGTTGTTGAGCTTCAGCGGCTTTACCAAACGGCGCTTCGCCTCGTCGTAGAACTTCTTTCCTGTCACCTTTTCAATGATCATTCCGAGAACAATGTAGTTCGTATCCGAGTAATCCCAACCCTTGCCCGCCAAGAACGGTGGCTTTTCGTCCAAAAGATAGGCAAGCAGTTCCTGCGGCTTCCAGACTTTTCCCGGGTTCGCCGTCAGATCCTTGGTGAACTGATCCTTGAATTCGTATCGAACAAGGCCGCTCGTGTGGTTCATCAACTGGCGGACGGTAATGTCCTTTGCGTTCGGCATTCGCGAATACCAGGATTCGCTTCCCAGGTACTTCTCGACTTTGTCGTCCAGCCCGATCTTTCCTTCTTTGACCAACTGCAAGGCAGTCGCAGCCGCGAACGTTTTACCGACGCTGCCAGCCAGCAGCCGGTCGGTAGGCTTCATCGGCGTCTTCGCATCACGGTCAGAATAGCCGACGGCCAAGCCGATCGCCTCGCCATTTGCCAAAACGACTCCAAGAGTCGCTCCGGGGAACTTTCCTGCTTTGTGCCATTCGTCGAGCTTTGCCTGAAGCTCTTTCTTCAGCACATCAGTGCCCGTCGCCGCGACAGGCTTCTGGGCAAATGCCGCCGATGCGGCCGCAAGAACAATCAGCAGCGCAAGGATCCTTGATATTCGTTTCATATCCGTTAGGGCTATTTCTTCTTGTAGTAAGTCCTATCTACCGACGTCCAATTCTCGGGCACCCAAAGGCCGGCGTCGAGTGCAACGTCCGCCTGGATCTCGGAATACTCTTCGGTCATCGTCGGTTTGCCGTCTACAAAGAACAGAACTTCAGGGGCTACCCATCCTCCTTTCGCCTTGACGTATTTGTTGAATTGCGTTTCGGCAACGCTCTTTTTGTCCCGCCCGGCCGCCTGAATAAGCCGGACGAACAGGAGGCGTTTCTTGTCGACCCAAAACTGTGGCGTCGTGAGATCGCCCGGTTTGGCGCCGACCACATAGACATCCCTGCCTTGCCATTTTTCCAAGTGAACGACAGAGAGATCGATCCCGAGCCCTTTGACTTGCGCGACGGTCGTCTTGACCGGTTGGCCGTAAACATCGAATCCGAGCACCATCAGCGGATGGACCAACGGTCGGCCGCCGCCCGTTTTGCCGTCGCGAAAGGAAAATACATTGCCATCGGAAAAGAGAATTCCGTTGCCTTTGTCGATCGGATCAATGTCAATCCTTAACTTTCCGGGCAACGACATCGCCTCGTACCAAATCTCCGAACTGGTCGTGCCGTCAGGCTTGTGGGTGATCGTTTTCTGGACAAAGGTCAGCGTTTTATACCATTTGCCGGCATACTTCTTGTGCATCGCCGCGAGGACATCCTCGCCCGACTTAACATCCGCGGCAAAAGTTGGCATCACCGCGAGAAACACCGTCAATAAGATCACTTTGATATTCTTCATGCTTGATCTAACGTGAGAACGCGCAAAAAGGTTTAGCATCGCGGTCGGGATCAATTTCCCTTCAGCCTCTTCAGCCTCTCAATTGACGTCTGGAATCTGGGGTCGATCGAAAGTGCTTTCTCGTATGCTTTGATTGCCTCGTCTCGCCGGCCGGCATTCGCGAGAGATTCACCAAGGCTGTCGAACGCGTTTGCCGAATCAGGATACAGCTCGGTGTTCACCTTGAACATCTCGATCGCTTCGTCCAGCCTTTGCATCGCTATCAGGCGACGTCCGAATGAGTTTATTTCGGCTTCGATGCTCTTGTAGATGTTTGCCGGATCGTTCTTGAATTGCAACGCCTTTGCCTTGAATGACTTGAGATCGTTCGCGCGATACAGCTCGAGCGCGATTTCGCGAAGCGTTTTCTTGATTTTGCAATCGAAAATTGCCTGCATCGCGGTATCGATTTTGTTGGAGCAATCTGCAAATGTGAGCGGCGCTGCGATATGCGGTGGTGTCCACACGCGTTTGTCCAGCTCGATATTGTCCTGGCGCCAAAGAGTCGAGGCGCGCACGGTCATTTTGCTGTTTGGCGGCGTGAAGCGTCGTGCATCGCCGTACATATTCACATCACTGGCCGTCGGCTCCCCGACGAATGTCGCGTTTGTAAACTTTTCCAGCGCGTTTTCGAGATTTGGGCCGCCGAGAACGTTTGGCGCCCGATCAAGACAAAGAACGTTCCACTTTGATCAAGTTTTTCGAGCTGGATCATCGGCCGAACGATCACCTTCTTCGTCCGTCCATAAAGTCCGGCAAGATGACGCCTTCCGCGCATTGCCGAGCATGTCCAAAGTTGTGCCGGAGAGTGTTGTGACACTTGTCACCGCCCCCGGCTCGGCAGTTGAAGTGCGAGAAGAAGAAACAACAAAACAAAAGAGCAACCGATCTGGTTGCCCTAAGTTATTGAAAATAATGGTGATCCGACCAGGACTCGAACCTGGGACCCAATGGTTAAAAGCCATTTGCTCTACCGACTGAGCTATCGGACCACATTTTTGAGATCTATCAATTACGATCAACCTCGAACCGAATTGTTGATTTTACATTTCGAGCACGAAGTTGGCAAGCGGAATCAGTGCAAAGTGCATAGAGCAGAGTGCAAAGTGCAGAGTGCATAGTGCAGAGTGCATAGTGCAGAGTGCAGAGTGCAAGAATGCGCCCGGTGTATTCAGTTGTTCTCAGTTCTCAGTTCTCACTTAGTCATTTTTCACTCGGCACTTTGCACTCTGCACTTTGCACTTTGCACTCTGCACTCTGCACTCTGCACTCTGCACTTCGCACTCTGCACTGTTAAGTCGCGAACCACCCTTCCATCACGCTGTCTTCGAGAATGATCGTCTGGTCGCGCTCGGGGCCGGTCGAGATCAGGCCGATCTCGACGCCGATCGAATTCGACAGAAAATCCACGTAGGCGCGGGCGTTCGGCGGAAGGTCCGCGAGTTTAATGATCCCGAGCGTTTCCGATCTCCAACCCGAGAGCGTTTCGTAGATCGGCTTGATTCGGTTCAGATCGTGCGAAACGGCGGGGAACGTGTCGATCCGGCGGCCGTCGATCTCGTAGCCGACGCAGACCTTGATCTCGTCGAGCGCGTCGAGCACGTCGAGTTTCGTCAGCGCGACCGAGTTGAATCCGTTGAGTTCGGCGGCGTAGCGCGTCGCGACGGCGTCGAACCAGCCGCAACGCCGCGGACGCTTCGTGACCGACCCGTACTCGTTGCCGCGCTGGCGAATAAGGTTTGCCATCGGTTCTTCCGCGTCGAGCATCTCGGTCGGAAACGGGCCTTCACCGACGCGCGTCGCGTACGTGCGGACGATCCCCAAAACACCCGTAATGTGATGCGGCGGAATCCCGGCGCCGACGGCCGCGCCGCCGGCGGTCGGGTTCGACGACGTGACGTACGGATATGTTCCGTGATCGACGTCGAGCAACGTCGCCTGCGCGCCTTCGAGAAGGATCTTTTTGTTGACTTTTTTGGCTTCCGAGAAGAAGTGCGAAGTTTCGGCAACGAACGGCCTCAGACGCTCGACCAGAACCGAGATCTCGGCGAATATCTCGTCCGAACGGAGCGGTTCGCGCCCGTAAAGAACGATGATCCGATTCGCTTCTTCGAGATTGCGCTCGATCCTGAGTTTCAACAGTTCGGGCACGAGCGCATCGGCAACGCGGATTCCTCGCCGCCCGGCCTTGTCCTCGTACGCAGGGCCGATCCCGCGCAGCGTCGTGCCGATCTTCTCGTTGCCGAGACGCTCTTCCGACGTGTGATCGAGCGCCCGGTGATACGGCATAATCAGATGCGCCCGGCTCGAGACCTTCAGGCGATCCGGCGTCACCGAAATTCCCTGCGTCCGGATCTGATCGACCTCCTCGAAGAACGCCTTCGGATCGATGACCATCCCGTTCCCGAGCACGCAGGTTTTGTCCGGGTGGATGATGCCCGACGGCAAAAGCCTCAAAACAAAAGCCTTGTCGCCGACATACACCGAATGCCCGGCATTGTGTCCACCCTGATAACGGGCAACGATATCGAACCGATCCGCGAGCAGATCGACGACCTTTCCTTTTCCTTCATCGCCCCACTGGGCGCCGATAATTACGATAATCATAAATTAAGTGCAAAGTGCATAGAGCAGAGTGCACAGTGCTCAGTGCAGAGTGCAAAGTGCACAGTGCTTTTACGTAAATGCTCAGTGCGAAGCGCGTAGTAACTTCGCACTTGAGGACTCTGCACTATGAACTATGCACTGTGCACTATGAACTATGCTCTCTCTTAGCCGTCTTGATCGACGAAATCAGCATCTTCTGCAACTCATTGCAGTCTGAGATCAACGATTCGGCCTGATTGGCCGAGAGATATTCTCCGTCCTTCAACAAATTGAGCCAATATTCGGTTTCAAACGACTCTTTCAACGAAACGGAGAGTTTGTGGACGAAGTCCGGCTTCGACTCTGCCCGGCCGCCTTCGACAACATTGGCGCCGATTGACGTTCCCGATCGCAAGATCTGTTTGGAAAGAACAAATTCCTTTTTTTCTTCGTTCAAAAACCTATTGAGTCTCACTATCCTGAGCGCGAACCTGTAAGATTTGTCGCGCAAAATACTTTCTTTCATCGAAAAAAAGCCCCCCGCGTTTTGAGTTTTCAAGCTTCCTAAGCATCAATTCCTTTCCCCGTTTTTCCCCTATTGAGCTATTCAATGCACTCTGCACTATCCACTCTGCACTCTGCACTATGCACTCTCCACTATGCGTTCCTGTAAAGAGAAACGTATTTTTGCGCCGCGTTCTCCCACGAATTGTCCTCGTTCATCCCGTTCAATTGCAGACGTCGCCAGGCGTCGCGGTCGTAGTACGCAAAGAGCGCCTCGTAGATCTTCTCCAGAAACTTGTCGGCGCGGAATTCGCTGAATTTGAAACCGTTTCCCGTGCCGGTCACGGCGTCGAAGTTCCGGACCGTGTCGTCCAATCCGCCGACCGCGCGGACGATCGGGATCGTTCCGTACCGCAGCGAGTACATTTGATTCAGACCGCAGGGTTCGAAACGCGACGGCATCAGGAACATATCGGCGCCGGCCTCGATCTTGTGCGAGAGATCCTCGTTGTATCCCCGGAAAATGCCGACCTGCCGCGGCGCGTGGTTGCGAAGACGCTGGAAGAAATTCTCGTACGACGAATCCCCCGATCCGAGCGAAACGATATACGAACCCGTCGCGAGGATCTCAAGCGCGACCTGCTGGATCAGTTCGATTCCCTTCTGCGACGTCAAACGCGTGATCGACGCGAAGATCGGCCGATCGAGATCGACCGGCAGCGAGAAGCCGTCGAGCAACGCGCGTTTGCATTCGCGTTTGCCCGAAAGGTCGTGTTTGCTGAAATTTGCGGCGATCGCAGTGTCCGTTTCGGGATTCCAGACGTCGAAATCGACGCCGTTGACGATCCCCACCAGCCGGTTAGATCTTTGACGCAAAAGCCAGTCGAGCCCGTAACCGTTCTCCGGCGTCTGCATCTCGAGCCCGTAACGCCGCGAAACCGTCGAGAGCATATCCGACGCCGCGAGTCCGGCCTTCATCGCCGAAGCGTAGCCGTTGAAGGCGAAAGCGTTGCGCTCGAAATCTGAAGTGAATCCGAATTTCCAAAGTTCGCTATTGCTGAATCCGCCCTGGTACGCCAGATTATGGACCGAAAAGACGGTCCGGACGTTGCGCCAGCAAGCGTCCCAATAGCGCAAGTGGGCGATCTCCACGGCGGCGAATCCGCAATGCCAGTCGTTGAGATGAACGATGTCGGGCGGAGCTCCGAGCCGTTTGATCAGCGCGAGCGCGGCGTGATTGAAAAAGGCGAACCGCTCGTGGTCTTCGGAATATCCATAGATCGAATCGCGGTGGAAATACGAAGGCGCGTCGATCAGAAACGTCGGCGAACCGTTGGCCTCCGAATAAAATGCCTTTGCGTGATAGACGCCGCCGCGCCAATCGACCGGCAGGTCGTCAAACGCCGTGTGCCAGAGATATTCGCCTTTGGTCTGCCAATAGCAGGGCGTGATGAGAAACGCGTCCTGACCCACCGATCGCAGCGCTTTCGGCAATGCGCCGGCGACATCGCCGAGTCCTCCGGTTTTCGAGTATGGAACCGCTTCCGCTGAAAGAACCGCAATTCGCAAGATTTTTTTCCTTTCGAACAAGTTGTAAAGCCGTATTGAATTTTACAACTGCGGCGCGCTTTCGTCTATGCGTTCGATGGTTTTCTTGCTTTGCGGCGCTTCGCGTTTCGCGGAGATTTTCATTCGTTTCGACCGCCGACCGGTTCCGCTCTAAGGCGTCTGACCATTGACTAAACGGCCGAAAAAAGTTAAACAAAAGATGCCGCGAAAATCCGTTGACGCATTCCGAAATTCTGAGTTCGCGGCTTCCGACCTTGCTTAAGCGAATGAAAAATCAACCGCCGTCAGGCGACAACGTGACGTTGCCGCTCTTGATCGTCAACCCGAAATCGGCGAGCGGTTCGACGAAAGACCGTTGGGCCGAAATGGCCGCCGACTTTCGCGTCCACTTCGGACCGTTTCAGGTCGCGTTCACGAAATCGGCCGGCGACGCTTCGGCGATCGCGAAACGCGGCGCCGAACAGGGACGCAAATTGATCATCGCCTGCGGCGGCGATGGAACGATCAACGAGGTCGCGAACGGCATTCTCGAAAGCGGTATCGACGTTGAAATGGGAATTCTTCCGTCGGGCACGGGCGGTGACTTCCGCCGTTCACTCGGCATCTCGAACACCGAACGCGATGCCGCGCGGGAACTCCGGAACGGCGAAACGAAACTCATCGACGTCGGCCGCGTGACTTTTCAGAATTTCGACGACGAAGCGGTAAGCCGATATTTCCTGAACGTTTCGTCGTTCGGGCTTTCGGCCGCGATCATCGAGCGCGTGAAACGCACGAACTTTTTCAACTGGATCCCGAAATCGTTCTTTCGCGGAAAGACCAGTTTCGCGGTTTCCACTTTGCAGGAAGTTCTCGACCTTCAGTTCAAAACGGTTCGCGTCAGGCTGGACGATGGCGACGAAAAGCCTCTGAACACGGTCAATTTCTGCGTCTGCAACGCCCGATACTTCGGCGGCGGGATGATGATCGCACCGGATTCGAGCCTGACCGACGGACTGTTCGACGTCGTCAATATCGGCGATATCAAGACCGCGAAGATCTTGCTCAATGCCTACAAACTCTACGGCGGAACGCATCTGACGCTGCCGGAAGTCAAAGCGTCGCACGCCAGGAAAGTTGAGGTTTCGGCCGCCGAAGAGGTTCACATCGAGATCGATGGCGAACTTCCGGGAAAACTGCCGGCGGTTTTTGAGATCGTCCCGAAAGCGCTGAGAATTCGGGTGCCCCGATTAGTGCAGAGCGCATAGTGCAGAGTGCCGAGTGCAGAGTGCATAGTGCATAGCGCTGAGTGCAAAGCGCATCCTCGGGGACCGGGTGGTGTACCGTTTTGAATGTGTCGCGCATTTATGCGCTTCGCAATATGCGCTCGGCACCAAGCAATCTGCTCTGTGCACTCTGCACTCTTCGATTTGCACTCTGCACTCTGCGCTATGCACTTTGCACTTTGCACTCTGCACTCTGCACTAAGCACTTTGCACTCTGCGCTATGCACTTTGCACTCTGCGCTCTGCACTTTGCACTTTGCACTTGATTTATGGACTATAATTTCACCGTGAAAAGCGATTCATACTGCCAGAGACTGATCGACTCCTGCGAGGCGAATGCAGCCCGAACCGCGATGCGGATCGTCGGCGACGATTCCGAGGTCTACACTTACGCCGAGTTGCTCAGGTTGATCCGCGCCGTCGCTTATAAGCTCAAACTGGACGGCGTCGGATTCGGGGATCGCGTCGCCCTGATCGGTGAGAATCATCCCTGTTGGGCCATCGCATATCTTGGATCGCTGTATCACGGCGCGGTCGTGGTCCCGATCGACCCCAGCGGCGAGATCGAGACGGTCACAAATTTTCTCGAAAATTCCGAAGCGAAACTCGTTTTCCTCGGGCCGAACCAGGTCGAAAAATTCGATCAGATCACGGAAAGGCTCGGCCGAACGATCCCAAGCGTCGTATGGCGATCTGACCCCGGCGAAATCGCAAATCGCAAATCGCAAATCGCAAATGAAGATTTCGAGGATTGGCTGACGACCGCGTATCCCGAATCCTATTCAGCCGAAATCCCCAAAGCGAAGGGCGACGACATCGCGCTGCTGATGTATACGTCCGGCACGACCGGAACTCCGAAGGGCGTGCCGCTGACGCACGGCAACATCGTCGCCGAACTCGACGGCATCAACGAACTGCTCGAACTCAGTGAAAAGGAAAAGATCCTCAGCCTTCTGCCGCTGTTTCACGCCTATCTCCAGATCGTGAATCTCTGGATCGCGACCACTTATGGCTGCGAGGTCGGCTATTTGAAGGAAATGACGCCGGACGAGCTTTCGAGGGCGATGAAGGAATTCAAGCCAACGATCCTGACGACCGTCCCGCGTCTTTGGTATCTGTTTCACAAGAAGATTTTTGACGCCGTTTCGCAGAAACCGAAACCGGTCAGGGCGCTTTTCAGGGTGATGCTCGCGACGAACGGTTTTATGCGCGACGCTCTCGGGATCAATATCGGACAGAAACTCTTCGGCACGATCCACCAAGGTTTTGGCGGCGACCTTCGGCTCGCGATCTCGGCCGGATCGAGATTCGATGAGTCGGTCGCGATCGATTTTCACCGACTCGGATTCGTCATTCTTCAAGGCTACGGGTTAACGGAAACGTCCGGCGCGGCGACCGGGACATATATCGACGACAACCGCGTCGGGTCGGTCGGCAAGGCGCTGCCCGGCGCCGAGGTCAAGATCGAATCGCCCGACGCTGAAGGCATCGGCGAGGTCTTGATCCGCGGCACGATGGTTTTCAAGGGTTATTACATCAATCCGACGGCCAACGCCGAGGCGTTCACCGAAGACGGTTGGTTCCGCTCCGGCGATCTCGGCAAATTCGATCGCGAAGGGCATCTCTTTATCGTCGGGCGCAAAAAGGACATCATCGTCCTGCCGAACGGCAAGAACGTCCATCCCGAAGATCTCGAGGTCCATTATCTGAAGACGCCGCTCGTCGAGGAACTGGCGATCATCGGCGTCGAAGACGAATCGCTCGGTCGCGCCGGGGCCGAAAAACTCGTCGCCGTCGTCGTCCCCGACTTCAATTATCTCAAGCAAGAGAAGATCGCGAATTCACAGACCGCTATCCGCTTCGATCTCGACAATCTCGGGCGCGACCTTCCGGAATACCAGCGCGTGCGCGAGTACATCGTCCGCGCCGAGCCGCTCCCGCGCACGGCGACGCGCAAGATCAAGCGGTTCGAACTGATGAAGCAGATCAAGGCCGGCACGATCGGCGTGATCGACGAAAAGCCGCCCGAGAAAAGTTGGGATTTCACCGCGGCCGACTCGGCGATGCTTGAATCGAATGCCGGACAGACGGTCGCGGCGGTCATCAAGCACAACAAGGCGGAAGTCGATCTGATCCATCCGGCGATGAATATGGAGATCGATCTTGGACTCGATTCGCTCGCCCGCGCCGAAGTTTTCGCGGCGCTCGAGCAGGCTTACTCGACCGAATTCGAATCCGAAAAGGCGACCGCGGCGCTGACGGTCGCGGACGTCATCAATCTCTGCGCATCCGTTTCCGGAGCTGAAACGGCAGTCACGGCGAATCTTCTGAACTGGGGCAAGATCGTCCGCACTTCGGACGACGAGATTCCCGAATTGACGCCGGTTTTGAAGGATCGCAAGGCGTTTTCAGCATTCGCGTTTTCGGTCGTGCGTGGATCGAATCTCTTTTGGAAGATATTCACGCGCCTGGAGGTTTCGGGGCGGGAGAATCTTGACGGGCTTCTGAAGGGCGGGCCGCCTGAAGGCGAAACTCCCGGCGAAACTCCGAACGCGTTTTTGATTTGTCCGAATCATCAGAGTTTTCTTGATCCCTTCGTGCTTTGCTCGACCTATCCGTACGGCGTTTTCAAACGGATCTTCCACGTCGGCGCGAGCGAGTTTTTCGAGAGCCGCTTTATGAAATGGGTCGCGCGGATGATCCAGATCGTCCCGGTCAACCCCGACACGCACCTGATGAAAGCGATGAAGGCCGGTGCGATCGGCCTGCGCCACGACCGCATTCTGAACATTTATCCCGAAGGCGAACGCGCGTTCGACGGCGACCTTCACGAATTCAAAAAAGGCGCCGCGATCCTCGCGACCGAACTCGGCCTTCCGATCGTCCCGGTCGCGCTCGACGGCGTTTACAAGGTCTGGCCGCGCAATTCGATGCGCATTCGCCCGGCAAAGGTCAAAATACGCTTCGGGAAGCCGTTTTTTGCGAAAGACGTTGTCGAAGAGGGCTTTTCGGAAGAACAGAAATACGCGGCGGTGACGGAGCATCTCAAATCCGAGATCGCGCAGATGATCGCGGATCTCAGATCCTGAGGGCCGCGCCGAACAAACAGATGAAGATCGTTGCCCGACGTTTGCCCGTTATGCTGCTGCCGATGATCTTGACGGCCGCGGCGTTCGGCTGCACCTGTACCGATTACGCAATACCCGTCTGCGACACCGTGCGCACGTCTGATGTCGTTTTTGTCGGACGGGTCATCCGTTTGATCGTCGAGAAGGAATCTGGCCCCGGTAAAACGATCCGCCTCAGGCGGAACGTTGTCAGGCATCAGGATGGACCGCAGGACTTTGTCGCGCGCTTTCATGTCTTGGAGTCCGTCAAGGGCGAACCGGCCCGGCAAATCGACATTCGGTCATCTATTGGCACAAGTTGCGAAACGCCGGCGAGTAATATGCGGATCGGACAGGTTTGGACGGTCTTTGCTCATAGGTCCAAACATAACGGAGAGTTGCAGACCGAAATCGGATCGTGCACCAAAACGCGGAAAGGCCGGGACAAGGAGATATTGGAGCAGTTTCGCGACGGGTCGGCGCGTGAGAAGGTGGTCGGCCGGATCACCAAGGGTTGTTGTTCAGAGGACGGTCTTGCGGGTGCGAGGATCACGGTTTCCGGCGAGAACTTTGAGGCGACCGCAACAACTGTGGCGTCTCGATCGTGGATTGACCTGACTGGAGGCCGATTCGAGGTCGAAGTTCCCCGGGCCGGTCGTTACATCGTCGCGATTGAACTCGAAAAACCCCTTTTTCTTGAAAAAAGGTTCGGCCCGGTGTCGCCGATCGCGAATAGAACCGACGGTAGTAAGAATGTCTTTTCGTACACGGTCGATGTTCCCAAGGGTCTGTGCAGCTACAGTTCGTTCGGAACCTACGCGAGAAAAGACTGACGGCGGGCCGCGGCATTCAAACTTCGTCCGTCGGCGCCGCGTAAAGGTATCTTATGAGAACGCTTCCAAGGTAAGAAAATATGCGCAGAATAACGTTTTTTCTTTTTGTCGTTTTGGCGACCGCCGGCGCGGTCTTCGCCCAGCAACCGCAGCCGCAAACCGAACTCGCCAAGTTCATTACCGACAATTACACCAAACGCGAGGTTTTGATTCCCGTCCGTGACGGCGTGAAGCTGTTTACGGCGATCTATGAGCCAAAGGATAGGTCGAAAACGTATCCGATCTTGCTCAACCGTACGCCTTACACGGTCGGGCCGTACGGACCGGACAAGTTCAAAACTTCGCTCGGGCCGGACGCGTTGTTCGCCAAAGAAGGCTACATTTTCGTCTATCAGGACGTCCGCGGAAGATGGATGTCCGAGGGCGAGTTCGAGGACGTTCGGCCGGACATCGACAACACCGACAACTCGAAGATCGATGAATCTACCGACACCTACGACACGATCGATTGGCTGATCAAAACCGTAGAAAACAATAACGGACGCATCGGAACTTACGGCATCTCGTATCCCGGATTTTACACGTCCGCCGGGTCGATCGATTCGCATCCGGCGCTCAAGGCCTGTTCGCCGCAGGCGCCGGTTTCGGACTGGTTCCACGGCGACGATATGCACCACAACGGCGCGCTTTTCCTGGCCCAGAAT
The DNA here is from genome assembly GCA_016715115.1 of Acidobacteriota bacterium. Classification (NCBI taxonomy): domain Bacteria; kingdom Pseudomonadati; phylum Acidobacteriota; species Acidobacteriota bacterium. The sequence continues at coordinate 480,371 of JADKBM010000016.1, forward strand.
TACTCGTTTTTCAGCGGATTCGGTCAGGCTCGCCCGACCCCGACGAGCGATCCCCGCTCGTTTATGAAACCGTGGGCCGGCCGCAATTCGCCGGACGGTTACGATATCTTTCTCAAGCTCGGAGGACTCAAAGAGGTCGCCGATTACTATGAAAAGGCAGTCGGTCAGCGAATCAAGTTTTGGGATCAAATGATGGCGCACCCGAATTACGATCAGTTTTGGAAGGACCGAAACATCCTTCCGAAACTGAAGAACATCGGCTGCGCGACGATGACCGTCGGCGGATGGTACGACAACGAGGACCTTTACGGCGCGTTGCGGACATATCAGCATATCGAGAAGCAGAATCCGCGGATCCCAATGAACGTCCTCGTCATCGGCCCCTGGGATCACGGCGGTTGGTCGCGCAACGACGGCGACTGGCTCGGCACGGCGTATTTCACCCAAAAGACGGGCGAGTATTATCGAAACAACCTCGAAGTCCCCTTCTTCAACCATTTCCTGAAGGATTCGGGCGACATTTCGAAGATCAAGGAAGTCAATCTTTTCGACACAGGCTCGCACGAATGGAGGTCGTTCGACGGTTACAACCCTCCGACTGCCACCGAGAAAACGCTTTATCTCGGCGCGGGTGGAGCTCTGTCATTCACGAAACCGGTCGGGCGCGCGCTCGCCTACGACGAATATGTTTCGGACCCGATGAATCCGGTGCCCTACACCCAGAAGATCACGCAGAATTATCCGCGCGACTTTATGACCGAAGACCAAAGGTTCGCCGCGACGCGTCCTGACGTTCTGGTCTATCAGACCGAACCGCTGACCGAAGACGTGACGGTCGCCGGCGACGTCGTGCCCGATCTTTTTGTTTCCTCGAGCGGAACCGACTCGGATTTCGTCGTCAAACTGATTGATGTTTTTCCCGACGATTACAGATTCCCGGACGGCAAAAAGCCCGAAATGAACTCGGCCTGGAGCGTTTTCCAGCCGGGCGGCTATCAAATGCTCCTGCGCGGCGAACCGATGCCGACGCGTTTCCGCAACTCGTTCGAAAAGGCCGAACCGCTGAAAGCAAACACGCCGACACCCTTGAAGTTCGTGATGCCCGGCGTCGCGCACACATTCAAGAAGGGACATCGGATAATGGTCCAGATCCAGAGCACCTGGTTTCCGCTCGTCGCGCGCAATCCGCAGAAGTTTATGGCAAACTATAAGCTCGGCACGAGCGCGGATTTTCAGAAGGCGACGCAGCGGATCTACCGCAATGCGACTTACGCCTCCGGAATTCGCGTCGGACTGATAACTGACTAACTGATAAGTGATAACTGATAAGTGATAAGTGATAACTGATAAGTGATAAGTGATAAGTGATAACTGATAAGTGATAACTGATAACTGATAAGTGATAAGTGATAGTTTATAGCTATGGACTATCAGCTATCAGCAATCAGTTATCAGTTATAAACTTTCAGTTATCAGCTATCAGCTTACAGTTATCAGTTATCAGCTATCAGTTATCAGTTATAAACTTTCAGTTATCAGTTATCAGTTATCAGTTATCAGCTATCAGTTATCAGTTATAAGCTGTCAGAAATCTATGAAAACAATTAAGATGATTCTCATTTCGATCGCGCTCGTATCGTTTGCTTCGTGCTTCAAAGCGGACACTCCGGCATCGAAACCGAAACCGACGCCGGCGGCAGAGAGATCGGTCCAGAGTTCGCCCACGCCGGCGACCGAGAAGGCGGCCAATTTCGATCAGGCTGTGAGCGATTTCAACGCGAAGAACTTCGACAAGGCCGAAGCCGGTTTCAAGGACGTCATCGCCTCGAACCCGAAGAACGCCGACGCACATTTGTATCTCGGCCGGATCAAGACCGAGCGCAAGGATTTTCAGGCCGCGCTTCCGTATTTGCAGGAAGCGTCGAAACTTGATTACAAGTCCACCGAGAAACTGATGCTCCTCGGCGACGCATATTTTGAACTGAAACGATACGACACGGCGATCGTCGAATACGGAAAGATCTCCGGATTCGAGCCGAACAACCCGCAGGCGACTTACAAAATGGGGCGAACTTACATCGGGCTCGGAAACAAGATCGCCGCGCGGCAGCAACTTAAGAAGCTCGAGCCGCTCGACAAGAGTCTTGCCGAAAAGCTCAAGAAGGAAATCGGCGATTAACGAACTCGGATTTGGTAATCTGATTCCAGAACTAATTTACAAGGGGAAATACATTTTATGCCATCAACAGCGATCATTTGCGGCGTTTTGCTGATTCTTTTGGGATTCGGCGGTTTTGGTTACGCGGTTTCGACTCTTCCTGCCGGCGAACCGGTCACGAAGGTCTTGACGGCCCTGATCCCGGCGGTTCTCGGGTTGATCCTTGCCGGACTCGGCTTTCTCGCGAAGAGCAAGGAAAATCTTCGCAAACACGTGATGCACGCCGCCGTTCTGGTCGGGCTGATCGGTTTCGTGGCGACGGTTTCGAGCGTCTTCAAGCTTTCGGCTTTGTTCGCCGGAACTGCGGAGCGTCCCTTGGCCGTTTTTTCGCAGTTCATCACCGCGTTGATCTGTCTTGTTTTCGTGATCCTTTGCGTGAAGTCGTTCATTGATGCCCGCCGTTCAGGGGCAGTTTGATCGAGACTCGCAGACCGTCCGCCGTATTGACCGCGCCGATCGATCCGTTATGCGCCTGAACAGCGCGGCGGGCGATCGCCAGTCCAAGGCCGACGCCGCCCGATCTTCGTTCGCGCGCTTCGGCGACGCGGTAAAACGGACGAAACAGATTCTCGATCTCGGCTTCAGGCACGCCGCCGCCGTGATCCTCAACGACGATCTCGGCGGTTTTGCCGTTTTGGGTCAGCGAGAGTTCGACCGTCGTATCTTTCGCCGTGTACCGCACGGCATTGCGGACGACGTTCTCGATCGCGCTGCGCAGCAGATAGTCGTTTCCGACCAAGCGGCAATCTTCAATATTCCTGATCACGACCGACCGGTCGTTCGCGCCAGCTTCGAAATCGGCGTCACCGGCGATCTCGCGAACCAGTTGGCCGAGATCGAGCCTTACCATCGAAACGCCCGCCGACCCGCTTTCCAGTTTTGAAAGCGTCAGCAGCTTTCCGATCATCTCGTTGAGTCTCTCGGATTCGGTTTCGATCCGCGCGATGATCGCCTGACTCTCCGATCCGGCCTTCTGCTTGGCGAGTTCGAGCGCGACGTTCATCCTCGCAAGCGGCGAACGCAGTTCGTGCGAGATGTCCCGCGTCAGACGTTTTTCACTCGTTACAAGCGTTTCGATCCGTTCAGCCATTTCGTCAAAATCCGCCGCAAGTTTGCCGAACTCGTCACGCCGGTTGCCAAGTTTGTCGGCGACGCGTGTTTTGAGATCTCCGGCGGCAAATCCGCGAGCCGCTTCGCCGAGTTTGACGATCGGTGACGATAGGTAGCGCGCGAGAACATAGCACACGAGAATCGCCGTCAGGATCAAACCGGCAAGCCGCAGATAGCGAACGCGCGGCTCTCCGAGAAACGGCGGCGGCACCGGCCGCGTCCACAACACGACAAGAACGAACTTCCGTCCGTCGGTCAGCGCGAAACTCTTTGCCAGGACGCTTTCCTGACCGGGCAGATAATTCGATTCCGTCTCGTCGCTCAAAAACGCGCGTTCGGCAACTTCGCGAGCGTCCGCCGTACCGAGGCCGTTGTCGATGATAAGCTTGCGGTTCTGGTCGATGATTCCCACACCACGGATCGCTTCGAGTTCCCTGAGCCTGCCCAGGAATCGTTCGAGCCCTGTTTGCCCTTCGCTTTCAAAGATGCCGGCGGCGGTTTCGCCGTGGAATTTGACCTGGCTGCGGGCGATATTTTGAAAACGGCCGATGACCGGATCGCTCTGGAGCGTCCAGGTCAGGAAAACAGCGACGCCGATCATCAGCGCCATCGCCGTCAGAAACCACAGGAATATCTTGAAGAAAAGGTTCATTTCTTAAACCGCGGTGTAAATGTAACCGACCGAACGGATGGTCTTGATTCGCTCGCTTCCGTCGGCCCGGAGTCCGAGCTTTTTCCGCAGATTCGAGATGTGCATATCCAAACTCCTGTCATATGGCGAAAGACTGCGGTCGAGGACCTTCAAGCTCAGGTCCTCCTTTTTGACGATGTTTCCCGCCTCGGCCGCGAGCGATGTCAGCAGATCGAACTCGACCGCCGTCAGTCCGAGGTCGACGCCGTTCAGCTTCGCGGTTCGCGCGCCGAGCGAGATCTCGATATCTTCGACCGTAAGCGTTTCGTGGCCCGCGTTCTTCGATTCCGTCTCGACGCGCGCCCGCCGCAGGATCGCCCGGAGCCGTGCCACGAGTTCGCGTGGATTGAACGGCTTGGCGAGATAGTCGTCAGCGCCGATCTCGAGTCCGACGATGCGCTCCATATCGTCGCCGCGCGCCGTAAGCATCAGAACCGGGATCGCCGATGTCTTTCGCAAATCGCGCAGCACGTCGAAGCCGTTCTTTTTTGGAAGCATCACGTCGAGGATGACTATCCCGTGATCGCCCGCCAAAGCGCTTGCGAGCCCGGCCTCGCCGTCGTGCACGGCGTCCGTCTCAAATCCCTCGACGGTCAGATACTCGGCCACCAGATCGCATAGTTCCTCGTCGTCGTCGATGATCAGAATCTTGTCCATCGACTAGATTTTACGCCAGTTTACGATGCCGCGTCCCAACTTTTACATTTCTTTACACATCATCGCGATAAATTGACGTTCGCGGCCGGCGGGAATTCGTCTTATACATTGAACGGCAAGAAATTGCATTCGATAACAAGGCTTAAGGAGAAATTATGAAAAAGGCAACAATCGCAATACTGGCAGTGGCATTGATCTCGCTCGGCGCGGTGTTCATCTTCGCGCAAAAGGGCGAATGGCGCGGTCCGCGCGGCGGCGGATTCGGACCGGGCCGCGGCTTGATGATGATGGCCGAAAAACTCGGTTTGTCGGAAGAGCAGAAAACGCAGGTCAAAGCGATCCTCGAGGAATCGAAGACCCGCGTCCAGCCGTTGATGGAAGCGGCCAGGGCGAATCACGACGCGATCAAGAATCTCGGAACGGACGGAACCTTCAACGAAGCGGAAGTAAACCGCCTCGCGGCCGCGCAGGCGGAAACGACCAAACAGCTGATCGTTGAAAAGGAAAAGACGAAGGCTGCGGTTTTCGCCGTCCTGACACCGGAACAGAGGGTCAAAGCGGCTGAGTTCAAGGAGCAGATGAAAGAACGCTTCAAGGACCGTATGCCGGGCCCGTTCGGCGGTGGACGCCGCGGCGGCGGATTTGGCGGCGGATTTGATAAAGACTAACGAACAAGGGCAGTTCAAACGGGATCACGGCCGCCACTCGCGGCCGTGTTTTTTTCTGCCGGGAATTTGAACCACGAAGGACACAAAGCCACACGAAATTTTCGTACCGTTGCCGGTAAAGCAACCGGCGGTCAGAAACTTCGTGTGGCTTCGTGTCCTTCGTGTTAGATCCGGCCGATCCGAATGAATGTAACCTTATTCTCCCTCCGTTCGTATTGACAAAACCAATCTTTGATTTAGGATATACGCAATGCCGACGACTTTGACCGAATTCGAAGACAAGGAACGTGGAAAAACGGTTCTTCGCGTCGAAGGTTCAATGACGCTCGAAGACGCGGAACTCCTCGAACGGATCGCGCTCGACCTGCGGGAAGAGCGGGGCCGCAACATCACTTTCGACCTTTCGGACATCGATTTTCTCGACAGCGACAGCGCGCCGGTATTGATCAAGCTGGTCCGCGAACACGGTTTTGAGATAGAAGGGATCGAGTTTTTTCTGCAAACCATCGTCAATGACGCGGAAAAGGCGCGCCATTGACCGGAGCGCACTGGAGCGCAAGCGTCCCCGCTTGCAATGAGCGCGGAGCGCGAACGGCGCCCGGGAAAAGAGCGCATTGAGTTCAACGGCTTTACGGCGTTTCACGCCGTTGCAAGCGGGGACGCTTGCGCTCCAGTCGGCTTGCGCTCCAGTCGGCTCGCGCTCCAGTCGGCTCGTGCTCAGGGTGCGAATATCGCCGCCAATTCCTTCATCAGATCCTTGAATTCCGAACTCTCGAGCTGATCCGGATTGCGCGTTGCGCGGATCTTGATGAAGTTGTTCTCGAACGAAAATAGGTAGAGTTCCGAGACTTTCCGCTGCCCCTGAACGCTGAACTCATAGCGGGCGTAGTGAGACTCGATTGAATCTCCAACCGTCGCGGTGCCGGTTTTCACCTCTTTCATATTCTGATAAATTCCGGCTTTTCCGACGGCGAGGATCTCCTCCCTCACGCCTTTGTATTCGCGCAACACGATCGCGTCGTTGATGTCGTCGGCGATCTTCCGGTTCCCTCCGTTGTAAACATAGATCGTGACGCGGCCGCCGCCGTTGGATTCGTAGGTGTAGCTGTAGCCGAGTTCCGGAGTCGGATAGGTCTGCTTCGGGCTCATCGTCCAGCCTTCGATCTCGGGGAAAAGCAAAGTCGTCTTCTTGGCGTTCGTCGGCGTCGGCGTCGGCTTAACCCTCACAACCGGCGCGATCTCCCGTCGGTCATCACGCTTTTCCGACGGCTTCCCCGGATCCTGCGCAAGCGCGGCGACGGCGAGGACAATGCCGACGACCATCGGCGCTGAGAATCTTAGAAATGACATTATTACGAATACCTCGTTGGTGGTTTGCGAACCCGAGTAGTTTACGCGAGGCAGGATATGCGGTCAATGGTCTTCTTTCCGTGAAACCGCTCACACGGCATTTTGAATTGCACCGGGCATAGTCGAAAATATCCTTGGAGCTTGTCGTTACAATCGATTCAATGTACGGAGCACACGAACGTACGATAGCGCCACGTGAAACGGCGCGGAACCCGAGTGTCAACCACGAACGACTCCAACGTGCATTTGAAACACGCGGACCTGTTGCAACCACGAGAGTTACGCGTGTTCCACACGCGACGGAGGTTGGCGCGACCGGCCACCACGTTCGGCTCCGCTTCACGTGGTGCTATCGCAAGTTCGCGTGCTCCGCACGCTTGAAGAAACAAACTCGGTTCTCAATCGTTTCTCCGACAGACTCCTTGAATTCACAGGAGAACACCGATTTCAGTCACAAGACCGGCGACTGACAACTTATGAAGCGGACCGTAAATCAATACAGGCTTGGAATCGAGTCGTTCGGTGTCCGCATCAGCGTCGAAACCAACGATCCCGGAGCGCTCCGACCGATCCGAGACGCCGTTTTCGAGGCTCTGCCGGGTTGCGTCCGTGAAACCCTTAACGACGAATCCGAACATCGTTTCGTTTTCTTCCGAGACGAATTCGGCGATTTCAGCGTCTTTAAGGACCGCGAAACGGTCATCGAAAGCGCCGACCGGGCACGTGCTCTCGTTTATCTGGTTTCGCGAATTCGAACCGCAGCCGCGGAATTCGCCGTCGACCGCGTGTTCTTGCATTCAGGCGTGGTCAGCTGGAACGGAAAAGCGATACTGTTCCCCGGCGAGAGTTTCAGCGGAAAGACGAGCCTCACGGCGGAGTTCGTCCGGCGCGGCGCGGTCTACTACTCGGATGAATATGCCGTCCTTGACGGTGCCGGCCGCGTTCACCCTTTTCCTAAGACGCTATCTATGCGGGGCATCATCGACGACTATCAGCAGGTTGAGCATTCGGCCGAGGCGATCGGCGGCAGGTCCGCAACCGAAAGCGCGGTTGTCGGCGCTGTCATCTTCACGACTTTTACGAAAAGCGGGCATTGGGAGCCCGCCCCGATCACACAAGGTGAGGCGATGCTCGAATTGATCAAGCATACGCTTCCGATCCGAACTTCGACAGAATTTTCGCTGACCGTGCTCAAACTGATCGCCAGCAACGCGATGCTGCTAAAATCAGATCGCGGAGAGGCGACCGCTACCGCGCCGTCGATAATTGAATATCTTGACCCGAGATTTCGAACTGCCCATCGATCCTGATCAGGGTACGCAGTTGTCGGCCCCTAGCCCTTGGCTGAGACACCGGCAGTTTGTATCGGCACAGGCCATCGAAAACGCACCTGAAGGCGTACAGAACATTCCGGCGGGCTGATTGTCGCCAAGCCCGCATTGGCACCCGCCGACGAGCGTCATACAGAGCGAGTTGGCGTGGACTGCCATCGGCGCGGAAAGCGACACCAAAACAGGCAGCGCGACAAGCGATGCGGCGCCTATCCGCTTGATCACGTCGCGGCGCGACACTCCGGCGAAACGCGCTTTCACATCGGGTGCGTTTTGGATCAAAGACGCTTTTGCCAACTGGTCGAGCGCAAGCCAGAGAAGATCGTCATCGACATCAGATCCAAGCCGCACGCGCGCGAAATCGCGAATCCCTTTAAGATCGCGATTACCGTCGCAAGCGGACCAGACGGCCGCCGAGGTCTCGTTGAGACAATATGCCTGGTTCTTGTCGAGATCGTAGATCAGCACTTCGCCGTCGAGTTCCTGAACGACGAGGTTGTCGTGACGGCTCAAAGGGTTTCGATCTTTATGCATACGGAACATACTCCTTGAAACAACCTGGCTTTATGCGGGAAATTCCTGTAAGAAAGAAAGCCCAAGTCTGTTACAATCTTAGCTTTGGCGACTAGGAGGGTCAAGGCCTCCCTTACGCGGGGCCGCCCGAACACGGAGTTGCCGGCCTCGTTTGAGCAAAAGAAATGTTGTCTGAAGACACAATGCGCGAAAATGACCATTCCGGGAATGAGGCGCGCCGGAAGCTCTGCGAACTGCCTGTCGGCGCGCGCGTGATCATCCGCTGCAAGCACGACTGGCGTTCGGCGGCGATTTCAAGGCTCGGCGAAGAACGCGTCGTCCTGACGATCGCCTCACCGACCGGAAGAAACTACCGCAAATCGTGCCCGGCCGAAACGTTCGTCGATCTCGCCGGCACGCTCCCCGTCATCGGCGAAGGCCCGTGGCGCGAGAGTTTTGTCAGGTATGATTATCGATGGTAACCGTTTGACCCTATTTTTTGCGTTAATTTACCTTTAGAAAGTGGCTACGAAATCGACCGGCAAGACGAAAAAACGAGTTTATGATCGCTCACGCGGAAAGGAGTTCCGTCATCATTTCGTCTTTGAATCCTACGGCGTCAAGATCCGCGTAACCTCCAATGAAGCGGAAGCTATCGAAGAGATGAGAACGGCGGTAAGGCGCACTTTTTCGAACTGTTTTGCCGAACTTGAAGACGCCGCGGCGGATCACACGTTTTTGGTCGCCAGGAACGCGAGCGGCAAGGATACGCTTTACAAGAACGGCGAGAAATTCTATTCGCGACTCGCGCGAGAGGCGTTGATAGATGTCGTTGATTCGCAGTTGCGGTTGACCGTTGCGCAATTTACCAAAGAGCGCGTTTTTGTCCACGCCGGCGTGGTCGCTTGGAAAGAAAAGGCGATTTTGATTCCCGCTCCGAGTTTTCGCGGCAAAAGTGCGCTGACCGCGGCGTTAGTGAAACTAGGTGCGATATACTATTCCGACGAATATGCGGTGCTTGACGATAGCGGCTTTGTTCATCCTTTCGCAAAGCCACTTTCAATTCGAGGCGAGATTGACGATTTCACACAAGTTGATTATGCGGTCGAAGATCTGGGCGGCAGTGCGGGAGCTGTCGCAATCCCGGTTGGAATGGTGCTGATCACGGAATTTAAGCCAAATGGAAGATGGACTCCAAGACGACTGAGTCCGGCGAACGGAATCGTTGAAATGATTAAGAACACGATTCCGATCAGAGACAATCCGGCGAAAGCGCTGAAAGTATTGAATCAAGTGGCCAAGTCTGCGGCATTTATCAAGTCATCGCGCGGTGATGTTTCAAAACACGCGGATGTGATCCTTCGTTTTTTTGAAACCGAAGTTCTATGCCCTTGATTTCTGTTTCTCGTAATTGTCCTGAGGCTATGCCACTTTGCTTTTCATGAAAAAGAAAGAAAAAGACGAACAACTAGCGATGCATCTTCCCGGTCTGCTGCAATATCACCAGGTGATGTTGACTGATCCAGTCCGGAACAAATTGCTTTTTGAAGCCATTAGCAGCAACGTCAACGATGAAACAAGATTTCTTGATATCGGAGCCGGGACGGGCGTCTGGGCGATCATTGCCGCCAAACTCGGTGCCCAACGCGTCGTCGCCGTCGAGGTCGAAGAGGCTCTAATACCGATCATTTACAAACACGCGCAGGAAAACGGTGTCGCCGACAAGATCGAGATAATTCACGGAAATTCGAACGATGTAAAGATCCGCGGGAAATTCGACGTAATCGTCAGCGAGTTGTTCGGGAGCGACGCGTTCGGCCCGGCGACTGTTCAGTCCTTCGTCGATGTGAGAAAGCGCTTTTTGGCTCCGAACGGCGTTTTGATCCCTCAGAAACTTGCGATGTACGTGGTTCCCGCGGAGATTGAACGACCAACGTTCGGCTTTCCGGCCGAACTGCCGATCACCTTCGATTTCTTAGGGTCATTAAGACTAAACTACTTTCAGAATCTCGACTTGGCAGCTCGCTCCGGCGTTCGTTTCCTTGCTGAACCGCGCGTGATTCTAGAGTTGGATTTTGCATCGGTCGTGGCCCCGCCGCTGACAACGAAGCCTACCGTCTCTTGGGAACTCGATAATCTGGCGCAGGTTAACGCTTTCGTTGTTTTTAGTCAATCGGTTTTCACGAATGCGATCACGATGGACAGCTTCGATTCGCAAAGCTGGGGCGCGAATGCGTATCAATTTCAACCCTTTGCTGCGTCTGCGGGCGTGGTTGAGTTTCAAATGACGATGGACGGTCCGAAGTCTATCTGGTCGGTCAGTTTGCCCTCTCACCCCGAGATGTCGCCGCGAAGCTACGCGCCGATGTTCGCACCAGCCCGGATCCGTATGGTCCAGCAGACGACCCCGCACCGTAAATTTCGGCCTCGGCCAGCCCCCAAAACGCTCGAATCGAGTTCCGCCAAAACAAGAGACTGAATTAGGCGTTTGGAGAACGGAAGAGAACACGATGGCATTCGATTAAGAGCGCGCTTCAAAAGAGGAGGCTAATTCAGTTGGCCCTGAAAATCTTTCGAGACATAATGGAAAAAAAGCGATATCGACCGGTGCCCCTTCGGCAAAGGGTATCGGTAGTGAACAAGTTCGCGGCCTCTGTAAACTAATCCGTCACCGCTCTTGAGGTAGACTGCCGTATTCGGGTCGTCAATTTGATTGCCTGCCGGAAATTCCTCCGAACGAATGTCAAACGCCCCTTCCAAGTCGACTCCAGGGTGTTTCAGAAACAACGCCCAAGGCGAAATGTGATCGTCTGATTCCGGTAAATAGTCGACTTGAAATGAAATACTGAATTCACATTGCGCCCTATCGACGTGTGGCTTTAGATCAGCGCCTTCGACGTAAGCGCCGGCGTAAACATATGAAGGAATGACTTCGTGTCCTACCACTAAGCTCATCAACGTTGTCAGATTCCGATGAAAGAAACGCGCGAGCGGTTCGTTGTGTTGATAAAAGCGCATGCTCTGCGAATCGTCAAAAGGCATAAATCCCTGCTCTACATATTGCCGGTAATAACGGCGCATCGCAGCCATTTGGACCTTCGGGAGACATTGACGAACAATAGCATACTTGTCCTTGGCGTGGGCTGTTCTCGCTGCCTCTACAATTTCGTTCTTTTCTTGCCTTTTTTCCTCGAGCAGGTCCAAAGTAGTCAGTATCTTGGCCTTTATCAATTTGCCGATTAGGTGAGCGTCAATCGGCAACGGCGGTTTTTCTCCCGCCTTGAATCTCGAGAGCACCGCACTTTGATCGGAATTGAGCCAGTACCCGACTTCGATTTCGGTTATTGGCTCGGTCAACCAAACGGATTCCGCCCGAGCTGACAGGCCATCTTGCGTAACCCATTTGGTGAGATTGGCTAAATCTATCGGTTGTATCCGAAACGACGGATTGACAATAAGAGACGAGATGCCCAGGTCATACGGTAGAGCCTCGATTTCATCCAGAAGACAGAAAAACAACGGTCGTTGAGGCACTTCCCTTACCTTAACTAAAACGCCGTTTTGCTCAAGAAGATCGCGCTCAATGCGATCGATGTCTCGCGCGACATCAAGGAAATCCAATCGGGTTTGCGAAAGCTCGATGAAAAGCTCGTACAGATTCGGATATTCCGGTTTTGAAATTCTCAAGGTTTGTAGCCCTCGGCGTGGAGTTGGTGCAACCAGAGTGAACGAATCCTCCAGTCCATCCAACGTGAGGACCTGCAAGTACGGGTTCACTGTCAGCTTATCGCTCATCTGATGGTGGATTATCGAGTTAAGTCCGATGCGCAATATAAGCGGTCGCACCGCCGACCCCACGAAATCCGCCAACGATCCAGTTCGCGAGTCCAAAGACGCCTAAACCAACGGATTCAAGGGGTCGAGATCAACTCCGCATCAAGCGCACCTCCCTCGTGCATTGTTCCCAGAAGGACAAGACCACGGCCCCTGACAGGAACAACCCATAGGCGCAGGGGAGCAAGTCGGCGACGCCCCCATGTACGCCGGCGGCGGAAGCGTAGGGCAATTAGGATACGGAGTGTTGCAGACTGCATTATTGTTCGGCCCGCAAAGAGAGACAGCAGCGTGAACAGCCATTGGCGCAATCAGAGACGCTACAATCGGAATCGAAATTGCCGATCCAAGTCCGATTTTCTTGATCACTTCCCGGCGCGACATTCCTTCGAAATAGTCCACGACCTCCGAACCGTTTTCGAAGAGCTTTTCCTTTTTCAACTGATCGATCGCGAGCCAGACGAGGTCTTCGTTGCTTTCGGCGTTCAGCTTTTCGCTGACGTAGGCATTGATCTCCGCCACATTTCGTTTGCCATCGCACGCCTGCCAGACGAGAGCCGAGGTCGGATTGAGACAAAAGGCCTTGTCATTTCGAAGATCGTAGATCAGCAGTTCACCGTCCACTTCCTGAACAACGAGTTCATCGTGACGGCTTCTGGGGGTCGAGTTCTTTTTCATAATTTTTCTGTGATTCGCGTGACCAGGCACGCCGGTCCATCGCCGAACCTTTGACCGAGACACCGACAAGTGGGAAAAACAACCGTCATTAGAACAAAGATAGGCACGAGAGTCAAGCAATTCCTCAAGTGTTACGTTAAGTTCAGAGTCGAACCCGTTTTCCGCATCAGGCACGTATCGCCGAACAAACGTTACGGCTCAAAATCCGAACATCACCGCGCCGATGATCTTTCTCGACGCATTTTCCTGTATGAAAACCACCGAGCGGAGAGAACCGCGTTTCCAGTCTGGACTGGAAACCTATCCGGTCGCTGATCGCGACAGTACTCGTATCCGAGCGCACCGGACCGATCGCACGGAGTTCGCGGACGACCGACGCGTGTTTCAACGTCCGGCCGCGATTTTCACCTCCCGAGATCTCGCGGGTGATCTCGTCCTCCACGACCGCGACGAAAACGGTCGCGTCCTCGTGTTTCGGAATCGAATCGATGTTGATGTTCAGCTCGTTTCCGACGAATTTCGCTTCTATCGCAGCCTTCGGATGTTTCGCCGCGTCTTGGATTAGCCGCGTCGCGCGGCCGGTGTCGCTTCCAACCACTTCGAAACGGCCGTCGATGACCATCTGCGGCGTGTATGCCGAATCAAGCTTGAACCGCGACGCGTAAAACTCCTGCCGCTGCGTAAAAAGCGGCGACGAGAACTCGTCTTTCCAGCCCGAACGGTCCCAGTAATCGACGTGGAGCGCGAGCGTGATGATCTCGGCATTCGGAACGGGCTGCTCGCGGCGCAGGAACTCGAGCGCCCGTTCCGCCGCCGGACAGCTCGAACATCCTTCGGACGTAAACAGTTCGACGATCACCGGCGAAACCGTCGATTGCGCCGCCGGCGTTTCGGGGAGTTTTTGACTTTCGACCGTCTGCGAAACGCACGCGGAAAGAATGAACGCCAAGAACAGAATGATCAGTTTTTTCATCGCGAATCGATGATACCAAAATGCAGGTGTCCAATCGATATCCGTCTCACGAACGTAAGTCGTTAAACATAGATAATTTATTGCTCTTTTTCGTTTTTTGCGACCTGATTGCAGTTTCATATGTCTTCGGAACCGTACATCCAACGTCTTCCCTTCGTGCAACTTCGTGCGCTTCGTGGTTCCAAGAACGGTCGTCTTTCTTGGAACCACGAAGCGCACGAAGTTGCACGAAGAACAGGAACATTCCCGTGTATCCGTGTCGGCGATGACGTGTTCCGGTTGATTCGACGGATACCAAGCCCCAAATTCTTTAATCCCTGTTTTTGTCCGTCCCGACCGATTTGTTAAAATGAAATTTTTCATTCGGCAACGGATTCCAGACTATGAAGGCAAGCTCGCAAATCGCGGAAGACAGGATCGAGGTTCGCGGCGCACGCGTTCACAACCTTAAGAACATCTCGTTTTCGATTCCGGTCAATAAGATGACGATCGTCACCGGCGTTTCGGGCTCCGGCAAGTCGAGCCTCGCCTTCGATACGATCTACGCCGAGGGGCAGCGGCGTTACGTCGAATCGCTTTCGGCGTACGCGCGGCAGTTTCTCGAACGGATGGACAAGCCGGACGTCGACGAGATCATCGGCATCGCGCCGGCGATCGCCATTCGTCAGAAAAATTCGACCCGAAACCCGCGCTCGACCGTCGCGACCCAGACCGAAATATACGATTACCTCCGATTGCTTTTCGCCCGCGTCGGCCAGACGTTTTGCGCCGCCTGCGATACCGAAATAAAAAAGGATTCGCCCGAAAGCGCTGCCGACGATGTTCTCGGCAAACTCGAAGCCGGAGCGCGCTTTTACGTGCTTTTCCGGATCAATGACGACATTTTCGCCGGCAAGTCCGCCAAAACGACCGAAAAGGCGCGGCGGCTGCACGTCTCCGCGGTTTTGCTGTCGCTGATGCAAAACGGTTTCACGCGTCTGTTCCGCGGCGGCGAGACGATCGACCTGCAAACGCCGGAAGACTACAAGTTCCTCGATTTTGACGGGACTTTCGTCCTCATCGACCGCCTCAAGGCCGAGCCCTCGATCCGTCAGCGCTTGGTCGATTCGCTTGAGATCTGTTTTCGCGAAACCCGTTCCGCGACGATCCTGTCGACCGCCGGGACGGAACTCAATTTCTCGGACGCGTTCGTCTGCAAAAACGACGGCTCGGTCTACGAAGAACCCGAACCCCGCCTTTTTAGTTTCAACTCGCCGTTCGGCGCCTGTCCGACGTGCCAGGGATTCGGGAACGCGATCGGAATCGACTACGATCGCGTCGTGCCGAACGATTCGATCTCGATCGCCGACGGCGCGATCGAACCGCTCAGCCGCCCGCAGTACGCCTGGGCCCACAAAGCGTTGGTCGCTTTTTGTCACAGCGAAGAGATCTCGACCTCGGCGCCTTTCAACGAACTTACGGCGAGCGAACAAAAGGCGATCTTCGAGGGAAAGGACAAATGGAAGGGCGTCGTCGGATTCTTCGAATGGCTCGAAACCAAGAAGTACAAGCTCCACGTTCGCGTTTTTCTGGCGAAATACCGCGGTTATACGACGTGTCCCGAATGCCGCGGCGGACGGCTCAGAAAAGAAGCGCGTGCGGTCAAGATAGGCGGAAGGTCGCTGCCGGAAGCGGTCGAAATGTCGATCAAGGACGCAACAATATTTTTTAACGAGCTGGAACTCTCACCGGAACGAGCGACGATCGCCGATAAACTGCTTTTGGAGGTTCGCCGGCGACTGAAGTTTATGGTCGATGTCGGGCTCGATTACCTGACGCTCGACCGGCTCGCTTCGACGCTCTCGGGCGGCGAGGCGCAGCGCATACAGCTCGCGACGAATCTCGGCTCGCTTCTTGTCGGAACGCTCTACGTGCTCGACGAGCCGTCGATCGGGCTTCATCCGCGCGACAACTCGCGCTTGATCCGGATCCTCGAGAATCTCCGCGACATCGGCAACACGGTGCTCGTCGTCGAACACGACGAAGACACGATCCGGGCGGCAGATCATATCCTGGACATCGGGCTCTATGCCGGCGAACTCGGCGGAAACATCATTTACGAAGGTGATTTCGAGGGAATGATGCGTTCGGAAGAGTCTTTGACCGCGAAGTATCTCCGCGGCGAGGCCGAGATCAAGATCCCGCAAAAACGTCGCGTTGCGTCGGATCGACGAATCTCGATCAAAGGCGCGCGCGAACATAATCTGAAAGATGTTTCGGTCGACATTCCGCTCGATATGCTGGTCTGCATCACCGGCGTTTCCGGATCCGGCAAATCGACGCTCGTTCACGACGTTCTTTACGCCGGGATCAAGAAATCGCGCGGTGAATGGCAGGGACAGGTCGGACGTTTTCGCGAGATCGAAGGCACCGGGAACATCGACGATGTGGTGTTGGTAGATCAGTCCCCGATCGGCCGCACGCCGCGTTCGAATCCGGTCACGTACATCAAGGCCTACGACGCGATCCGCGAGGTGTTCGCGTCGACGAATCTATCGAAATCGAAAGGCTACAACCCGTCTCATTTCTCTTTCAACGTTCCCGGCGGACGCTGCGAAACCTGTCAGGGCAGCGGAACCGTGACCGTTGAAATGCAGTTTCTCGCCGACGTCGAACTGACCTGCGAAGACTGTCGCGGGACGCGTTTCAAGTCGGAAATTCTCGACGTCAAATACAAGGGCAAGAGCATCGCCGACGTTTTGCAGATGACGGTGCGCGAGGCGATCGTTTTTTTCAAGGACACCAACAAGCTGGTCAATCGGCTGAAGGTCATCGACGCCGTCGGGCTCGGCTATCTGCGGCTCGGACAGTCGGCTACGACGCTCTCCGGCGGCGAGGCGCAGCGCGTCAAGCTGGCGGCGCATCTGTCGCAAAAAACGCAGTCGCGGACGCTGTTCATTTTTGACGAACCGACGACCGGACTTCACTTCGACGACATCAACAAACTCCTCGGCGCATTTCGCGCCCTCATCGACGGCGGCGGCAGCCTTGTCGTCATCGAACATAACCTCGACGTCATCAAGACGGCCGATCACGTCATCGACCTCGGCCCCGAAGGCGGCACCGGTGGCGGCGAAGTCGTCGCGACCGGCACACCGGAAGAGATCGCGGCGAACGACAAGTCAATCACCGGCAAGTATTTGCGGCTTTAGGGCGCGACTGGAGCGCAAGCTGACTGGAGCGCAAGCGTCCCCGCTTGCAATGAGCGCGTAGCGCGAACGGCGCCGGGGAAAAACAGAGTTAAGATCCGCTGAGGCTTTACGGCGTTTTACGCCGTTGCAAGCGGGGACGCTTGCGCTCCAGTCCGCTTGCGCTCCAGTCGCGCTCCAGTCGCGCTTCAATCGCACTCACGAAGATATGAAAAACAATTATCTATTTCAGCCGAAGGGCTTTCGTTCAAACCTCGGATGGTATGACCGTGGCTACATCCCTCATTTCGACGGCGGTGAGATCCCGCAGTTTCTTACTTTCCGGCTGTTTGATTCGCTTCCGGCGCACGTCGTCGAAAAATGGCGGATCGAAACAGCAGATACAGGCGAAGCAGGCCGGGTGATCTTTCGAAAGAATGTCGAGAATTACCTTGATTCCGGTTACGGCGAGTGTTTCCTGAAGAACGAAGCCGTCGCGGAAATGGTCGAGAACAGTCTGCTGTTTCATCACGGCAGCAAGTATGGGTTGATCGCTTGGGTCGTGATGCCGAATCACATCCACTTTCTGGCGACCCCGTTTGAAGGCGTCGAGTTGGCCGAGATCGCCCATTCGATCAAATCTTACACTGCGCACGAGGCAAACAAGATTCTTAATCGATCCGGTCAGTTCTGGCAGCACGAGCCGTTCGATCGATACATCAGGAATCAGCGCCATTACGTGAACGTGATCGATTACATCGAGAATAACCCGGTCAAAGCTGGCTTGTGCAGGAATCGGTCGGATTGGCGATACTCGAGCGCGTGGGGTGAACGCGCCTGAAGCGCGACTGGAGCCTGACTGGAGCGCAAGCGTCCCCGCTTGCAATGAGCGCGGAGCGCGAACGGCGCCGGGGAAAAACAGAGTTAAGATCCGCTGAGGCTTTACGGCGTTCCACGCCGTTGCAAGCGGGGACGCTTGCGCTCCAGTCGGCTTGCGCTCCAGTCGCGCTCCAGTCGGCGTGCGGTCAATCGAACGCTTTTCGCCAGGCCGGGACGATCTGCTCCAGCACCTTGCAGTCGCAGAAGCCGCCGTTTTCCTGCAGCCACGAACTGACGCGTGGAAAATTCAGACGGTTTTCCATCATAAACTGCATCGCGAACCGCAACGAGTGATTGCATTCCTCATTTTCCAGCTTGAATTCAAGAAAATCGAACAAGTCTTCAAAATCAAACTGTCCGGCAGGCAAAGACTTGAGGAATTCCTCGAGTTCTTCCCCGCTCAATTGCGCTAAATTCTCGATCTGTCGTTTTCGTAAAATGGCCATAGGTTGATTTGCGATTTTCGATTTGCGATTTGCGATTTCGGATATTTCGGATTCCAGATATTCCGGATTCCAGATTCCAGATATTCCAGATATTTCGGATTCCAGATATTCCAGATTTCAGATTCCAGATATTCCAGATATTCCGGATTCCAGATATTACAGATTCCAGATATTCCAGATTTCAGATTCCAGATATTCCAGATATTCCGGATTCCAGATATTACAGATTCCAAATTTCGGATTTCAGATTCCAGATTTCGGATCTATGTGATTTGCGATTTTCGATTTTCGATTTTCGATTGCAGTATTCGAACTGGAATCCGGAATCCAAAATCTGGAATCCAAAATCCGGAATATCTGGAATCTGGAATCTGGAATATCTGGAATATCTGGAATATCTGGAATCCAAAATCCAAAGTCCGGAATATCCGGAATCACTGCAATCGCAAATCGCAAATATCCAAAATCTTGAATATCTGGAATCTGGAATATCTGGAATATCTGGAATATCTGGAATATCTGGAATATCTGGAATCCAAAATCCAAAGTCCGGAATATCCGGAATCACTGCAATCGCAAATCGCAAATCACAAATCGCAAATCCCCTTCTCCCTCTCAGCTTCTTCCCGCTCGCGGCGCTTTATGCCGTCGCGGCCGTCGTATGATAAGAATTTCGGCAAAAAGGCAGCGACCAGGAGCACTGCCGCGACGCACATTATTCCACCCGAGATCAGCGCCGGGCCGTTACCGAAGCGTTCGGCGACGAATCCCATTTTCGCACTGCCAAGGTAAGGCCCCGTAAGATAGCTTATCATCTCGATGCTTGCCAGACGCCCGCGCATAAAATTCGGGACCGTTTGGTTCCAGACCGAACCGCGGAAAATCCCGCTGATCATATCGAAAAAACCTGCAAGCACGAGACAAAATAACGCCACCCAAATGTTCGACGCAAGTCCGAAAAGGAATATCGCCACGCCCCAGAGCGCGGCCGCGCCGATTATCATCCGGCCGTGCTTGTAAACGAATTTGGTCCAGCCCGAGGTCAGGCTCGCGGTCAACGCGCCGAGGGCGATCGCGCCGTAAAAGAAGCCAAGGTATTTTTCACCGTACTCCCTTGCCAGCGCCGGATAGAGCGCGTGCGGAAACGCAAATAGCATCGCCGCGATGTCGATCAGGTAAGTCCCGAGCAGATCCGGGCGCGAGAACGCATATTTCCAGGCCGCCAAGACGTTCTTGACACTGGGTTTGTCCGCATTCGCCTGCGCCGGAACCGCGCTGATAAGAAAGACCGCGATGAGCGACGCGGCAAAAGTCACTAGATCGACGGCATAAGCCGTTTTGGCGCCGAACGACGTCGTGATCAGACCGGCGACGACGGGACTGATGACCGCGCCGAGGCTCCAGCGCATCGAATTGAGCGCCATCACGGCCGACATCATCTCGACCGGGATGACCTTTTGAATGAACGATTCGAACGCCGGCCGTTGAATCGCGGCGAACCCGGCGTGCAGCGCGGCGCACAGAAAAATGACCCAGATCCGCGGCGTCGCCAGCAGTGAATTGATAAGAAGGATCGATGTCACGAGCGTCTGGCCGATCTCGGTCAACCGCAGGATGCGCCGGCGGTCGAAAGCGTCGGCGATCGCACCGCCGACGAACGCGAGGATCAACATCGGGAAGAACTCGGCGAGCGCGATGAATCCGACCATCTCGCTCGAACCGGTCAGCGTGTACATCTGCCAGTTGATCGCGACGATCGAGATCATCGTCCCGAAAAATGAAACCAGCTGCCCGAAGAAGAGCAGCCGGTAATCACGCGAGACCTTGAGCGGTGTGATGTCGATTAACACAATTCGATTTTCGGACCGCACGACCGGAGCGCAAGACTGGCGCGCAAGCGTCCCCGCACTGGAGCGCAAGCGTCCCCGCTTGCAATGAGCGCGGAGCGCGAACGGCGCCGGGGAAAAGTGCGCGCTGAATCCCCAAGGCTTTACGGCGTTTCACGCCGTTGCAAGCGGGGACGCTTGCGCTCCAGTCGGCGCTCCAGTCGTGCGCTCCAGTTACGAGTTACCTCGGCGGTATCGGCGTGTCGCCTGCAATTCCCCAATTCGGTCCGATGAACGTATTGTCCGAACTGCGGAGAATGTACCAAACCCCATTCCGATAGACCGCGATATCGGTCCTTCGGTCGCGGTCGTAGTCGCCCTGAACCGGGACGTCCGTTGCGAGCCCCCACGCCACGATGTCCGTCGAACACGTCGCGCTGTTACGGATATACCACGTACCTGCACGGAAAACCGCGAGGTCCGCCTTACGGTCGCGGTCGTAGTCGCCGACGACCGGCGTGTCGCCTGTCGTTCCGAACTGCTCGATCCGCGTCGTTCCGTAGAAACTCTGCTGGATGTACCACGTGCCGTTGCGGAAGACAGCGATATCGGCCTTGCCGTCGCCATCGTAATCGCGCGGCACGAGGTTGTCGCCCGCCAATCCGAAAGCAACGAACTGGACCGCGCTATCCGAACTGCGGCGGATGATCCAGGTTCCGGCGCGAAAAACCGCGGCGTCCGTCTTGCCGTCACCATCGTAATCGGCCGGGACAGCAATATCGCCTGCCGTTCCGAAGTAGATCACGCTGAAGTTGAAGCGCGAGCCCTGCGAAATGTACCAGCGGCCCTCACTGGCACGGAAAACGGCAATATCGACGTCTCCGTCCCCGTCGTAATCGCCGGCCACCGGCGTGTCGGTGTCAAGGCCGAACTGCTGGCTGGTGACGCTCGCGTTCGAGCTGTTGAGAACGTACCAGCGTCCGTCCGTCGCGTCCTCACCGTTCGTGCGGAAAACGGAAATGTCGGTTCCACCGTCGGCGTCAAAGTCCGCGCTGGCCGGAGTTTTAAGGGCGACGACGCTGACATCGTCTACAGCCACGCCCGCGAATGGAACCGTATTGTCCTGATCCATATGGAACGTGACGGTCACGGTTTTGCCCGCAAATTCGGTGATGTCGTACTCCCTGACGGCCCAACCGGCGCTGCCCTGAAGAGTGATGTTCGGACTTCCGACGATCCCGGTCATCGTGCCGTCGGTATGTTCAAACACCCGCCGCGTCAGACCGCTGCCGCCGACCTCCTTGACTTCGACGTAGTAATGGTCGAAGCTCGCCGATTCGACCTGATACTTGTGCGCCCAGGAGAGCTTCAACGCGCGGCCCGCCTGACCGGTAAGATCGATGTTCGGCGAGATCAGGTCCTGCGTGATATTCGTACCCGCGGTCGGAGCGTTGTTGTATGTGTTGTCGAGATCGGTCTTCCAGCAACTCGTTCCGCTGAAGCAGTTATCGATGATCGCCGCGCCGGCGACGTTGGTCGTCGGCAAACCGCGTTCCCATTCGTCTCCGGTACCGGAATGCGTGAAGCCGCCGTCATCGGTCTCGAAATTCGAACTGTAGATCGTCTGCTCGAGCGCCGGAACGCTTGCGAGCGCCGGATCTTCGCAAACCGTGACGCTCCAACTGTTGAGCGTTCCGGCATCCGCAACCGTGTCATCGCGGGCGGTCAGCGTCCACGTGCCCTGCGCGTTCTCGCCTTTCAGCCAAGACAATCTGGTGAAGTTCTCCGGCTGGTAGTGCATCGGCTTGACGACCGTGAAAACGCCGATCGGAAGCGCCGCATCGTCGTCGAAATTGACGTCCAGATCGAGCAGATTGGCCGTATTCGCCGTGGCGCTGCCGACATCGTTGAAAAGCGTCATCGAATTGCCCTGCGGACTGGTGATGTCGAGGTCGATATCGGCCATCTTGGCGTGCGTGATGTTGACGTTGACGATCGCCTTGCTGATCCGCTTGCTATCCGGAATGCTGATCGTCTGGACCGCGTTCGGGCTCGTCGGATCAGGTCCGATCGGCTGCGCGGCATTTGCCGTGGTGTACGTCGTGCACTTGCTTTCCTTCGCCGGGATGACCGTCACGCTCAGATTGTAGGTGAAGGTCGGCGCTCCTGAACCGGGGGACGACGGATCGACGTACGCATAATAGGTTCCCGCCTGTTTGATCGTGAACATAAACGCTTCCGAGTTGGGCGAACCCGCATTCGTGTCGTTGACGACCAACGTGAAATTGCTGAATGTCGAAAGACCCAACCTGCCGTTCCAAGTCGCGGCATCGCGCTCGGGGTCGAAATCGAGGCTGAGGAAAACCGTGTCGCCCGCGTTTGCCGTGAACGAATAAAAATCCGCGGCGTCAGTCGTGGAACTGATCGCGCCGCTCATAAAACGGCCGGCGTTCATCGGCGTCGCGGTGGCCGTCGAATCGTTCGGCTCCACTTCCGCTCCCGGACTGCCGCCCTGAACCTGAAGATAGAGGTCGTAATAGCGAATTTGCGTGGTCGCCGTCGAGCCGGTCACTTTCAGATAATAAAGACCCGAGCTCGGAACCGTTCGGCCCGCGATGCTCGACGCCGCAGTCGCAAAACTGCCGTCGTCGAGATCCGTTTCGATGATCGTCGTGCCGTCCGAGCCGATCAGGTCGAGCGTCGAATTCGTTCCGCCCTGACCGGAAGATGTTTGGGTCGCCGCAAAAACGCGATCGCCGGCATTGGCGTAGAAAGAATAAAAATCGACGTCGGCGTTCGGATAAATGTCGCCGCGAACGCGAATCGCGCTGCCGCCAAGCTTGGTTGCCGCCGCGGCCGTCTCGTTCGGCTCGACCTCGTTCGTCGAAACGTAATTCTCCGGCTCGTCGATGCCGTTCTTCTTAACGAGCGGGTCAACGACGGGCGAGTTTTTCCCGTTGCCCGCAAGAAATTGTGTCGAATCGGTCGGCGCCACGTCCACGACTTCCTTTTCGGTGCTCTGCGCCAACGAGATTCCGCCAAGATAGAAGATCCCCGCCGCAAACGCCGCAAAGGCGGTTGCCAGGATCCATTTGCGCTTATTTAAATTGATCATGATTTTCTCCGTTTTTTTGCAGAACCCGATCAACCGACCGAGTCTGAAGTTGAATTGATGTGCCTATATTTTACTACACCTTGATCGGAGAAGTTACCCGTGGGACCTAGGGTTTGACGTGATCGGTCCAGAAAAAGAGATACGTCGCATAGGCGTTGACAAGGATGGAAAAGCCGTAGAGCGCGATCTCCGGCAACGTCGATTTCCGCGACCCGTTTTCGAGCAGAATGACGAACATCCACGGCAGCAATATCATCGCGTAACGATAGCCGAACTGCCAGCCGCCCGGATTGCCGTGAATCCACAGTACGAAGGTTAAGACGGCGAGCGCGAGCCACGCGGAGTTCTTCAAAGTCCGATCACGGCTTCCGCGACGCAAAAGAAACAGCAGGAAGGGACTGCTCCACCAGATCGCGCCGCCGAAACCCGTCGGCACGAAGTACGGATAACTCGCCACTTGTCTCCACGGCGTCGCCAGCATTTCCCAGGCGTTCTGCGGAATATAATGGAGCGAGAAAATCCCGTAGCGGTACCACGGTTCGTCAAGCACACCGGGAATGCGAGCGTAACCGAAATCGATGAACGAATCGAAACGAATCTGGTTGTAGATCAGAGTCGAAACACCGAGCATAAACGGGACGGCGCAGAACAGTGCAAGGCCAGCGATCTTCGAGCCGTTCTCGATCACCGGAACACTCGGATTCTCGCCCGGCTCCGACGAATCGCGGCAGAGCAAATACATAAATATCGGAGCCGTCAACAAGATCTCGGTGCGGTTTCCGAATGCGATCGCGAAAAAGAATCCGGCCGCCAGCGGCCGGCGCCGGAAGACCGTGAAGTAGATCGCGCCGAGCTGCCCGACCATCGACCATCCGAGCGCGAGATGCCAGGCTCCGGCCATTGTCAGATTCGTCCACATCCAACTTCCGAAAACGATCCCGAAGGTCACGAGCAGAAGTTTTGAGAGTTCGAGTTCGTACTCGCGGGCAATCAAACAGAATAGTCCGAAAACGGCCGCGCCCAAGATCGATGCGATCATCGCGGCCGGCATTGTTTCAACCAGTCCGGCGACTTTCAGAGCGGAAAACGGAATCATCGAAACGACGGCCCCAAACGGAAACACGGAATACCAGTTTCCCTCGTACGGAACAAACTCGTTGAGCCAGGTTGGCGGTCTTTCCTGAAAACCGATCGCGCCGCGCAGCAGGTTGTCGGCGACGCGGAAAGTGTAATCGTAATAATACTGCGGCTTCGGATTGCTGACGAAATAGATCGCCCCGACGATCGCGACTACTGAAAGGATCAGAATTGTGTTTTTGGCAACGGAAAGCCGCGGCATTGTGACAGTTTAAGAGTTTTGCGGCAAAAGACAAGCCGCTCAGGCTTGGCGCCCGATGATTTCGATCGCCAGTGAACGCGCCGTTCCGAGGTCCGCGACAGATCCGTCAAGCTGCTTCTCGTAAACTTCGTCGAGAACGTGTTTGAACAACGGCGACGGGCTCAGACCAAGTTCGATCAAATGACGGCCCATAAGGATCGGCATCGGCGCCGAGTGTTCGATGTTAAGGTCGCGGACGCGGCTGATGAACCACTCCTGCGCCGCCGCGTCGAAGCGTCTTTCAACCGGCAGCCAGTCCGGATTGCGACCGAGACTGTCGGCCTTTGCGACACGATAGAGCAGATCGAGATCGACCTTGCGCGCGAGACGCCGGAACGCGCCGTCGCCGGGCGGATTTTTGAAGAACATTCCGGGCGTGAGATGAAAACGCACGAGCTGAACGATCTGTTGGCGAACGTCGAAGCCGTCGAGCGTATGAATGCCGAGCCGGTCGAGAAACGTCAATGTCGGCTCAACCCCCGCCTCGTCGTGCGCAAGCGAACGAATTCGGCCGTCGCGAAATTCGGTTGTCAAAGGCTTTCCGAAGTCGTGGCAAACGGCTCCGAGCATCACGGCAACCTTTTCAGCATATGAAAGATCGGCGATCAGTCGGCGCGCTTCGTCGACGACCATCAGCGTGTGGATATCGACGTCGCCTTCGGGGTGCCAATCGGGTTCCTGCGGCACGCCGACGAGCGAGTCGAGTTCGGGAAAGAGCTTTTCCGCGATCCGGAGTTCGTAAAACAACTTCAGGCCAATCGAAGGCCTCTCCGCTTTGAGGAGCAATTTTTCGAGTTCGCCCCAGATCCGTTCCTTCGGCAAGTCGCTGAGATCGATCGAGCGGCACATCTCTTTGGTTTGGTCGTCGATCGCGAATTCGAACCTGGCGGCGAACTGCGCGGCGCGAAGAACGCGCAGGCTGTCTTCGGGAAACGTCTTCGGTGAGGTCATCTTGAGAACCCGTCGCTCGATGTCGCCGCGGCCCCCGAAACAGTCGACGATCTCGCCCGTCAAAGCATCTTTGAGGATCGAGTTGACGGTGAAATCTCTTCGCCGAGACGCTGACTCGAACGACATCGACGGGTCGCCCTCGATGACGAAACCCCTATGGCCCCGGCCGGTCTTGCGCTCGCGACGCGGCAGCGAGACATCAAGATCGGCTCCGATCTTGTAGACCGTAAACGCCTCTCCGACGGCGTCGACGCGCCCGAATCGGTCGAGAATCTCGCGAAGCTTCGCCGGCTCGACGCCGTAGACCTCAAGATCCCAATCCGTTGGCGCGAGGCCCATCAATTCGTCGCGCACGCAACCGCCGACAAGCATCGCGCGGCCACCGATTTCGGCGGCCGCGCGAGATATCAACTGGACATTTTCCGGGATTTGAAACATCGTGAACCGCCGGCTTGAAGGATGCCCGCCACGCAAACGGACTCAACAAAGTTCGCGGCTAGTATTTGCGGGGCTCAGCGACGGACTTGCTGCCGCAAGATTTCGGGCGGTAGCCCTTCTGTTTTCACGGACGATTTTCGGTCGGGCGGGAGCCCGACCCTGAGCGCACCTACCCGCCGCATTAAGCTCCGGTCCTTTGAGCGTGGACAACCGCCCGCGTCAAATGGTCAAATCAACAATTCGCTCTACTGACCGAGGCGCTTCAGCAAATAGTCCTTCAACTCCGCAACGCTGACCCGCTCCTGCGCCCACGTGTCGCGGTCGCGGACCGTGACGGAGTTGTCCTCCAGCGACTCATGATCGACCGTGACGCAAAACGGCGTTCCGATCTCGTCCTGACGCGCGTAGAGTTTGCCGATGCCGCCCGTGTCGTCGTAAACGGTGCGCATCGAAGGAAGGAGTTCCTTTTTTAGTCCTTTGGCCATCGCGACGATCTCGGGCTTGTTCTTCGCCAGCGGGAGAACCGCGACCTTGATCGGCGCGAGTTCAGGCTTCAGCCGCAGGATGACGCGCGTCTCGCCCTTGTCGTTGGTCTTCTCGGAATACGCGTCCATCAACACCGCAAGGACCGTGCGGTTGACGCCGGCCGCGGGTTCGATGCAATACGGATAAAAACGCTCGTTCGTCGCCGGATCGAAATACGAAAGATCCTCGGTCGAATCCTGGTTGATGCGCTTCCCTTCCGCGTCCTCCGG
Organism: Acidobacteriota bacterium; assembly: GCA_016715115.1. NCBI lineage: Bacteria > Pseudomonadati > Acidobacteriota > Acidobacteriota bacterium. Next base: position 507,349 of record JADKBM010000016.1, read on the forward strand.
CTTTTTCGAATGCGTCTTGAGATCGAAATCGGTGCGGTTCGCGATCCCCATCAGTTCATCGAACTGCGCCGTTTCGTCATCGCGCTCGGGGAAAAAACGATACAGAATGTCGACACAGCGGACGGCATAATGGGCCAGTTCCTTGTCGTTCTGCTCGTAGAGTTTCAGATTGCCCGGGTCGATCCCGAGCGAACCGAACCAGGCCTGAAAATCGTCGATCCATTCCTGATGAATCCGGGCGGCGTCGGTCGGATGACAGAAGTACTCCATCTCCATCTGCTCGAACTCGCGCGTCCGGAAAATGAAATTCCCCGGCGTCACCTCGTTGCGAAACGACTTTCCGACCTGTGCGATCCCGAACGGCAGTTTGCGCCGCGACGTGTCGAGCACGTTTTTGAAGTTGATGAAAATTCCCTGCGCAGTTTCGGGACGAAGATAAGCGAGCGCCGCCGGGTCGTCGTCCGACGAAACCGCGCCGATCGTCGTGCGGAACATCAAATTGAATTGCCGCGCTTCGGTCAGGCTGCACTCCTTCCCGCTCCCCGCGCACGCGCCGGGTTCGTTCGGACAGGCCACGTCCTGAAGTTTGTCCTCCCGGAACCGGCCCTTGCAGGTTCGGCAGTCGACGAGCGGGTCGGAAAACGTCGTTTCGTGACCCGAGTATTTCCAGACGAGGCGGTTTTGAATGATCGACGAATCGATCCCCTCGATGTCGTCGCGCTCGTGAACGAGCCAGCGCCACCACGATTGCTTGATATTGTTGGCGAGTTCGACGCCGAGCGAGCCGTAATCCCACGAACTGCCGAGTCCGCCATAGATGTCGGATGCCGGAAATACAAACCCGCGGCGCTTGGAAAGGGAAACGATGGTTTCGATGTTTGGTGCAGACATAACGATTTTGGATTTTAGATTTTGGATTTTGGATTGAATCTTTCCGAAATCGAAATCAAGGGCAAATATTACAACGTGCGAGAGCAAAAGCAAAAGAGCGGTTTTCAATCGATCTGCGATTGGAGCGCAACCGTCCCGGTTGCAATGAGCGCATCGCGCGAACCAACCTGATAATGGCGATCTACGATTGGCTGAATGCGGCTTGCCGCGAGAACGAAATTCGATGGCCTCTTCTCAATCTCCGATTCCGATCTTCGCCGGCGTTAAAAGAAAAACACCGCCGGTGGTTGCCGGCGGTATTGACGATTCGATCCTTGAATTGAAATCCTTAACGCGGATCCCTACTGCGCGAGCGGCGGTTCAGCGCCCGGCGGGACGATCCAGATCTCGTAGGTCGTCTTGAGCGGAGCGCGTCCGCCTTTGACGATCGATATCTTTCGCGGATCGATTCCGCGGGTCTTGACCAGATAGTCGAGCGTTCGCTTGCTCAGTTTGTCGTAGGTGTTGCGCGACATACTGATCTTGTCCGTGCCCTGATAGATGATCAAATAGAGTTGCGCAAACGGAACGCCGTTCAACTGAATGACGCAGTTGTCGAAACGCGCCTTGTCGTCGTCAAACGCCTTCGATTCGAAGACATCGCAACGGACCGGATCCGGCGGTTCAATGATCACTTTCGAAATCTCAGTAGTCGCGTCGTCCGTTTGCCGGCAGGTCTTGCCGTAAACGTCGTCCCAAACTTCGAGATCGGCACGAACGCGCTGGCCGCCGAGATTCGATGTGTCAACCGTGATCGCCGACGAACCCTGGCCGCTGGTGATGATCGCCGACTCGGGCGAAACCTTCCAACGATAGTTCAGCGGAACCGCGGCGCCGCTGACGGCGTTGAACGCCGCGAACGTGATCAGGTCGCCTTCCGGAATCGTGTCCGGACCGTCGACCCGGACGTTGTACGGGCAAGCCCGCTCGGTCGTCGTTTCAACATACTTCAAACAAATGCAGTTCTTGCGATCCTTGACGATCTGAATGTTCTCCGAAAACATCTTGCCGTTCGGAAATTCGATCTCGAGCTTGTGCGTTCCCGGCGGAAGATAGAACTGCGCGGCATCGTTCACGCCGCTCATTCCGAGGTATTGTCCGTTGACCTTGACCGGATAAGCTACCGGCGAGGTCTTGACCGTGAGCGTGCCCGTATTTTTCGGCTTCTTCGTATCCCCGCCGAAACCGAACGCCGTCGTTGTCGCGAACGCCGCAATCAGGCCGATAACAAAAATAAAACTGAACTTTCGCATTGTCTTTTCCTCAGACCCGGCATCGAGCCGGACCAATTCCCTTGTGATTTACTCTTCAGACTTCGAATCGTCGCTCTTCTTGCCGAATCTTCGGCGAGCGGCCAAACCCACACCGGCCAATCCGGTGCCGAACAAAAGGATCGTCATCGGTTCCGGGACCGGTTCGGGGGTCGGCGAAGGCGTCATTGTAGGCGTCGGCGTCGGCGTCGCTGTCGGTGTGGCGGTCGGCGTCGCGGTTGGCGTCGACGTCGGCGTCGTTGTCGGCGTCGGAGTCGGCGTCTTGTCCTTGTCGCGCGTCAGGATTATCGCGATCGGGATCGCCGCGAGTCCGAGAAGTGCCCACTTCGGAAATCCGCGTTTTTTGACGATGTCGTCTTGGCAATCGCAAACTTCGTCACGGACGATGTTCGACTCGGTCGTACGGATCACACGATCGTCCTGTGTCGTTTCCTTCTTCGTTTCGTCATCGTCGGCCGTCGAAACAGCGACGTCGCTGGCGAGCCTGAGCTGCGCGAAGGCCCCCGTCCGGGCCTTTCCGGTCTTGACGTTGACGACCTGAACAACCTGCTTGAACTTAACCGGCGCCGCGTTCGCGGAAAGGGTGAATGTCAGGAAAGACATCAAACAGAACACCGCCAGAACAAATCTGAATTTATAGTTTTTCATTGTTGTTACCTTTTCGACTCCTGGCACGGATCGAAAAACTCGCAAGTCGGCACAAACCTGCAATCACTGAGTAAATTTTGGGGCTTGGCGGAAACTATAACAAAAACGCAGAGCAATTGCATCTCGAAATAGTCGTCAACACCATTGTTTTTCCCCAATTTATCGCTAAAATCTTTTCGATTCACAGGAAAGAAGTTGCAATATCGCGGTTATTCCAAAAACGAGACGTCTTTTTTCGAAAAAAAAGGAGCCGGGCTTGCCGCCCGACTCCAATTCGATTCCGGTGACCGGAGACTAGGCTTCCTGGGCCTTTTCCTGGAGAATGATCGCTTTGCGTGAAAGCTTGATCTTGTTCCCTTCCTTGCCGATGCACTTGACCATAATCTGCTGGCCTTCCTTGAGTTCGTCGCGAACATCGCGAACGCGACGATCCGAGATCTCCGAAATGTGCAAAAGCCCCTCGACGCCGGCGAATATCTCGACGAACGCGCCGAAATCGACGATCCGCGTGACCGTTCCGAGATACGTTTCACCGATGTCCGCTTCAGCCGTGATCGCCTTGATGCGTTCCACCGCCGCCTGAGCCGCGGCGCCGTCTGCGGTTGCGATCGCGATCGTGCCATCGTCAGAGATGTCGATCTTCGCGCCGGTCTCCTCGGTGATCGAGCGGATGATCTTGCCGCCCGGTCCGATAACTTCGCGGATCTTGTCCGGATTGATATGCATCGTGATGATGCGCGGCGCAAACGGCGAAATGTCCTCGCGCGGTTCGGCGATTGCCTGATTCATTATGTCGAGGATGTGCAAACGGCCCTTGCGCGCCTGTTCGAGCGCTTCCTGCAGGATCATCGCGTTGATGCCGCCGACCTTGATGTCCATCTGCAGTGCCGTGATGCCATCCGCCGTGCCGGTGACCTTGAAATCCATATCGCCGTAGTGGTCCTCGGCGCCGGCGATGTCCGAGAGGATCGCGTATCGGTTTCCTTCCATCACGAGTCCCATCGCGACTCCGGCGACCGGCTTCTTGATCGGAACTCCCGCGTCCATCAGCGCCAAACAGCCTCCGCAGACGGAGGCCATCGAACTCGAACCGTTCGACTCGGTGATGTCAGAGACGATTCGGATCGTATACGGAAAGTCGGTATCTTCGGGCAGAATCGACTCGATCGCGCGGCGCGCGAGGTTGCCGTGGCCGATCTCGCGACGGCTGGTCGAGCCGAAACGTCCGACTTCACCGACCGAATACGGCGGGAAGTTGTAATGGAGCATGAATCGGCGGCGAACTTCGCCCTTTTCGATGTCGTCCATATACTGCTCGTCCATCTTCGTGCCGAGCGTCGCGGTGACGATCGCCTGCGTTTCGCCGCGCGTAAAGAGCGACGAACCGTGGACGCGCGGCAACCAGCCTACCTCGCACGAAATCGGTCGGATTTCGCTGAATCTGCGGCCGTCCGGGCGGCGCCGGTTTCCAAGAATGTCTTCGCGGAAGATCTTTTCCTTGAGCGCGCCAAAAACCTTTGAGGCCATCGCGCGTTTTTCGGCCTGATCGTCCTGATAGCTTTCGACAACCTCTTTTTTCAGCGCATCGACGGCCGCATACGAAGCGAGTTTGTCCTTGCCGGTAGTGTCGAGAGCCTCGCGAAGCTTCTGGCTGAAGTTCTTTTCAACTTCCGCCGAGATCTCTTCATCGAGCGCAGGCGCGTTGAACTCGCGCTTTTTGATGTCGAGTGCCTTGAAAAGCTCGCGCTGCCAGAGACAGAGCCGCTTGATCTCCTTGTGCGCCAACATCAGCGCCTCGACCATGATCGTTTCGGAAACTTCCTTGGCTTCCGATTCGACCATCACGATCGCCTCTTCGGTTCCGGCGACGACGAGATTCAGTTGCGATTCGCGACGATCGTCATAGCTCGGGTTGATGATGTATTTTCCGTCGACCAGTCCGATCCGCACGCCGGCGATCGGATTCTCGAATGGAATGTCCGAGAGATAAAGGGCGCACGACGCGCCGGTGATGGCGAGAACGTCCGGGTCATTGAGTTCATCGGCCGAGATCACATTCGCGACGACCTGTGTTTCGTTCTTGTATCCATCGGGAAAAAGCGGGCGGCACGGGCGGTCGATAAGACGCGCGGTGAGAACTTCTTTCTCGCTCGGACGTCCCTCGCGCCTGAAGTAATTTCCCGGAATCCGGCCGGCGGAGTACGTCGATTCCCTGTATTCGACGGTCAGCGGGAAAAAGTCGATCCCTTCACGCGGTGAGTTCGTGCTGACTGCGGCGACGAGCAACATCGTGTCGCCATACGTGACGACCACGGAACCGTCGGCCTGCTTTGCGACCTTTCCGGTTTCGACCGTCAGTTCTCCGTCGCCCAACTTAATAGACTCTTTCAAGTATTTTTTTACTGTCATCTCTGATTTCCTTATAAACAAAAAGCGGCAGGTACTGTGCCGTGAAGCCCTGCCGCTATTGAAATTTTGTCCAACGACCTGTTCTCTTTCACCAGGGACCCAATAGGCTGTCACGTTCAGCAACCCCTGGCGAATTCTTCGAGAGAACCGTTCTTACATTGACTCGAAGCAGTCAATTCTAGAAGTGAAGATATGCGAATGTCTTATCCGACGAGAAGCTTGCGGCGCGGATCCTGCAAATTCCAGAAGCCCGACGCTCTTTCGCCTCTCACCCTTCGACTCTTCGATCTCCCACTTTTCGACTCTTACCTTCTCAATCCAAGCCGTTCGATCACCGTGTGATATTCGTTGATATCTTTACGCTTCAGGTAATCGAGGAGTTTTCTTCGGCGCGAGACCATTTTCAGAAGTCCGCGACGCGAGTGGTGATCCTTCTTATGGATCTTGAAATGCTCGGTCAATTCCTTGATCCGTTCCGTCAGCAGCGCGATCTGCACCTGCGACGAACCCGTATCCGATGTATGTGTTTTGAAACCGCTAACGATCTCCGCTTTCTTTTCTGTTGCTGTTGACATTGTTTTGCTGTGCTGAAAATAGCCTCTCCTTTTGCTCGCAGTAACTCCGCCAATGACGGTAACCACGAAGATTCAATCTGTTAATTGTTGAATGTAAATAGTTAATTGTCAAACTTTGTTCATAAATCGTTGCCTGTCAACCACTGAGTCGACGCGTCCGACAACCAACTATTTTCCAAATTCTTCCATAAACTTGGTCGAAAACTCGCCCTTTTGGAATCGCTCGTCATTCATTATCTTCAAATGCAGCGGGATCGTCGTTTTGATTCCCTCGACGACCATCGCCTCGAGCGCGCGGCGCATCCGCGCGATCGCCGCCTCACGCGTCCGCGCGTGGACGATCAATTTGGCGATCATCGAATCATAATACGGCGGGACGACGTATCCCGGATAGACGGCCGTATCGACGCGAACTCCGGGACCGCCGGGAATATTCAAGCCCGTTATCTTTCCGGGGCTCGGCGTGAATTTCTCCGGGTCCTCGGCATTGATCCGGCATTCGATCGAATGTCCGAAGATCTCGATCTCGTCCTGGGTGAATCCGAGTTTCTCGCCGCGGGCGATGCGGATCTGATTGCGCACGATATCGACGACGGTCACCATCTCGGTGACCGGATGCTCGACCTGGACGCGGGTGTTCATTTCCATAAAGTAAAATGAACCGTCTTCGTCGAGCAAGAATTCGAACGTCCCGGCATTTGAATAACCGATTTCCTTGCAGGCCTTGACCGCCACCGCGCCCATTGCTTCGCGCTGCTCTTTTGAGATCGCCGCCGACGGCGCTTCTTCAAGGAGTTTCTGATGCCGGCGCTGGATCGTACATTCGCGCTCGCCGAGATGGATGCAATTTCCGTATTCGTCGGCCAGCACCTGTATCTCGATGTGCCGCGGACGTTCGATGTAGCGCTCGATGTAAACCGAGCCGTTCTTGAACGCCGCGAGCGCTTCCGACTGCGCCAGTTCGAGGTTTCCCGCGAGTTCTGATTCTTTGCGGACGATTCGCATCCCGCGTCCGCCGCCGCCGGCCGCAGCCTTGATGATGATCGGGAAACCGATCTCCTTAGCGAGCCCGATGGCTTCTTCGGCCGACTCGATCGGCTCCGGCGAACCGGGCAGAATCGGGACGCCGGCGGCTTTCATCGTACGCCGCGCCTCGACCTTGTCGCCCATCATCTTGATGACGTGCGGTCTCGGGCCGATAAATTTGATGTTGCAGTCTTCGCAGATCTTGGCAAAAGTCTCGGATTCCGCAAGAAATCCGTAACCGGGATGGATCGCATCGACGTTCGTGATCTCGGCCGCGCTGATGATTGCCGGTATGTTGAGATAGCTCTCGGCGGACGGCGGATTGCCGATGCAAACGGCCTCGTCAGCGAACCTGACGTGGAGCGCGTCGCGGTCGGCCGTAGAGTGCACGGCGACGGTACGTATGCCCATTTCCTTGCACGTCCAGATGATCCGGCACGCAATTTCGCCGCGATTGGCGATCAGAATTTTGCGAATCTCCCGTTCCATTACAAAAACGACCTCTGACTATCGATCCTTGACCTTTGAACAGATGCCATCCAAGGGTCAAAGATCCAAGACCAAAGGCCGTGGCCAACTACCTCTTGATTCCAAAAAGCGGCTGCCCGAATTCAACGGGCTGACCGTTTTCAACGTAGATCCTGACAACCTCGCCCGAAGTTTCGGCCTGGATCTCGTTCATCAGTTTCATCGCCTCGACGATACAGACAACGCTCGAATCCGAAACGGTGTCGCCTTCCTTTACATAAGGATCCTTATCAGGCGACGGCGCTCGGTAAAACGTTCCGACGATCGGCGACGTGATCTTGTAAAGTCCCGCATCGGGATCAACCTCCGCAACCGGCACGGCGTCCGCTTTCGGGGTCGTCGATGACGCAGTCGGCTGAACCGCCGGTTGCGGTGCCTGAACGCTGTGCACGATCGTCGAGCGGCTCAGTCGAACCCGGATATTCTCGTTCTCAAACTCGAAATCAGTAAATCCGTGCTCGTTCACGAGTTCGGCGAGTTCGCGGAGTTCCGACATATTGAGCGAGGCCGTCGGAGTCGACTCCGAGTTCTTCGGGGCATTCTTTCCCGGGCGCGCTCCCGGTTCGTCTTCGGACAAAGCCGATGCCAGATTTTCGCTCATATGACTTTCTCCCGTCTATTCCTTGGCGGCCAATTCACGCGCACTGTCAACGAGTTCGATGACGGCCATTTCGGCGTTATCACCCTGACGGCGGCCTAGTTTGATGATCCGTGTGTAGCCGCCGTTGCGGTCCTTGTAACGGAGCCCGAGTTCACTGAAAAGACGCTGTACGGCTTTTACACCGGCCGTTCTTTCGATCTTTTCCTTCGGTTCGCCTTTCTTGCCGCGAAAACGACTCTGTTCAGCCTTGAACGTCGAGTTCCCGGCATGAAAGAACCTTGCCGCCTGCCGTCGCAGATGGACTTCCTCGACGCGCGCGTTGTCTCCGCTCAGATGCTGCGCCTTGCGCGCGAGCGTGATCACTTTTTCAACGAACGGACGAAGTTCCTTCGCTTTCGGCACCGTGGTAACAATATACTCCTTTTCCGCAATAATTAGCGAAGTCGCCAGGTTGCGCAGCAAGGAAATTCGATGCTCGGTGGTCCGTCCCAATTTTCGATGTGCTTTTAAGTGTCTCATAATTCCCGTTATACAAGTTTGGAAGTCCGGAGTTTTCAGAGAATCAACGAAGAAACTGACTTTCTTCCCGGCGTATAGACACTGCCGATCCTCCGACGCTCCGACACGCCCTCAACTTTCAAAACTCTCTGATTTCCCGTTTAGTCCAGATCTCTGCCGCCCGAACCCGGGATCGGATTTCCCTGCTCGTCAAAATCCATACCGAAGTCGAGTCCCATTCCGTGCAGAAGATCCTTGATCTCGGTCAGCGATTTCTTGCCGAAGTTCTTGGTGTTCAGCATATCGCGTTCGCTGCGGCGGATGAGGTCGCGAATCGAACGAATGTCGGCGTTCTTCAGGCAGTTGTAAGAACGGACCGAAAGCTCGAGTTCATCGACCGACCGATCCAAAAGATCGTTGCGAAGCAGCGGCGGACGAGCAATATCCTCGTATTTGTACTCTTCTTCTTCTTCTTCAAAGTTGATGAAGATCGCCATATGATCCTTCACGATCTTCGCTGCGAGACCGATCGAATCATCCGGTTTGACCGATCCGTCTGTCCATACCTCGATCGTCAGTTTGTCGTACTCCGTGTTCGAACCCATTCGGGTCTTTTCGACGTTATAGTTCACCTTCTTGATCGGAGTATGCACCGAATCGATCGGAATGTAGCCGATCGACAGATCCTCGTCGTTGTTGAGCTCGGCCGAAACATAACCGCGTCCGTGCTTGAGGCGCATTTCAATGCTGATCTCGCCGCCGGCGCTGACCGAGGCGATATGGATGTCGGTGTTCAAGACATCGACGTCTCCGTCGGTCTCGATATCGGCGCTCGTGACCTCCGCCGGGCCCTTTTTGGTGATCGTGAGCGTTTTCGATTCACCGCCGTGGAGAGTCAACGGAACCTGCTTGAGGTTCAGGATAACGTCGGTCGCGTCCTCGACAACTCCTTTAATGGACGAGAATTCGTGCTCGACGCCTTCGATCTTCACAGCCGTGATCGCCGCGCCCTCGATCGACGAAAGCAACGCCCGCCGCAGAGAGTTTCCGATCGTCGTCCCAAAACCACGTTCGAACGGCTGTGCAAAGAACTTACCGTAACGGTCGGTCAGTGTTTCTTTCTCAACCTCTAACCGATTTGGCATTTGAAAGTCTGTCCAGTGATTATTTTGTGTCATATATCTTTTTTAAAAGTCGCAAAGCTCCAGACCCTGACGCACGCGAATCCGCGCGAATTCGGTGCGTCAAGGCCTGAGGCTAAATACTATTTGCTGTAAAGTTCGACAATCAGCTGCTCATTGATGTTCGCGTCAACGTCCTCGCGCTTCGGAAGCGCCGAGATCGAAACGCTGAGATCCTTTTCGCCGGCCGAAATCCAATGCGGACGTCCGCGACCGGCGGCGGTTTGCCAGGCACCTTCGACGTGAACATTCTTGACGGTGTTCTCTTTGACGGTCACGACGTCTCCGACCTTGACCTGGAATGAAGGAATATCGACCTTTCGTCCGTTCACAAAAATATGTCCGTGATTGACGAGTTGGCGGGATTGCCGCCTCGACGTCGAGAAGCCCGCCCGGTAAACGACGTTGTCGAGACGTCGCTCAAGAAGAAACAGAAGATTTTCGCCCGTTACGCCTTTCTGGCGAAGGGCTTTCTCGAAGTAGTTTCGGAACTGCTTTTCAAGCACGAAGTAAATGCGTTTCACCTTCTGCTTCTCGCGCAGCTGCTGACCGTAGCCCGCCAGCATCTTCCGCCGCGCCGCGCCGTGTTGTCCCGGCGGATTGGTTCCGCGTTTTTCGATCGCGCACGATGATTTGAAGCACCGGTCGCCTTTCAAGAACAGTTTCGCACCTTCCCGGCGGCACAAACGGCACACCGCATCTCTATATCTAGCCATAATTTTTTTGTTTGCTGCTTCCCGGTACGATCTCGGATTCCGAAACAGTGACTTCGTGCACCATCCGGTCCGGATCTAACCCGGGAAAAGTTTACGGGACCCGATCGTCCGATCGTCCCTTCTTCCTTTTGATATTAAAATTTCAAATTCGGGCCGGCGATTCGATAAGGAGACTCCCAATCACAAATCGCAACCCCGAATCTCAGACCCGGCGACGTTTCGGCGGCCGGCAACCGTTGTGCGGGATCGGGGTCGTATCGCGAATCGCGGTGACGCGGATCCCAGCCTGATTGATCGCGCGGATGGCCGACTCGCGGCCGCCGCCCGGACCTTTGACACGCACTTCGACTTCACGCATTCCGGCGTCGATCGCTTTGCGCGCGGCGTCCTGCGCAGCCTGTTGAGCCGCGAACGGAGTCCCTTTGCGCGAACCGCGAAAGCCCTTGGCGCCCGCCGAAGACTGCGCCACCAAGTTGCCTTGGGCGTCCGTGATCGAAACAAGCGTGTTATTGAACGAAGCGGAGATGTGAACGATCCCGACCGGGATGTTCTTTTTCTCCTTCTTCTTGTAAACCTTTTTTCCTTTTGCTACTTTTGCCATATTTTAATTTTCGAATTCCGATTTGCAATTCGCGATCTGCAGCGTTGGTTGCAAATCGAAATCGTAAATTGCAGATTCAATTATTTCTTGCCCGGCGCCTTCTTCTTGGCAACGGCCGCCTTGCGCGGACCTTTTCGCGTTCGGGCGTTGGTCGATGTGCGCTGGCCGCGGACGGGCAGGCTGCGACGATGGCGCAAACCGCGATAGCACCCGATGTCCATCAATCGCTTGATGTCCATCTGAACGTGCTTGCGAAGGTCGCCCTCGACCTCGTAATCCGTATCGATGATGGTTCGGATCCGCGTCAGATCTTCTTCGTTCAGATCTTTGATCTTCGAATCGATGCCGATCTGCGCTTTATCCAAAATTTCCGTTGCGCTCGCCTTTCCGATGCCGTAAATATACGTCAACCCGATCTGCGCTCTCTTATTCGGCGGTAAATCAACTCCTGCTACACGAGCCATAATTCTCCTGTTTCGATTTCGGATTGGTGATTTCTGATTTCGGATGTTTTCAGTCTCCGAAATCACACATCACCAATCCGAAATTGCATTTATCCTTGTCGTTGTTTGTGCTTCGGATTCTCGCAAATCACGCGCACGATTCCTTTTCGGTGAATGATCTTGCACTTGTCGCAAATCTTTTTTACTGAAGGACGTACTTTCATTTCATTTCCCTCTCTGCTTACTTATAGCGATAGGTGATTCTCCCGCGACTCAAATCGTATGGAGAAAGTTCAACCAGAACCCGGTCACCGGGAAGGATGCGGATGAAATTCTTCCGCATTTTCCCCGAAATATGAGCCAAAACCTGGTGTTTATTGTCTTCTAATTCAATCCTGAACATTGCATTGGGCAGCGTTTCCAGGACTGTCGCCGTGACTTCTATCGCTTCTTCTTTTGACATACTGTATAGAGTCAACGCTGTCAAAGTTGACAAACTGCTTATGTTACCGTTTTATTGCGGCTATTTCAAGTTACGCGTTCGCTGTTTCCTTTCGTGCCCCAATCTTGCGCTTCTGCTCTTTCGTCAGCGTCAAGATCTCGGGACCTTCCGGCGTGATCGCCACTGTGTGCTCGGCGTGGGCGCTCGCCTTTCCGTCTTTGGTCACGACCGTCCACTTGTCATCGAGCGTTTTCGTCTCGTGCGTCCCGAGATTCAGCATCGGCTCGAGCGCGAAGCAATAGCCGGCGCGGATCTTCTCTTTTGTTCCGGCACGTCCGTAATTCGCGATCTGCGGCGACTCGTGCATCTGCCGGCCGATGCCGTGCCCGGTATAATCGCGGACGATCCCATAGCCGAACTTTTCGGCGTGGGTCTGGATCGCGGCGCCGATATCACCAACCCGTTTATTCGGCCAGCACTGATCTATTCCGAACTGAAGGCATTCCTCGGTAACCCGAATCAGTTGCTCCAGTTCCGCGGAGATCGTTCCGACAGGCGCAGTGAACGCCGTATCGCCGACGAACCCGTTATACGTTGCGGCCATATCGAGCGAAACGATGTCGCCTTCCTTCAGAGGAATGTCATTCGAGAATCCGTGGACCACGGCTTCGTTGACCGACGCGCAGATAGCGAACGGGAAAGGCGTCATCCCGTAGGGTTTGTATCCGATAAAAGTCGGAATCGCACCCGCATCGCGCATCATCTTTTCGGCAACCGCGTTCAATTCGAGGGTCGTGACCCCCGGAGCGATCATCGCGCGCAACGATTCGCGAACTTCAGCGATCAGTTCGCCGACATCGCGCATGCGATCGAGATCCCTTTGTGACTTAGCAATGATCATTCTTTTGCCAAAAAGTACGCGACTGATGCCGCTCAGTATTCCGCCGATCCTTGAATCCCGGAGATACATCCGACGGCTAAACTCCAATTCCGAGGGCGCTCCCCATCGCGTCGTAGATCGCTTCAACCTCGCCCGCGCCGTCAATGCTTGCCAGTCGCTGCGTGCCCCGGTAATAGTCGAGCAGCGGCTTGGTTGCGCGGTCAAAAGTGGCGAGCCTCGTCGCCACGCTTTCTTCGTTATCATCCGCCCGATGCGTCAACGCCGTCTCGGGATGACGGTCGCAAAACCCGTCGGACTTTGGCGGTTTGGAGTAGACGTTGTAGATCTCCCCGCAAATCCCGCACGAGCGCCGACCGGTAAGACGCTTCATCAATTCACTCCGATCTACGTCGATCTCGACGGCGACGATCGTCTTGCCTTGCTCGGAGGCAAGCGTTTCAAGTTGTTCGGCCTGCACCGCCGTTCGCGGGTAACCGTCCAGAATATAGTCACCCTGACAATCCGGACGGGAAGTTCGTTCCGTGACGATCTTGAGCGTCAGGTCGTCGGAAATGAGTTTTCCGGCCGCCATCGTTTCCTGAACTTCGCGGGCCAATGGAGTATCGGAGTTCTTCATCTCCCGGAAAAGATCGCCCGTTGAGATCTGCGGAATTCCCTGTCGCTCCTGAAGCAGCCGCGCCTGCGTGCCTTTCCCTGCTCCGGGAGCACCGATTAGAACAATTATCTTACTCATTCAAAACCAACCAAAAAAGGCGAAAAGACGCAGAGAATCACCCTTCCCTGCGTCTGCCGGCAAAACCAAAGCTACGAGCGTCGGCCGCGAAGGCGCGATCCAGCGCCGAGAAACCCTTCGTAGTTGCGCATCACGAGCTGGGCTTCGATCTGCGAGACGGTGTCCATCGCCACGCCGACGAGAATCAGAAGCGAAGTTCCTCCGAAAAAGAACTGGTAGCCCAGACCTGTCGGGATCCACGAAAGTCCCGGCGTCCCGCTCACGAAAGCATCGAGCGTTTCACCGACGAACGGCAACCGTGCAACGTTGAAACCGCTCAGCAGAAGCTGCGGAACGAAGGCGACGAAGGCGAGATACAGGGCGCCAACGGTCGTCAGACGCGTCAAGATCGTGTTCAAATACTCGCCGGTCGGCGAACCGGGCCTGATCCCGGGGACGAATCCGCCGTGTTTGCGGAGGTTATCGGCAACCTCATCCGTGTTGAAAACGATCGTGATATAGAAAAACGTGAACAGCACGATCAACGATATGAAAACAAATTCGTAGTACGGATCTCCGCCGTGGAACTGTTGGAAAAACACGTAGACTTTCGTCCAGAGCGAGTTCGGGTCGTAGCCCTCGCTGCCGGGTTGCGCCGGCGGCAAAGCCGAGAACAGTGTCTGCGGCATCGCCAAAACCGACGATGCGAAGATCACCGGAATGACGCCGCCCATATTGATCTTGAGCGGAAGACTGGTTTCCTGTCCTTTGAATGTCTGGTTTCCGACACGCCGGCTCGCATAGCTGATCGCGATGTTCCGCCGGGCGGATTCAACATAAACGATGAGCGCGATCAGGGCGACGAGAACGACAACCAGGAAAATAACGCCAAGCGTCTGGACCGGATCACCGGCACCGACACGGTCCTTGATCTGCATCAATCCCCGCGGCAGGCCGATCACGATGCCGGCGAAGATCAGCAGCGAGATTCCATTTCCAACCCCGCGCTCGGTGATCTGTTCACCGAGCCACATCACGAATACCGTTCCCGTCGTGAGCGTTACGACGACCATCAGCGTCGCCCATCCGGTGTCCGCGATGATTCCGTTGCGGCTGAGCCAGGTTGCGACGAAAAACGTCTGGACCGAACACAGCGCAACAGTCAAATACCGCGTCCACTGGTTGATCTTCTGCCGGCCGACCTCGCCCTCTTCCTGAATCTTCTTGAGAGGCGGATACAAAACCGTCATCAACTGCAGAATGATCGACGCGGTGATATACGGCGTGACGCCGAGCGCGAAGACCGAAATCGTCCGGAAGTTTCCGCCCGAGAACAAATCGAGAACGCCAAGCAACGTGCCGCTGACCTGCTGCCAAAGCTGATCAAGTTTATCCTTATTGATGCCCGGCGCGGCGACGTGCGCCCCAAGTCGGTAAATGGCCAAAAGCCCGAGGGTGAAGAGGATCCTCTTCCGCAGCTCGGGAATCTTGAACATATTTTGAACAGCGGCCAAAAACTTATCCATAAACTCCTCTCAAACAGTCCAAACGAGCATTACGCGGCGGCTTCTGCCTTCGTGATCTCGGTGGCGCTTCCGCCGGCCTTCTCGATCTTGTCCTTCGCGGTCTTGGTGAAGCGGTGAGCCGAAACCTTGAGGGCTTTGGTCATTTCGCCATTGCCCAAGATAACGAGATCGTGCTTCGCCTTCTTGATCAGTCCTCGTTCGTGGAGAAGTTCGGGAGTGACCTCGTCGCCGGCGTTGAAATTCTCGTTGATCTTCGCCAGGCTGATCTCGACCCATTCCTTCTTGAAGATGTTGGTGAACCCGCGCTTCGGCAAGCGGCGTTGCAAAGGCATTTGCCCGCCTTCGAATCCCGCCTTGCTCGAGTACCCCGAACGGGATTTCTGACCCTTGTTGCCGCGACCGGAGGTCTTTCCGAGTCCGGAACCCGGTCCGCGACCGACGCGCTTCTTCTTGTGGGTCGATCCTTCGTTCGGATGCAAATTATTCAATGATAATGCCATATTCTTGTCCTTTTCAGCCCTTTCGAGGGGATTCACGTCTTACCGAAATGCCTTTTGACTTAAACCATTCTGAGTGGTCTAGCGGCAAAAGGCAAAATCGAATGCGTTCCCGACGACGGACAATGTCTATTCTACGATTCGCAAAAGATGCGGCACTTTTGCCACAACACCGCGCATCGCGGAATTGTCCGGCCGTTCCACTACCTGATTGAGCTTGGTGATTCCCAGGCCCTTTACGATATCTTTCTGTTTTCTCGAATAGCCGATCGTGCTTTTGTAATACTGGATCTTGATAGTTCCACCGTCAGCTTTTTCTGTTTTCTTTGCCATAACTTTACCGATTGCGGATCTCGGACCGGCGATATTGGATCCCATCCGGCAATCCGCGATCACAAATCACAATTCCCAAATTAAAACAGTTCTTCCACCTGCTTTCCGCGAAGCCGTGCGACTTCAAAAGGATCTTTCATACGCGTCAGTCCGTTGAACGTCGCGCGAATGACGTTGTGGGCGTTCGTCGACCCGAGGATCTTCGTGCGAACGTCGTGAACGCCAAGCAATTGGAGAACAGCACGGACGGCACCGCCGGCGATCACGCCCGTACCTTCCTTGGCCGGCTTGAGCAAAACGCGTCCGGCCCCGTACTCTCCGATCATCTCATGCGGCAAAGTTCCCTCGATGAGCGTCACCTTGATCAGATTCTTTTTCGCAGCTTCAACCGCCTTCTTGATCGCGTTCGGAACTTCCTTCGCCTTTCCGGTTCCGAATCCGACGTGCCCGGACTCGTCACCGACGACGACCAGTGCCGCGAACGACATATTCTTACCGCCCTTAACCACTTTCGTCACGCGGTTGATCGAAATCAACTGATCCTTCAAGATCAAACCGTTCGGTGAAATTCTTTGATTATTCGTTTTCATTGTTTCCTTCCGCTGGTGCTTCCGTCTTATTCAGGCCTGCTTCACGCGTCGCATCGATAAGAGCCTTGACGCGTCCGTGATATACGTAGCCGCCGCGATCAAAAACAACTTCCGAAACTCCCGCCGCCAAGGTGCGTTCGGCAATCGCCGCTCCGACCTTCTGAGCCGCTTCGATGTTGCCGCCCGTCTTGAGCGACATACCTTTCTCCGTGGTCGAGGCCGAGGCCAACGTCTTGCCGTTGTCATCGTCGATGACCTGAGCGTAAATATGATTCAAACTCCGGTAAACGGCGAGGCGCGGACGCTCTGACGATCCGCGGACTTTCTTGCGGATTCTGCTATGCACGCCACGACGGATCTCTGCTCTGCTTTTCTGTGCCATATTCTTGTTTCCGTTTCTGGATCTGCGATTTCCGATCTGCCGTAAGCTAATTCCCGACGGACGATCACGAACGGTGACCGGACTTCCCAGATGATGATTACTTGCCTGTCTTACCCGGCTTCAACCGATAAACCCTGTCGGCGTAACGGAGGCCCTTGCCTTTGTATGCATCCGGCTTTCTCAGACGATTAAGTTCCGCGGCGACCTGACCAAGCATCTGCTTGTCGATTCCGCTAAGCGTCAACGTGGTTTGATACTGGTTGATCGAGGTCTTCGCGTTGACTCTCTCCGCCTTTGCCTCGATACCCTCCGGCAGAACGTATTCGACCGGGTGCGAATAGCCAAGCGCGAAAACGATTTTCGTGCCCTGGACATCCGCTTTGTATCCGACTCCGACGAGGTCCATTTCCTTGGTGAATCCCTGCGTCACGCCAACGATCGCGTTGTTCGCGAGTGCGCGCGCAAGACCGTGAAACGCTCGGTCGTCATCGTTGCCGCGTTCAGCGATCAGCGAGCCGTCTTCCTGTTTAAAGGAGACGCCGCTCGGGATCGGCGACTTCAACGTGCCTTTCGGCCCCTTGACTTCCAACTCCGTTTCGGTGACCGACACGGTAACGCCGGACGGGATCACGATTGGTTTCTTTCCTACTCGAGACATAATATTGTTTTTGATTTTGGAATTGTGATTTGCGATTTCGGATTTTCAGCAATCCCAAATCGCAATTCGCAAATCCGAAATGCAATTAATAGACTTGCGCCAAAATTTCGCCGCCGACATTTTCCTGGCGGGCCCGTTTTCCACTCATCAACCCGCGAGAGGTCGAAACAATGTTGATTCCGTATCCGCCCAAAACGCGTGGGATCTCTCCGGCGCCGACGTAAACGCGGCGTCCCGGACGGGAGACGCGGGACAAATGCGTGATCGAGGAAATCCCCTTTGCGTCATAGCGCAAAAAGACGCGGATCATCGTTTTGGTGCCTTCGCCCTTGGTTACAAAGTTGTTTATGTAACCTTCTTCTTTAAGGATACGTGCAACTTCCAACTTCAATTTCGAACCCGGAATATCCACACGGCTGTGCTTCGCGGCAATCGCGTTGCGTACTCGCGTGAGCATATCGGCTATTGGATCTGTCATTCTCTTAACTCCGTTAAACTATTCTGCAATC
The DNA here is from genome assembly GCA_016715115.1 of Acidobacteriota bacterium. Classification (NCBI taxonomy): domain Bacteria; kingdom Pseudomonadati; phylum Acidobacteriota; species Acidobacteriota bacterium. The sequence continues at coordinate 525,326 of JADKBM010000016.1, forward strand.
GTGATTTGTGACCGGCGATCTCTCTCGATCCAGGTTACAAACCCTCAATTCGCAATCAAAATCACCAGCTTGATTTCACAACTCCGGGAATCTGCCCCTCGAGTGCCAACTCCCGCAAAGCAACGCGGGATACGCCGAATTTCCGTAAAAACCCGCGCGGCCGGCCCGTTTGCGAGCAGCGGTTGCGGACGCGAACCGGACTCGCATCGCGCGGCAGTTTCTGCAATTGCATCACCGCCACATCGACCTGTTCTGGGGATGAATTCGGGCTGTTGATGATCTTCTTCAACTCAGCGCGACGCCCCGCGTAGTGCATTACCTTTTTCTTGCGTTGGTTGTTCTTAACAACTTTACTGATCTTTGCCATATAGAAAGTTTTACCTATGCCGGAAATCCGGGCGCCGAACTTATTGTCGGAACGGCATTCCAAGCGCCTTCAGCAAGGAACGAGCCTGTTCGTCGGACTGTGCTGTGGTAATGATCGAAATGTTCATTCCGCGCGTCTTGTCAACCTTGTTGAAATCGATCTCCGGGAAGATCAACTGGTCACGAATACCAAGCGTATAATTGCCGCGGCCATCAAACGCCTTGCCCGAAATTCCGCGGAAGTCGCGGACTCGCGGAAGCGAAACCGAAATCAGCCGATCCAGAAATTCGTACATTCGCTCGCCGCGCAAGGTCACCATCGTTCCGATGCTCATACCCTGACGGAGTTTGAACGCCGCGATCGACTTCTTCGCCTTCGTGACGACCGGTTTCTGTCCGGTCACCGACTTCAATTCTTCGACGGCGGTATCGAGGACCTTTGAGTTCGCGATCGCTTCACCGACTCCCATATTCACGACGATCTTCGATATCTTCGGAATCGCCATCGGATTTTCGATGCCGAATTCCTTGGCCAGGGCCGGCGCGATCTCGTTTTTGTATTTGTCTCTTAGTCTAGCCATTTTCTTATTTATTTCGGATATCCGATCTCTCTATGCCGACCTTTGCCGGTCCGAAATCACGAATCCCGAATCGTATTACTGTTCTTCTTCAGCCGATTTGCGCGTCGTGCGCGTGTACGGCGGATCGACGATCACTTTGCCGCTTTTCGCGATCCGGACCTTCTTGCCGTCCTTGATCTCGTACTTGATCCGCGTCGGCTTGCCCGTCTCCGGGTCGATCAACGCGACGTTCGACGCTTCCACCCAGGCTTCCTGTTCGATGATGCCGCCCTCGACTCCCATCTGGGGAACCGCCTTTCGGTGGCGCTTGACGATCATTCCGCCCTCAACCTTGACCTTGCCGCTGCGCGGGTCGACCGCGATCACTTTCCCGCGAAGGGGCTGACGGTTACCGTCTGCGTCAAAGCGGTTGTACTCTTTGCCCGCAATGAAAACCACCTGGTCACCGCGCTTGATCTTGCTTCTGATTGTTCCTTTCTTCACCGTTTTCATCTCTTAAATCACCTCCGGCGCGAGTGAAACGATCTTCATAAAGTTCTTCTCGCGAAGTTCGCGGGCAACAGGTCCGAAAACACGGGTTCCGATCGGCGTGCCGTCATCCTTGATGAGGACGGCCGCGTTTTCGTCAAACCGGATATACGTTCCGTCCTTGCGGCGAACTTCCTTTCGCGTTCTGACGATGACCGCGTTGTAGACCTTACCCTTCTTGGCCGTTCCGTCGGGCGAAGCTTCCTTCACCGTGACTTTGATCTTGTCGCCAAGACGAGCGATCTTGCCCGTTGAACCGCCAATCGGCATGATCATCACCACGCGCTTGGCTCCCGAATTGTCTGCGACCGCCAAAGAGGTCTGCATTTGAATCATAATTAACCTCGTTATTCGTTAGTCGTCGACCGTTGATCGGCACTGAATTGGCCATTTCAATCAACGATCAGCGACTAACCAAGAACAAACTACTTCTCTGCTTTCTGAATGATCTCGACCACGCGCCAGCGCTTTCTCGCCGACAAGGGGCGCGTCTCCACGATTCGAACCTTGTCGCCGATCGCGGCACCGAGTTCGTCGTGAGCCATAAAATTCTTGCGCCGCTTGACGTATTTTCGGTAAATCGGATGCTTGATCAAACGATCGACGCGCACGACCACCGTTTTCGTCATCTTGTCCGATGCAACGACACCTACGCGTTCCGCACGCTTGCCGTGCTTGGCATCCGCGGTCGTTTCGGATTTCTCCGCAACCGGTTCGGCCTTGGCCTGCACTTTCGGGGCAACCGCTTCAGGCGCTTCCTCAACTTCGACCGGCGCGCTGACTTCCTCTGCAGTCTCAGTCGCGTCCGCAGCGGATTCAACCGCCTCGGTCGTCTCGGCCGCCGTTTCGGCCACGGTCTCATCCGTCGCCGCCGCGTCGGTCTCAGTGACCTCGGCCGCAGTTACTTCTTCCTGTTCGTCTTTCTTCTTTCTCGGCATTTTATTATTTCAACCTTCTTACGCCTGAGCCTTTGCGTCGAGCTCTTTCTGGCGAATCAAGGTGTGAACACGCGCCAGAGTCTTCTTTTCGCGGCGAATGTCATTGACAGTTTCGCCGACTCCCAAACTTTTCCTGAACTTCAAGCGAAACAGCGATTCCTTCAAGGCATCGGCCTGATCGCGAAGTTCATCGAGATTCATTTCCCGCAATTGTTCCAATTCTTCGCTACGCTTCATTTCTTAAACAACGCCTCCTTCGAGATCGGCGCGGTTGACGAATTTCGTCTTGATCGGCAGTTTCTGCGCCGCGAGCCGCATTGCCTCGCGCGCGAGTTCCTCGCTGACGCCCTGGATCTCGTAAAGAATTCTTCCCGGCTTGACTACCGCCACCCAATGATCGGGCGCGCCTTTTCCGCTACCCATACGGGTTTCCGCCGGCTTCTTCGTGATCGGCTTGTCGGGGAACATCCGGATCCATACCTTGCCGCCGCGTTTGATGTGGCGGGTCATCGCGATACGAGCCGCTTCGATCTGGCGGTCCGTGATCCAACCCGCTTCCAGAGTTTTGAGTGCAAAGTCGCCAAAGTTCATTTTGTCGCCGCGCGTGGCTCTCCCGCGCATACGGCCTTTCATGACCCTTCGGTGCTTTACTTTCTTTGGCATTAACATAGTAAAAAAACCTCGTTGGTGGTTAACCGTTAATTGTTGGATTCATCGAAGAATCGTCGATCAACAATCAGCAAATTACAATTAACAATTATCTCCTGTCGTCGCGATCGCGGCGGCGCGGCGGTCGGCGATCGCCTCGGCCTCCACCCTGAACCTTGGGTTCGTTGATCGGGTCGGTCGTGGTTCCGCGGGCCATTGAGGCGTTCGGATCGAGAATTTCACCACGATAGATCCAAACTTTGACACCAATGATCCCGAAGGTCGTCAGCGCTTCCGCAAATCCGTAGTCGATATCGGCCCGGAGCGTATGCAGCGGCAGGCGTCCTTCAAGACTCCACTCGGTACGCGCGATCTCGGCTCCGTTCAAGCGTCCGGCAACCATCACCTTGATGCCCATCGCTCCGAATCGCTGCGATTCTTCCATCGTCTTCTTCATCGCCCGACGAAACGCGATGCGCTTTTCAAGCTGCTGTGCGATCTTTTCGGCCTGAAGCTGCGCGTTGAGTTCGGGCTTCTGGATCTCCTGGATCGACACGATTACTTCACGGCCGGTCTTTTTCGAGAGGTCCTCGCGAAGCTTTTCGATCTCCGCGCCCTTGCGTCCGATGATGATGCCGGGACGCGACGTATAGATGATTATCTTCAGACGGTTCGCGGCTCGCTCGACGTCGATGTGCGATACTCCCGCTCCGGCAAAACGCTTTTTAAGATCGCGTTTCAGCTGCAGATCTTCGGCAAGAAACGCGGCGAACTCTTTTTTCGCATACCAATGCGAGTGCCAGTCTTTGTTGTATCCGACCCGAAAGCCGTATGGATGAACTTTTTGTCCCATAATAAAACTCTCTTACGATTTTTCCGTCTCCGTTTCCGCCGGGCTGACCGTTTCGGCCGGGGCTTCGGTCACCGCGGGCGCTTCGTCAGCGGGCGCGGCTTCCTCCTTCGACTTCGTGGCCTTCTTCGGTTCCTTCACTTCGTCCTTCTTCGCTGCCGTCTTGACGTTCGCCTTCGGCGCCGTCGCTTTCTTCGCAGGCGCTTCCGCGACCGGCTTTTCGGGTCTTACTTCCTTGACGACTTCTTCGCTCGAAACGTGAATCGTGATGTGACAGTAATGACGCTGTTCGCGATAGGCGCGGCCCTGCGGAGCCGGGCGCATACGTCGGCGATTCTTCGTTGGGCCCATATCCACGAAGCAACTCTTGACCCACAGATCGTCCGGATCAATGGCGATATTCTGCTGCTCCGCAATATTCGTCGCGTTGGCGATCGCCGAGTTGAGGCACTTCGCGATCGGCTGCGCCGCCCGCTTGTCGGTAAACTTCAGGATGGCGAGGGCCTGCGAGACGTTACGTCCGCGAATCAGGTCGATCACCAAACGCGCTTTGCGCGGCGATCCCTTCAGATACTTTGTCTTTGCTATTGCTTCCATAGTGTTATTTTCGATTTCTGATTTGCGATCTGCGATTGATTTCTCCAATCAAAATCGCAAACCGGCAAGTGCAAATCGCAAATTCCTTATCTTCTCTTCGCCATCTTCTCGGCCTTGGTTCCCGGATGCCCTTTGTAAGTCCGGGTCGGGGAAAACTCGCCGAGTTTGTGTCCGACCATATTCTCGGTGACATACACCGGAATGTGGCGTTTTCCGTTATGGACGCCGAACGTCAACCCGACCATTTCCGGTGTGATCGTTGAACGGCGCGACCAGGTCTTGATGGCTTGCGGTTTGTTGCCGCCCTCGCTGATCTTTCTCAAAACTTTCTGGACGCTTAAATCGATAAACGGTCCTTTTTTTACTGAACGTGGCATAACTTATTTTCGATTTCCGATTTTCGATTTTCGATTTTGTTGGTTGCGCTGAGATTTCGGCTCAATCGCAAATTGAAAATCGCAAATCGCAAATTTCTATTTTTTCCTTCGGTCGCGAACGATCATGTTCTGCGTGCGCTTATTTTTGCGGGTCTTGTATCCGCGCGTCGGCTGTCCCCAAGGAGTCACCGGATGTCGTCCGCCCGACGTCTTTCCTTCACCACCGCCGTGCGGGTGATCGACCGGATTCATCGCTACTCCTCGAACCTTCGGACGTCTTCCCATCCAGCGCGAGCGTCCGGCTTTTCCGAGGCTCACATTTTCGTGCTCAACGTTTCCGACTTGTCCGACCGTCGCGGTGCAAACGACCGGGACGCGTCTGACTTCGCCTGACGGCATACGAATCTGAGCGAAATCACCTTCCTTCGCAACGAGCTGGGCAAATCCGCCGGCGGCCCGCACGAGTTGTCCACCCTTTCCGGGACGGAGTTCAATGTTGTGCAACTCGGTTCCGAGCGGGATATTCTTGATCGGCAATGAATTTCCCGGCAAAATATCGGCTTCCTCGCCGCTCAGGATCGTCGCCCCGACCTTCAAACCGACCGGCGCGATGATGTATCGCTTCTCTCCGTCGAGGTAGGTGATGAGCGCAATATGGGCCGAACGGTTCGGGTCATACTCGATCTGCGTGACCTTTCCCGGAATTCCGGTCTTGTTCCGCTTGAAATCGATGATTCGGTAAAATCGCTTATGGCCTCCGCCGCGGCGGCGAACCGTGATGCGTCCGTCATTGTTGCGACCGGAAATTCTTGTTTTTGACTCGAGCAAAGATTTTTCGGGTTTTGCGTTCGGAGTCAATTCATCCCGCGTCAGGTACGTTTGATAGCGTCTCGCGGGTGATGTCGGTTTTAATTTCTTGATACCCATAATTCTATTTTGGATCTGGGATTTCGGATCTCGGAGTCACCGTCACCGTTCCCTTTTCACATCCAAACAATTTCCAATTCGACGACTGCGCACAATCCGCAATCACAAATCACAATTCCGAAATTATATCGCTTCGGCGTAATCAACCATTGGTTCGCCCTTCTTGAGCGTCACGTACGCCTTTTTCCAGTTCGGTCGGCGGCCCTCGTGGCGTCCGCGCTTCTTCAGCTTACCTTCGTACTGAACGGTTCGGATCTTGTCGACCTTGACGCCGAAGATCTCTTCAACCGCGCTTCGGATCTCGTCCTTGCCGGCCTTTGTATTGACGCGAAACGTCAGCACTTGCGCGTCGCCTTCGGTGCTCGTCGACTCTTTCAGGAGGACCGATTTTTCGGTGACGACGGGCGACTTCAAAACTTCCCAAACACTCATCTTATTCATTTTCGGTCGCCTCCTCGCTCACTGCGGCCTCTTCAGATTTCTTGGCTCTCGGCTTCGCCGCCTTCTTCGCCTTCGGCGCTTCTTCCGCTACGACTTCGACAACTTCAGGAACATCAACCGTCTTCCGTCCTTCGCGCTTAGGGTCGAGCAAGCTATTCAGTTCCTCGACGGCAGCCTTTGAAAGCACCAGTTTCTCGTGGTAGATGATGTCGTATATGTTGAGGCCGTACGCATTCGTGACCTTGGTCTTTTCAACGTTGCGCGCTGACATCACCAGATTGGCGTTGTCGAGCGAGTCAACGATCAGCGTCTTGACAGCCTTCTTGACATCGGTCAGCCCGAGCATCTTCATCGCGCCGAGAAAGTCCTTCGTGCGAATCGCTCCGAACGTCAATTCGTCGACAACGATGATGTTGCCTTCCCGAAGTCTTTCGGAAAGCGCTGAACGAAGCGCTCCGCGCCGCATTTTCTTCGGAATGTTGTACGACCAATCGCGCGGCTGCGGTCCGTGAACGTTTCCGCCGCCTTTCCACAAAGGCGAGCGGAGAGACGCGATTCGCGCCCGACCGGTTCCCTTTTGCTTCCAGAGCTTGCGACCCGAACCGGAGACGTTTCCCCGCGTTTTTGTCGCCGACGTTCCCTGGCGGGCGTTGGCAAGATAGTTCTTGACCGCCGCGTGGATGAGCCCCTCGTTCAGATCGGCGCCAAAAACCGCGTCCGAAAGGGTCACTTCACCAACTTCTTTGTTCTTCAAATTGCGAACCTTAACGGTAGGCATAATTTACTCCATTTCCGGTTTCGGAGGTCGTCGGTGTTCGGTTCGGCCACGGCCGCAATCGGAACATACACAACTATCCAAACCTTTCAGCTAACCTATGATTTCTTAACTAATACCAAGCTGCCGTTCGCGCCCGGAACCGCACCGCGAACCATGATCAAATTGTTCTCGGCGTCAACCCTTGCGACCGTCAGGCCCTTCACCGTGACGCGCGCATCGCCCATATGTCCCGACGATTTGGTGCCCTTGATGACGCGCGACGGATAGGCGGATTGGCCGATCGAACCAGGAGCGCGCACCGACATCGAACCGTGCGATTCAGGACCGCGATGGAACTTATGACGCTTGATGGTACCTGCGAACCCGCGGCCTTTCGATTTCCCGACAACTTCGATCTTGTCGCCATCGGAGAACATATCGGCCTTGATCTGGTCGCCGACGTTGACATCGGCCTCGCCTTCGAGACGAATCTCGCGAAGCACGCGGGTCGGCGGCAAGCCGTTCCCGGTCTTCTCGAAGTGCCCTCGCATCGGCTTGCTGACGTTCTTCAATTTGATCGGCTTTTCTTCGACAAGACCAAGTTGCACGGCATTGTAACCGTCCCGTCCCGCGGCGCTTTTCGTCTGGACGACAACGCACGGACCTGCCTTGATGACGGTGACCGGCGTAACCGTTCCGTCCTCCGCAAAGATCTGCGTCATCCCAATTTTTCTTCCGATGATTCCACTAATCATATTTTCGATTTTGGATTTTGGATTCTGGATTCTGGAATCCCTTTCCGGCCGCGAGGCCGTCGGGATTCCAAGACCGAAGATCGAAAATCGCCCTAATTCTTACCAAAAGCCTTGATTTCAACGTCCACGCCCGCCGGCAAATCGAGTTTCATCAGCGCATCGACCGTTTCGGCCGTCGGATCAAGAATATCCATCAAGCGCTTGTGAGTTCTGATCTCAAACTGCTCACGCGACTTCTTGTCGACGTGGGGCGAACGAAGTACCGTCCACTTGTTCTTGATCGTGGGGAGCGGAATCGGTCCGGCAACCCGCGCGCCCGTACGCTTTGCTGTTTCGACGATCTCGAGCGTTGACTGGTCGAGAACGCGGTGATCGTAAGCTTTCAACTTGATCCGGATTTTTTCGTTTAACATAAAATTCAGTGGTCAGCAGCCGGTGGTCAGCGGTCAGTTCTGAAAACTGACCACCGACCACTGCTTACTGCTAACTATTCAACAATATCGGAAACCGTTCCGGCTCCGACCGTGCGGCCGCCTTCGCGGATGGCGAACCGAAGCCCCTTTTCCATCGCGATCGGCGCGATCAGCTCGATCTCCATCGCAATGTTGTCGCCCGGCATCACCATCTCGACTCCCGTCGGCAAATGCGCGACGCCCGTGACGTCCGTGGTGCGGAAGTAGAACTGCGGCCGGTAGCCCGTAAAGAACGGGGTGTGGCGTCCGCCTTCTTCCTTCGTCAAAACATACGCTTCCGCCTTGAACTTCGTGTGCGGCTTGATCGATCCCGGCTTCGCGATGACCTGTCCGCGCTCGATCTCCTTGCGCTCGACACCGCGGAGCAGCAACCCGACGTTGTCTCCCGCGCGGCCCTCGTCGAGAAGCTTCTTGAACATCTCGACTCCCGTGCAGACCGAATTGCGCGTGTCCTTGATGCCGACGATCTCCACCGGCTCGTTGACCTTGATGATCCCGCGCTCGATTCGTCCCGTCGCCACCGTGCCGCGGCCCTGGATCGTGAAAATGTCTTCCACCGGCATCAGGAACGGCTTGTCCGTGTCGCGCTCCGGCGTCGGAATGTAGTCGTCCACCGCCTGCATCAGCTCGTCGATCGTCGGCTCCCACTTCGGATCGCCTTCGAGCGCCTTGAGCGCCGATCCCTTGATCACCGGAATGTCGTCGCCCGGAAACTCGTAGCTCGAAAGCAACTCGCGCACTTCCAGCTCGACCAACTCCAGCAACTCCTCGTCGTCGACCATGTCCACCTTGTTCATAAAGACGACCATCGCCGGAACTCCGACCTGACGGCCGAGCAGGATGTGCTCGCGCGTCTGCGGCATCGGCCCGTCCGTCGCCGCGACCACCAGGATCGCCCCCGTCCATCTGCGCCGCGACCGTGATCATGTTCTTCACATAGTCGGCGTGGCCCGGACAGTCAACGTGCGCGTAGTGACGGTTCGCCGTCTCATACTCGACGTGCGAGGTCGCGATCGTGATCCCGCGCGCCTTCTCTTCCGGTGCGTTGTCGATCGAATCGAACGAGCGAAACGTCATCTTCGGATTATGCTTGCTCATCACCTTCGTGATCGCCGCCGTCAGCGTCGTCTTACCGTGGTCAACGTGTCCGATCGTTCCGATGTTCACGTGCGGCTTGCTTCTGTCAAATTTCTCTTTACTCATAAATCCTCTCTGAAAGTCTAAAAATGCTTAACTGCTGGCCCCTCTTACTTTGGCGATGATCTCTTCGGCGACGTTGCGCGGCGCTTCGTCATAACGTTCAAAATGCATCGACGACGTGGCGCGGCCCTGCGTGGAGCTGCGGAGATCGGTCGTGTATCCGAACATTTCAGAAAGCGGAACAAATGCCGTTACGACCTGAACATTGCCCGGACGCGGTTCCATTTTTTCGATCTGGCCGCGGCGCCGATTGAGGTCGCCATTGACCGCGCCCATATATTCTTCCGGAGTCACGACCTCGATGCGCATGATCGGCTCAAGCAAAACCGCCTTGGCCTTTTTGAGCGCGTCCTGAAACGCGAGGCTTCCCGCGATATGGAACGAACGCTCGTCAGAGTCGACTTCGTGATACGAACCGAACAGCAATCGCGCGCGAATGTCGACAAGTTCGTATCCCGCAAGGAATCCGCGGCGCATCGCGTCCTGGATACCTTCCGAGACGGGCTTGATGAACTGGCGCGGAATCGCCCCGCCGGTGATCTTGTCTTCGAAAACGAATCCTTCGCCCGGTGCCGGTTCGATCTCGAGTTCGACGTGTCCGAACTGGCCGCGGCCGCCCGACTGTTTCTTAAAGACCTCTTTGCCCGGCGCAAGCTTCGTGATGGTTTCACGGTATGCGACCTGCGGTTTGCCGACGTTCGCTTCGACGCCGAACTCGCGCTTCATACGATCGACAATGATCTCGAGGTGGAGTTCGCCCATTCCGGCAATGATCGTCTGGCCCGTTTCGTGATCGGTGGAAACCTGGAACGACGGGTCCTCGGAAGCAAGACGATTGAGGGCGATGCCCATTTTGTCCTGATCCTGGCGTGTTTTCGGTTCGACCGCGACGCGCACGACCGGATCCGGAAACTCCATCGATTCGAGAATGATCTGCTTCGTCTCGTCGGAGATCGTGTCGCCGGTCGTGACGTTCTTCATTCCGCCGATGGCGATGATCTCGCCCGCCGACGCCGACTCGATGTCCTCGCGTTTGTTGGCGTGCATACGCATCAGGCGTCCGACGCGTTCCTTGGTGCCTTTGATCGTGTTGTAAACGTAGGAGCCGGAGGTGACCGTTCCGGAATAGATGCGGACGAACGCGAGCTGGCCGAGATGTTTGTCGGCCATCAATTTGAAAACCAGTCCCGAGAACGGCGCCGACGCATCGGCCGGACGTGCCTCGACCTCGTCGGTCTTCGGATTCGTGCCCTCGACCGGCGGGATATCAAGCGGCGACGGCAAAAAGTCGACGACCGCATCGAGCAATGTTTGAACGCCTTTGTTTTTGAAGGCCGATCCGGTGACGACCGGAACGATCTTAAGTTCAGTCGTACCCTTGCGAAGCGCGGCGCGGATCTCGTCTTCGCTGATCTCTTCGCCTTCGAGATACTTTACCATCAGGTCGTCGTCGATCGACGACACCGCTTCGACGAGTTTTTCGCGCCATTCCTTGGCGGACTCAAGGAGGTCGGCCGGAATTTCGACCGTTTCGTACTCGGCGCCCTTCGTTTCGTCGTTCCACACGAGGCCCTTCATCGTGATCAGGTCGATGACGCCTTTCAGTTGATCTTCGAGGCCGATCGGGATCTGCAAAGCAACTGCGTTCGCGCCAAGACGCTTCAGGATCGAATCGAAGCTGCGGTCGAACGATGCGCCGGCGCGATCGAGCTTGTTAATGAAACAAATTCTCGGGACACCGTATTTGTCAGCCTGACGCCAAACCGTTTCCGACTGCGGCTCGACGCCCGCGACGCCGTCAAAAACAGCGACCGCTCCGTCGAGAACCCGAAGCGAGCGTTCGACTTCCATCGTGAAATCGACGTGGCCCGGCGTATCGATGATGTTCACTCTGTGCTCGACGCCGTTGCGCTTCCAGAAACAAGTCGTCGCCGCCGACGTGATCGTGATGCCGCGCTCTTGCTCCTGCTCCATCCAGTCCATCGTCGCCGTTCCTTCGTGAACTTCGCCGATCTTGTGCGAAACACCGGTGTAATAAAGGACGCGCTCGGTCGTCGTGGTCTTACCCGCGTCGATATGCGCCATGATCCCGATGTTTCTGAACTTGTCTAAACTGATCTTTGACATTGCTTTAGTATGCAGTCAGCAGCTAGCGGTGAGCAGTTAGAGTTATCTAATGCCTACCGCAAACGGCTTACGGCTCACTCCGATTAGAATCTGTAATGAGCGAACGCTTTGTTCGCTTCCGCCATGCGATGGACGTCCTCGCGCTTCTTGACCGCTCCGCCGCGGGTGCCGTATGCATCGAGAAGTTCGCCGACGAGCCGGTCGGTCATCGTCTTTTCGTTGCGGTTGCGCGAGTTTGCGACGATCCAACGAATCGCCAGCGTGTTGCGCCGGTCGCGGCTGACTTCGATCGGCACCTGATAAGTTGCACCGCCGATACGGCGCGATTTCACTTCGAGCGCCGGCGCGACATTGTCGAGCGCCTTTTTGAAGACCTTCAGCGGCTCTTCACCGGTCTTTTCGCCGATTCTTTCCATCGCCGCGTAGAAGCTCTTCTCAGCGGTCGATTTTTTTCCTGCCCACATCACGCCGTTAATGAACTTGGTCACGATAACGCTGTTGTAGATCGGATCCGGAAGGACTTCTCTTTTTCCTGCAACTCTTCTTCTTGGCATAATTCAATTTGTGATTGGCGATTTGTGAATTCGGATTTGAGATAATTCCGAAATCAGCATTCCCAATTCCGAAATCCTATTTGCTTCCCTTCGGACGTTTCGCGCCGTACTTCGAACGCGCCTGGTTGCGGTTCGCGACGCCTGAGGCGTCGAGCGTTCCGCGAATGATGTGATAACGAACGCCCGGAAGATCCTTGACGCGGCCGCCGCGGATCAAAACAATCGAGTGCTCCTGCAAGTTGTGTCCGATACCCGGAATATAGGTTGTAACTTCGATCTGATTCGTCAGACGAACACGGGCCACCTTGCGAAGCGCCGAGTTCGGCTTCTTCGGGGTCTGCGTGTAAACGCGCGTGCAAACGCCGCGCTTCTGCGGATTGGCCTGCAGGGCCGGGCTCGCCGTCTTGTATTTCACCCTCTGGCGGCCCTTGCGAACTAATTGATTGATCGTCGGCATTGTTTCCTCTTTAAAATCCCGAAAGGCAAAAGTAACCTTTCACCTGACTCTTGCCGGATCATATCCGGCAGTTAGCAACAAGTCTCAACTTGCGTTAAGTTAATTGGATTAAACCTTAATTATCTTCAGGCATCGACTTTGCTGTAGCGTGGCATGTTAATGATTTGACTCAATTCGCCGCGATCCGATAGGTTCGGTGCTTTACGCTACAATTCCTGTGTCAGCCTTCAAAAATCACCCGGTGAATTCGATTACGAATCACACAGAAGGTCCAGACGTTTCAGTCCGAAACTAAAGACTATAATAAACGATCAAAACACTGTCAAGCGGGAACCGCTATTTTCAGGCAACCGGCGCGTCTTAGCGAGGGTGCCGCAGCACCTTCCAAAAACCGACGCTCACGAAGATACGCCACGGCAGACGGACATCTCGCGCGACGCGCGCGCCTGACTGCTCATAAAGGTGTGCCGAACACCCTTTCTAAAGCGCCAACAGCATGATCAGCAACGCCGGGCCCGCTTTCGTACCGAAAAGCGCATGGGCAAGCGGCATCAGTAAGATTCCCAGCGGAATCGCCTTATAGATCTGAGACGCCTTCGTCAGCAAACCGCTCCATTCGCTTCCGTTGAAGGAAACCAAATTCAAATAGTTCGCCGGCGGCAAATTCGGCTGACCTGACATTGAAATGTTCAGCCGATCTTCGATCGGTGCCAGCTTGTAAGAGATCTTGTACGGTGAATTGATCTCAACTCCACCCGGAATCGTGACCGTCGGGGCGATCGCCTCAATCCCCGAAACGAACGCCGACTTCGTCTCTTCGTTCGAAAGCACGGCAGCGATCGAATTGATGGCAAACTGAACATCTGATGAACAACGCGTCTTGAACGCCTGCTGCTGCTCTTCGGATGTCATATTCATAACATCGGTCGTGTACATCGTCAGCACCTCCTCACGATGAATTCCCTGTTTATTTTACACCCAACAAAAACCGGGACCAAGCACAGCGCGGAGTCGGTATTGGCGCCCGTCGGAAGAGGCCGCTTGATTGAAACTACCTTTTTAAGAGCGTCCGACGCCCACTGAATCGTGTATCCCGAAAGGCTCCGATATCATCTTCGCGTTCTTTGCGAGCTTTGCTTGAAGCCTCACGCCAAGCCCGTTAAGAACGCGGAACTGCGGCTAGCCTCGCGCGACAATTGCCTGAACGCAAAGGGGGTCATTTCGAACGCCGTGGATTTTGATGCTTGCATTCTCGCAATTTTGGGGCACATCGGGGTCTGCAATCCAACGTTTGGGACAACATTGATCCAGAACTCGAGATGCACAAGTCCGGCTGATCATTTTGAGCCATCCAATTTGCCAACCGGTTCGTTCACTCTGACACTCTGTTTTTTTCCGAAAATGCTCTGGCGGTCTCTTGCTCTTCGTCATTAGAGAACGATTCGGATCACTCCTTGCGGGTTGAAATCCGCTGGAAACGTCTTGCCGTTTGTTTTTCGTGTCCGGAATTGTTAAGTTTTTCCTTTGCATCCGGTTTTGATTTCGACACAAATTCAATAAAGTAATGAACAAATACGAAAACTGCTTATCCGTTTTTGACGAGAACCAATGGCTGACGGCGATCGACTCGCTGCTCCCTTCAATCCACGACGTTGACCGGAACGCGACGGCGATCTGGTTTCGGTTTTTTCCGCTTGAGCTCAAGCGCTTTCTCGACGCCGCCGAGGACCGCGACAAGACGATCCAGAAGTTTGTCATCCAAGGCGATTTCACTCTGATCGACCAGATCGATCTTTCGCACAGCTTTCTTTACGGTCACCGTTTCTGGAAAGACGTCAAACACGAGATCAAACACCGCGCCGAATCCTTCGACGGTGAAACCGTCGATGTCGCCGCCGAAGCGCGGTCGATCGCCGACGTGGCCGCCAAGACCGCGAAAGTCGATGCTTCGCTTCTGATCGGACTCGCGGCGATCGGCCTGATGACGCTCGTCCAGGTCGGATGGGACGAGTTCAAGCGTTCGCCGGGGACGACCGGAACGCCGCACGGTTTGCTTACCAAGAATCCGGATCAGATCGTCGCCGAGCGTGCGAAGGACGACTCGCAGGGCGTTTTCGGCTTTCTCAAAACCGTTGATAAAACATATACCGTCAACTGGCAGGACTCGCGCACGAGCGGGAGTTTCCGCATCAAGAACGATGCCGACATCGCGACCGCGTCGGCGCTCGACCAATCGCAGAACTGGCGCTCGAAGGACGAACGATGCTGGGAAGGCGTCGTCCCCGTCGAATGCCGCTCGGCGGCGTGCGGAACGTGCTGGGTCGGGATCGTCGGCGGCCAGGAAAAACTGTCGGAAGTACAGCCGCTTGAACGGAAACAGATGAAGATCTTCGGTTATCGGCAGGCCGACGAGGCGAAACCGTACTTGCGCCTCGCGTGCCAGGCCAAAGCGAGCGGCAACGTCTCGATCGTCATTCCGCCGTGGAACGGCGTTTTCGGCAAGAAGATCTACGGCGTCGAAGAATCGAGACTCGAACCGGCGACGACCTCGGCCAAAAAACTCCGTGAGACGCTTGCGGCGGCCGGCGGATCGGACGAATAGTCCAGCGCAACGTGAACGAAAAGAGGACATTTATTCCGCCAGTTGTAATGGTCGTGATGGCCGTCGTGCTCTGGAGCATCGGCGGCCTTTTCATCAAGATCACGACGATCAGCGGGTTCGAGGTGAACCTCGGACGATGCCTTTTCGCGGCGCTGACGATCGCGCTGCTGACGCGTTTTCGCGCGCTCAAGGCCGACCGGTTCACGCTTTTCGCGGCGATCTTTTACGTCGGCGCGCTTTCCTTCTTCGCCGTCGCAAACAAATACACTACTGCCGCGAACGCGATCTTTCTTCAATATACGGCACCGGTCTACATTCTCGTTTTCGCGCCGCTTGTCTTGAAAGAAAAGTTCCGTCTGGCCGACCTCGTGACGGTCGCGGTTTGCATCGGCGGGATGTCGCTCTTTTTCATAGACGCCGCGCCGGGAACGGGTTTGTCCCCCGAATCGCAGTTGACCGGCAACATCCTCGGACTTCTTTCAGGCGTCAGCCTGGGCGGTTACATTCTGCTTTTGCGCCATCCAAAGGCACGCAATCAAAATCCGGCTTCGTCTGTTTTTTATGGCAATCTCTTCGCGATCGCGGCAATGATCCCGTTCATCGCGCTCGCGCCGTCGGTCTGGACGCCGATGGACCTGGTCGCCGTTGTCATCCTCGGGGTCTTTCAGATCGGTCTCGCGTACTATCTCTTCACCTACGGTGTCGCGCACGGTGTCCGGAGTCTCGACGCGAGCATCATCGGGTTCATCGAACCGCTGCTTAATCCGGTCTGGGTATTTCTGGTGATCGGCGAACGACCTTCGCGTTGGGCGATCGTCGGCGGGATCACGATCATCGCGGCGGTTATCCTCCATACGCTGCGCCGAAAAGGAGGCGTTGGCTCCAAACAAACCGGTTAGTTGATCGAAACGCTGACCATTTCGGCCATTTCCTCCCGCGGCGCAAAGACCGCGGAACTCGTGTTCATATTCACCAGCAGCGCTTCAAACTCGCTGATCGCCATCGGCCGGGCGAAAAAGTAGCCCTGACCGAACTCGCAGCCCAGTTCACGCAAGATCTCGGCTTGATCGTCGTTCTCGATGCCCTCCGCGACCGTCGCGAGCTGCAGCGTGCTGCTGAGACTGATGATCGTTCTCGCGACGGCGTTTTTTTGCGGGCTCGCCTCAATTCCTTTGACGAACGAACGGTCGATCTTGAGGATGTCGATCGGGAACTGCTGCAAATAGCTGAGCGACGAGTAACCCGTGCCGAAGTCGTCGATGGCGAGTCGAATACCCAATGATTTGATGCGGTGAAGGAGTTTCAGGATCGACTCCGTATCTTCCATCATCGTGCTTTCCGTGATCTCGAGGATGATGTTGCCGGGATTGATCTTCACCTTCGCGATCACTTCGGCCAGATCGTCGATGAAGTCGGGGTGTTCGAGTTGCTTGCCAGAGATATTGATCGTTACCGTCAAATCGTTGCCGTGGCGTTCAAACAGCGCCTTGCTGCTAAGGCAAGTTTCCAACAGAATCCAACGGCCGAGAGGGACGATCAGCCCGGTTTGTTCCGCAAGACCAATGAAATCGATCGGCGGGATCAAACCGTGAACCGGATGGTCCCACCGGACCAACGCTTCCATTCCGGTGACCTGACCCGTGGTCATATTCATGATCGGCTGATAATTCAGGTGGAGTTGATTATTGTCGATCGCCTGCCTGAGGTCGTTCTCAAGTTCGATCTGGGCCAGCAGGTTCCGGTGCATTTCAGTTTCGAAGACGACGTGCCGGTTCTTGCCTTTTCCTTTGGCGGCGTACATCGCAACGTCGGCATTGCGCAAGAGGTCGTCGGCGGTCATCTCGCCGCCATCCTTGAACGCGATGCCGATACTGATCCCGATCTTCATTTCAAAGCCGTTGACGTTGATCGACTGCCGGACATTGTCGAGAATCCGCTTCGCCACCGACACCGCCTTTTCACGCACGTCGTCGCCCTCGATGAGGATCGCGAACTCGTCCCCGCCGAGACGCGCCACGGTGTCCCGGGCGCGGACGCAAAGACGGAGCTTTTCGGTGAATTCGATGAGAAGCTTGTCGCCGGCGTCGTGGCCGAACGTGTCATTGATGTTCTTGAAATCATCGAGATCGAGAAACAGCACGCCGAGCTGTTCACCGTCGGCGGCGCCGATCAATGCCTCCTCGACGCGACTTTTGAACAGCAATCGGTTTGCGAGATTTGTCAGCGGATCGTGGAACGCCTGGTGGATGATCTTGGATTCAAGCGCCTTTCGCTCGTTTACGTCACGGGCGTTGAGGAGAACCCCCCGGGCTCCGCTTTCATCGTCGGTGATGATCTTTGCGATCCCCTCGAGAATTCTCCAAGAACCGTCGAAATGGCGGAAACGGCATTCGCGCATCAACTCGACGTCCATCTCGCGCATCAACTGCCGCGACGCGTCTTTCAAGATCGGAAGATCCTCGGGATGAATGAAAGAAAATCCATATTCTCCGACCAGCGAATCCTGTCCGTATCCGAGGATACGCTCGACCGAAGGGCTTTGATACGTGATCCGGCCGTGAAGGTCGAAGATCATCACGATGTCGGACGAATTTTCGATGAGCGTGCGAAAGTGAGACTCGCTCTCACGCGCAGCTTGGAGCGAGTGCAAACGGATGTTCTCTTTGACAGCCGTGATCTGCCGGAGCACGACAATCGCCGTCAAGATCAACGCGGCAACGATGACGATCCCGTGCGGCTGCGACCAGTACGGTGTCGCCGAATACACCAAAACTCCGTATCCGACGAAGATCGCGACGTACGGCAGCCAACTGAATTTCGGAACAAAGCTCTCCGGTGCAACGCTCGCCAAGGGCTCAGGAGCGATTGTTGCCAGATGATACTTATATAATGACGCGGCGATCAACAAGAACGGCCCGGTTACCCAAATGCTGACGAACGGGCCGCTGTCGCCGAGGCCGTGAAGCGTAACGAAAGCAAAGCTGAGATCCGCGAAGAGCAGGTTAATGAGGCCGGCAACGACCAGAAGCAGCGCGCGTCGGATGTGTTCCGGCGGCCGGCGCAGCAGAATCGTCGTGATTCCCAAAAGCAACACCAGATCCCCGACGACGTACCCGATGTTGAGACCGATCTTAATAAAATCCGTGTTCTTCACGATGGTCGGAAGAACAATGAAATACCAAACGACGGTAGTTCCGGCGATCATTACCGAAATCGTATCGAGGATGAACTTTCGGCGGTGCAGGCGCGACTGCTCCGCTGCCGGGAACGACAGGAGGGCGATCAGCATCAGCGGATAGAACGCGAGATATCCGACATCGGCCAACGAAGGGAACGGCCGGACCATTTGAATCTGGGAGTAATAGAACCAAGTCAACTGCGCGCCGGCGAAGCTTCCGTACGCAAGTGCCGTTCGTTTCCAGGCGAGCCGGGTTTCGGCGTCGAGACGCGGATGCCTAGCGAGGATAAGCGTTACGACAAACGCCGCGACCGCAAAGAGCGCCTGCGTAAGGTCGCTGACCAGCGTCCTTTCCTTGGGCGTGGGAGCCCCTAGAAACTGCCAGAGAACGTAAACGGCTGTTACTGACGCGAGAACCGCGACGGTGCGGCCGGTCCAATGACCCAACCAATCGCGCGGCCACCACGTGGACTTCGAGATCACTTCCTGACTTCTCCGTTCTCTATCTCTCATTTCACGGCGGAAGGTGAACTCTGACCCTTTTAGGCTTCGGTGCGTGATTTAGGGGGCAATCTCAGGCACACTTCCGCGTATGCGGTATCAATCCACGTACCACAACCAGAGTCACCGTACGCGTTCGCTAAGATGCGAGAAAATCAACGCTTACGGCGATGTGCGATCTATGGAGAAATCTCCCGACCCGTCATTCTGAACTGTTGTTTGAGAGAAAATCGACCAAAGTGACCGACTACGGAACCGCCCGGCGACCGCTCTTTCAAAACGCTAATAGTGTGATAACATTGGTGAATAGCCTTGAAGACAATTGTTGATCGATTGTTCGGTTCATTTTTGAAATCCAACTAATTATTGCGAGCTTTTTTTGATCTGGAGATTCTTATGACTAGTTTGAGTATTCCCGCATTTGTAAAAAATGCTGAACTTATCGAATGGGTGACAAAGGCGTTTGAACTTTGCAAACCCGATAGCGTTCACTGGTGCGACGGTTCGAAAGAAGAGTACGACCGTTTATGTGAAGAAATGGTGGCGAGCGGGACTTTCATCCGATTGAATCCGGAGAAACGTCCAAATTCCTTTCTCGCGCGTTCGCATCCGTCGGATGTCGCCCGTGTCGAGGATCGGACCTACATTTGTTCGCAGGCGAAAGGAGATGCCGGGCCGACGAACAACTGGATGAACCCGAAGGAAATGAAGCACATCCTGAACGCGAAGTTCGATGGCTCGATGCGCGGCCGCACGATGTACGTCATCCCGTTCTGTATGGGTCCGATCGGTTCGCCGATCTCGCAATTCGGCGTGCAGATCTCGGATTCGCCGTACGTTGTCGTCAATATGCGGATTATGACGCGAATGGGCGACGCGGCGCTCGATGCGCTCGGCGACGGTGATTTCGTACACTGTCTGCATTCGGTCGGCAATCCGCTTGCCGAAGGCCAGTCGGACGTGTCGTGGCCTTGCTCGCCGGATCCGAAAGACAAATACATCGTTCATTTTCCGGAAGAACGCTCGATCGTTTCATACGGATCGGGATACGGCGGCAACGCGTTGCTCGGCAAGAAATGTCTCGCGCTCCGCATCGCCTCGACCATCGGCCGCGATGAAGGCTGGCTTGCCGAACATATGCTGATCGTCGGCGTCGAATCGCCGGACGGACAGAAAGACTATGTCTGCGCTGCGTTTCCGTCTGCGTGCGGCAAAACGAATTTCGCGATGCTCATTCCGCCGAAGCCGTTTCAGGAAGAAGGTTGGAAAGTGACAACGGTCGGCGACGACATCGCCTGGATAAAACCCGACGAAACCGGACAACTGCGCGCGATCAATCCCGAAAACGGATTCTTCGGTGTCGCGCCGGGGACGAACTACGGGACCAACCCGAACGCGATGGATTCGATCCGCGAGAACACGATCTTCACGAACGTCGCGCTGACCGATGACGGCGACGTCTGGTGGGAAGGAATGGACGGCGATGCGCCGGCCCACGCGATCGACTGGCAGGGTAACGATTGGACGCCGGATTCGGGACGGGTCGCCGCGCACGCGAATTCGCGATTCACCGCGCCGATCACCCAGTGCCCCGTCGCCGATGAACGTTTCAATGACCCGAAGGGCGTTCCCGTTTCTGCATTCATTTTCGGCGGCCGCCGCAATTCGGTCGTGCCGCTCGTTTTGCAGTCATTCAACTGGGCGTTCGGCGTCTATATGGCGGCGACGATGGGATCGGAAATGACGGCCGCCGCCTTCGGCAATATCGGCGAGGTCCGACGCGATCCGTTCGCGATGCTTCCGTTCGCGGGCTACCATATGGGCGATTATTTTTCGCACTGGCTCGACTTCGGACGTTCGATACCCGAACCGCCGCGGATCTTCTCCGTCAACTGGTTCCGCAAGAACGAGGAAGGCAAGTTCGCCTGGCCCGGATTCGGTGAGAATATGCGCATCCTGAAATGGGTCGTCGAACGCTCGCGTGGAACCTCGCGCGGGGTTGAAACGCCGCTCGGATGGCAGCCGCGCTACGAGCACCTCGATTGGCGCGGGCTCGATTTCTCGCAGGAAGACTTCGACAAGGTGATGAACCTCGACCGCGATATCTGGCTCAAGGAGATCGCGATGCACGATGATCTGTTCTTCAAACTCTACGATCGCCTGCCGAAGGAAATGGCGTTTATCCGCGAGTTGCTCGTTTCGAACCTCTGGCGCCAGCACGACCTCGGCCTTGCGACGCCGCGGATCGAACCGCCCGAGAACGAAAAAGCGGCGACGAAGTAGTTTGCCGGATCGGACAGAAAGAATCGCGGGGCGACTTGTTCGCGCCGCGATTTTTTTTCGATCAGCTAATCCGGCGAGCTGTCCGTTTGACTTCGCGTTTTTTCGCGTCGATTCGCGGCTGGCCTGCTTTTTTACCATCCTCGCGATTGATGTTGGCCTCAAACGACGGTCTCGTTCGCCTCGTCTCTTTTCGAAGATCGAAGATCGATCTGGCTTGTTCTTTTCTTCGGCTTTCGCGAGAATTGTTTTGCTATGAAACAGCGCCTGAAAAACAAGTTGAAAAGAAACCTCGCGCAAAGAGTCGAACGAAACTGGGTCGGATACCACGTTTATCGCTCGACGAACGAGCAATTGCCGTTTGCGCTTTGGGAGCGTCTGACGGACGAGCCGATCCCGGACGGGCAGTTCGACGATCCGGCCGCCGGTGTCGGTCAGCGATACTATTACAAACTGACGCGCGTCGATTCACACGGCCGCGAGACCGCGCCGATCTCGCCGCAGGTCGCGTTCACCGACCACGCCGGCAACCGCCACGAACAGAATCCGCTGACGGATTTCGCCGGCTACAACATTTATCGATCGGCTGACGAAACAGTCCCGCTCGACCAATGGGAACGCCGCAACACGGAACCTCTCAAATCGTCTGAATTCAAAGACGAAGGCGTTCAATCCGGCGAAGTTTTTTTCTACTACGTCCGAGCCGTCGATTCCAACGGCACCGAAAGTGCCGCGGGCGAAGTAATTCGCGTGATCAGAGCGTGAATGGGATTTGGGATTCGGGATTCGGGATTCGGGATTCGGGATTGGGGATTGCGGATTTGGGGGTACTCGATATTCCGCCCGACTGGAGCGCAAGCGGACTGGAGCGCAAGCGTCCCCGCTTGCAATGAGCGCGAAACGGAATCAACTTGCGCATTAGAAGCTTTGACTCTCGGCCCCAAGCGGCTGAATCTCAGACATCAATCTGCCGTTTGTCAGATTCAGGACTGCCCGAAAGAAGTCCGACGATTTCCTCGACCGCGCCCTTAACCTCGGGCGAGAGCTTTTCGATAAGCGACCGATCCTGCGATTCCAAAAACTCGGCCGCGCGGAAAATCGCAAAGAACCGCGCTTCAGATTCGTCGCTGAGATTCAAACGCCGAAGCGCCGACATACCGCCGCTCCGCGCCGTCTCCAAAACGATATCGGTTATCCAATCGTCAAATGTCGTTGATTTCTCTTGATTTAATAGTTCAATCACATCCCGAAGGGCCGCGCCGGGACGATCGGCGATATCCTCTTTAACGGAACAATCGATCCGGTTGAGCATGGTTTTGATCCGCGTTTCAAAATGCTCCCGGTTCAACGACGTCAACGATGCGCGTTCAATCGCATCAATCGCCTTGTCGTATTCCGCGACCGCCCCATCCAGCCGTCCGAGACTCTTAAGCGAAACGCCCTTATTAATGAAAGCAATCGCCAGATCGTTGGCAAGCTCGCGGCGGCCCTGAACATTGACGAGATCTTCGAGGATCGCGATCGCCTTGTCGTATTCCGCGACCGCCTCGTCCAGCCGTCCGAGACTGCCAAGCGAAACGCCCTTGTTTATGAAAGCAGAAGCCAGATCGTTGGCAAGCTCGCGGCGGCCCTGAACATTGACGAGATCCTCGAGGATCGCGATCGCCTTGTCGTATTCCGCGACGGCTTCTTCAAATCGAAACTCATTGTATGCGTCGAATCCGTTTCGAAATGCCGTCGATACGCTATGAACCGCATCTATTTCGGAGGCCGGAATGATTCCCTCTTTGACGAGCCTTTCGATTGCCGCCTTCGAAAGGCGATTTCGAATCGACGGGTCCTGAACATCCTCCGAAAGCCTTTCGCGGGAACCGATTTTCAGGGATTCTTCAATATACGAGTCGAAGTACTCCGGTTTCACCTCGTCCATCGCCAACGCGAGACAATATCTGTGGGAAAGAACGTCGGAGGCACGCGCGACATCGCCGGACGCGAGAAACTTTGAGTAGCGATGGTCAAGTGAGCGATATTCACCCTCGAGTTCAACCTGATCGTAAAGCGCTTTGAGAATTGTGATCAACCAACGCCGCTTTTCATAGGCCGCCCTTCCGAAACGCATTTGATACCAGATCGCCATCAGCGGTTCGGACAGAACGTAAAACGAACTTCGCCCGCGGACATTCGCCGCGCGGACATAGCCATCGTCGCTGAGCCTCTTTAACTGCGCGCTCGCTTGGTTCTGTTTGAGGCGCACACGCTCGGCGATTTCCTTCGGCGTCACGCCTTCGTTCCGCTCGAAACTGGTGCGGGCAATGAAATCCAAGATCTTTCGTTGCTGTGGCGGAAGAAGTTCAATCTTTGATTTGAAGAACGGCGTGATCTCGTCCAGCAGATCTTCGAGAGCTTTTTGAACGTCCGTGAAGCGGGATTTCGTGATCACGTCGAAAAGCATCAGCATCAGGCGCGGATTTCCGTCGGCAAAATACGTGAGCGTTTTGATCCGGGAACGGTTTTTGTCGTAGAACTCTTGAAAATCTTCGAATCGGCCTTCTTCGGCGCGTTTCTCAAGAAAATCCCGAATCTCGGAATCACCAAATCCGCGGAGATTATAGACTTTGAAGAAGTTGTACAACGCATGACCATAATCGCTCACGGCTTGAAAATAGGTTACCGCGCTGCCAATTAGCATCACGGTATCGTCGTTCATCAAAACGGTTCGCAACCGCTGCATATCGTCCTCATCGTTTATCTGATCCACGATGAGGTCCAGGTTGTCGACCAACAGCAGAAGTTGCCGGTCGTGCGTCCGCCGCCAGTCTTTTAGAACCGCATATGCACTCTCGTTCAGGTCGTCATTGTGCGTATATTTTGACCTGATGTCGGCGATTTGCGATTCAAGTTGAAGATCATCTGTGTCGGCTGCGAGGTATTCCGCCACCTTGACCCAAAGATCGGAGAGATCGTAAATGTCGTAACTTTCTTCTGGAAATCGAACAACCTGCCATTTTGACGCAAGGTCGGATTCTGAAATGGAGATCGACAGCATTATGAGCAACGTCGTCTTTCCCATACCCCTCGGCGCGATCAGCAAAACGTGCTGGACGCCGGCGCCGACGGGTTGATTTCGAACGATCGAAACAAGCTCGTCGACCAGTTTGGTCCGGCCAACGAATGTTCGCTTCAGTTCAGGAATCGACAAGAGCTCCGGGTTATACAGTTTGCTCACAATTCTCCCCTTTAGTTGCCCGAAAGTGAATAATATCGCAACCACCAATCGCGGAGTAGCGTCGAGCCGAATTCGTAATGGCGGTCTTCATGTCTGAACCGGATGTAAAAATCCGTCTCAAGTGCCGCAATGATGAGGTTGAAACGATCTTCCGCGTCATCGCCGTTCCAAGACTCCGAAAAGGACTGGAACAGCGTATCCCGGCCAACTTCGCCGACAATCGCAATTTCGCGCAGGAGCTTTCGCGCCGCCTTTTCTTCGGACGGCTCGAAATACCGCCGAAGCCGTTCGTGGTAATGTTCGAAATACGTCTTGCAATCAACCCCCAGTATGCGCTCATGGTAGATTCGCCCGACAAGCTTTTCATTCACCGGAGTCTCGTTCAAGACCGCCTCTTTTTGAATCTCGGAGAAGAAGATCTGAATGAAATACGGCACAAGCGTTCCGACCAAATCAAGCAGTTTTTTTCGTACAGGACCCTTCATGTTCAGTTCGTAAGTTGAACACAGTTCGTCCAAAAAGCTCTCCGCGGTTTTGCGATTGAACGGCTCGAGTTTCAGTTTCTCAAAATCGTTGATGCTCGCCGATTCCTCTAGTTGTGAAAGTACGTGATCGATTCCGATCGATCCCGCGATGACGAATCTTAACTTTTCATGGTTCCCAGCCGATGTTCGAGCGCGACGAAACCATCTGAGAAACTCTTTTGCTTTTTGGGCCTTTTGTTCACGGAGCATTGCCTCGAGCATCATCGGCAACTCGTCGAGCACGACGATGACGATCTGGTTCGATTCCGCGAGTTTTTCAAGAAGCAAATCGCCTTCCGATTGCCATTCCGTTTTTATCTCGTCACGCAGCTTCAATTTTAGTTGGGAAATCTGCACTTCCTCCACCGTTTCGCAAAATCCCTGAAAGGCCTTCTTCAAGCGGCCGGTCAACCTCGGGGCCAAATCCGAAAACCCCTCGCGGGCAAGCGCTTCGAGCAGGAGGACGACGAAATGTTCGGGCTCATTCGACGCTTCAAGATCGAGATGAACGATACGCGCCCCGTAGCGCGGCTTATCTTTCAAGTTATACAAGACGCTGGTTTTGCCGAATCTGCGCGGCGCCGCGAGCAGCAAGCTGCCGACCATCAGTTTGCTCCAAAGAAGATCGACGAATTTCTCCCGACCAAAGAAATCATTGCCGCGAACGGGCGATCCTACTCGATTCTTAACTCCAATCATATTCTTGACCTCATCTACAACATTCTTGTTGTGCAACACGTTTGTTGTACAACAAGAATGTTGTAGATGTCAAGAAGATTCTCCGCCAAAAAATTCCGTGACGATCTGGAGCGCAAGCGTCCCCGCTTGCAATGAGCGCGCCGCGCGAACAGCGCCAAGGAAAAATCAAGTTAACACACGCTGCGGCCTGACGGCGTTTCACGCCGTTGCAAGCGGGGACGCTTGCGCTCCAGTCGGGGACGCTTGCGCTCCAGTCGGGGACACTTGCGCTCCGATCGTGACCGCAGCCCCGAAATTTTTTGTTGACCTTTTCCGACGTTCTTCGGTATTATTCAATCAGGGGGTGATAGATATGATAGAAACATCAATCGAAACGCCGCCGGACAGTTCGGACCGGTAATGACCGGTGAGAATTCTCCGATTGGCATCATAGAAACGAAAAGGCCGTTTGTCGGAAGTCGCGACTAAAGAGAGCGTCGGTAGATTCAAGGTTTGCTAAACTCATCCCGACGAATTTCGAGCACGAAGGCTGAAAACGGAACCTGATCGAACATACATCATTAATACTCCGGACAGGCGGCTTTGAGGAAAGCGGCCTGTTTTTCTTTGCCGGCCCGGATCCGGACTTCCACGCAAAGCCAAGCACTCCGCGTCCCGCGAACCGGCCACGTTGGAAACAAGACACGCACAGTCGATCCGTTTGAAATGGTCTCTCGACTTAAACTTTGCATCAGGATGGTTCGGGACGGACTGTCAACCCGGCGCACCTGACCTCGCATGTTCTTATTTCATTTCTTTTTCTCGGGCGGAGAGATGTAACCGAAGATCGTCTTTCGATGGGGAGTGAAATAGTAATCGAAGGTCCGGTACACGTGAACGCCCCCGTTCGGATCCATAGCCCAGACACCGTCGCGAGCTTTGTAATTGTAAAGCGCGACCGAGTGATACCCGCCGACGCCCGATTCCCAGTATCCGCACATAACCGGGGAGACTTTGAAGACCGTATTCCCGAGGTCACGCATCTGAACGCCCATCGAGACCTCCTCGACCGTCATTCCCCATAATGGCTCACCGAGCATCTTTTTGTATCCGTCCGGAAACGTCAACCCGCCGTCGGAACCTGCGAGATGGTTGAACAGCCCCAAGATATCCAACTCCGAATGGTCCTTCACTTTCGGCAGCGTCCGCGTCCACCACGCCATCGATGTCGACCAGCAGGCAGTCTGGTCCGGTTGGGCCAGAGCTTTGATATGTGCATAACTTTTTCCCATTTCATCCTCCTCGAGAGCATTGCCATCATAAGAAACGAAACCGTACGCGGTAATTAAGGATCTATGAGTTTTTTGTGATTTTTTTCTGAACCGAGGCGAATCGTGTATAATCCGAGAAAAACCGAACAAGGGAGAAATAGATATGGAACAGGAATTCAATCAAAGCTACGGATACTCAGCCGCCGACGCAAAACCGGCCGAACGGGCGTCGTTTATCCGAAAGACCTATCTTCATTTGGCGGCCGCGATACTCGCTTTCGTCGGTGTCGAAGCCTTTTTCTTCGTCTCGGGCGTCGCCGACATGGTCATCGGCGTGCTCCAAATGGGCGGTCGGCTTTCGTGGTTCGCGGTACTCGCCGCCTTTATGGGTGTCTCTTGGCTCGCGAACAAATGGGCGCATTCCGAGGTGTCCGGCGCGACCCAGTATCTCGGTCTGATCGTTTACATCGTCGCCGAAGCGCTGATCTTCATTCCGTTGCTCTATATGGCGGCGTATTACGGCGGCGGCGCGGACACGATCCTCAAAGCGGGGCTCGTGACATTCGGCCTCTTCGCCGGGTTGACGGCCGTGGTTTTCATCACGCGGGTCGATTTTTCGTTTCTCGGTTCGATCCTCGCGATCGGCGGCTTTGTCGCGCTCGGTTTCATCGCGGCTAGTTTGATCTTCGGCTTCACGCTCGGCACCGTTTTCGCATTCGTGATGGTCGCGTTCGCCGCGACGGCGATTCTCTACAGCACGTCGAACGTGCTTCATTCATACCATCCGACGCAGCATGTCGCGGCATCCTTGTCGCTGTTCGCGAGCGTCGCGCTTCTTTTCTGGTATATTCTGACGATCTTCAGTTCTGACGACTAAATTTATGAAAAAGATCTACGCATCAATTCTTGTAGGGCTTTTCCTGGCGGCGGCGGCATTTGCACAGACGCCCCAAGCGCCGAAAACGACACTTAAGGTCGGCGATATGGCGCCGGATTTCACGTTGACCGACACGACCGGCAAGGCCGTGAAACTGAGCGATTTCCGCGGAAAGAAGACGGTTGTCCTCGCGTTTTACGTGCTCGCGTTCACCGGCGGCTGAACGAAGGAACTTCAGGCGTATCAGGCTGATATCGCCAAATTCGAAGCAGCGGAAACACAGGTTTTCGGGATCTCGATGGACAGTTTCGCCGCGAACAAGCGCTTTGCCGAGGATATCAAAGTGAACTTCCCCTTGCTGAGCGACTGGAAACGCAGCGCGACCAAGGATTACGGGCTGTATAATGAAGAATCGGGCTACGGCGCCCGCGCGACGTTCGTCGTTGACAAAGAAGGCAAGATCCAGCACGTCGAGGTTGGCCGCACCGCGATCGACCCGACCGGGGCCTATCAAGTCTGCGACCTGTTGTTGAAAAAGAAGAAGGGTTGATTTCTTGGAGTTCCGCCTTCAGGCGGCTTTGGCGTAAGGATTAATTCCTGCACTGCAATCGCCCGAACCGCGCAAACGCGGAACTCCATACATTTGCCATTTACTATTCAATGACTTTCGTCATAAAATAATCGCCGGTTAGAGCAACTTTCCGAAGGAGGTGCGACATCATAGACAGCGAAGATCTACTGAATTCAGAATCAAATTTTTTAGGAGCGGCTATGGACCTAACCTCGGCGATTGAGCGGGACGGCGCATTCGGCATTGAGGAAAGCGTTGAGCTTCCACTTTTTCAAACTCCTTCGGTCGCGGAGATCACCCCGGTTTCCGCCGACTCGGATGACCTGTCGCTTTGCAAACTTGCGGCCGACGGCAACCTTTCAGCGTTCGAACTGATCTATCAACGGTATAATCGGCGGACGTTTTCGCTCTGTCTGCGAATGACCAACAGTCAAACCGAAGCCGAGGATCTGACGCAGGAAGTGTTCATCCAGCTCTTTCGCAAGGTCGGGAGTTTCCGCGGGGATTCCGCCTTTTCGACCTGGCTTCACCGTTTGACGGTAAATCAGGTGCTGATGCATTTTCGCCGTCGAAGCGTGAAGAACGAAAAAGTCAGCGATACCGGAGAAATACCGGACCAGATCGTCGTCGGCACCGCGAATCCGAACAAGATGCCGATTGTCGACCGGCTGGCGCTGAACCGCGCGATCGAACAACTCCCGCCGGGCTACAAAAAGGTTTTCATCCTCCACGACGTCCAAGGCTACGAGCACGAAGAGATCGCCCGAATGCTCAAGCTCTCGGTCGGGACTTCGAAATCGCAGCTCCACAAAGCTCGTCTGAAGCTTCGCGGTCTTCTGATCAAGCAAAATGGCTGACTTTTGATCGCCGGGGCAACCTATCGAAGGCCTCGGCAATCTATTAGGGTAGTCAGCACTTGCTGCCGGGACGATGGGAAGGTTGTTTTAGCGGAAAACGGATGAACTGCGAACTGTGCCAAGAAATGATAAGCGCGTATCTGGACTGCGAACTCGATGAAACGAGTTGCGCGGATGTCCGGACGCATTTGTCAGTTTGTTTGGATTGTTCGATGGTTTGCGAGGACCTGGCGATGCTGCTCGATGTGTCGCGGCTCGAATCGGACGAAAACGCTGTTCCGCCAAATCCGCAGGCACTTTGGTGCCGGATAAACAACATTATCGAGGGTGAAGTCAGCGCCGAGATCGCCAAGGAACAAAAGGTAAAAGAGGTCGAACCCGTCTCGGGATGGCTTCCGCGCCGTTGGAACTTTTCGTTCTCGCAGGTCGCGGCGGCGATCATCGGCATTGCGCTCGTCAGCTCGCTGCTGACATTTATCGGCTTGAAACAGTATTCGCAGGCTGAAGATGGATTCGCGTTGAAATCCGAACCGACCGTCGTCGACCGCGTCCTTGGCAAACTCGGCTTGGTCGAGACGCCGCAGCAGCTGCGCAAACGCAAGTTGCAGGAGCGCGAAACAGCGATCGATTACTGGAACAAGCGCGTCCAGGCCCGGCGCGTCCAATGGGATGCCCATTTGCGGGACGCGTTCGACCGAAACCTGAACGAAATAAATCAAGCGGTCAATGAATATACGTTGATCTTGGAGGAAAATCCGCAGGACGAGCTTTCGGGCGAGATGCTCGACACTACTCTCAACGAGAAGATGGAGCTTTTGCGTGAGTTTTCCGAACTGTAAGTTTTGGCAATGATTTTGAAGTTGAGACAATTTGTCGGGCTTTCAGCAATCATCAAAACTACGATCGTCCTGAGCGTAGTTTTTTTCTTTGCTAACGCCGCCGCGCCCGAACTCTTGGCGCAGAAGAGATTCGCGAAGACTTATCCGGCGGGCAAGAACGTGCGTTTGCAACTGACCAACCGTTCGGGGACCGTGACCGTCGAAGGCTGGAACAAGGATCAGGTTCAGATCTCGGCATATCTCGAAGCGCCGGCGGCGAACATCGTCCCGCAGAGTTTGAGCGGCACGATCCTGATCAATGTCGTCAAGGACAATCAGGGCCGCAACGAAGTCGGCAACGTCAATTTCACCGTCAAGGTGCCGTTCACTTCCTCGGTCGATATTGAAACTCGCGTCGGCAATCTCAACGTCAGCAACGTCCGCGGCGGACTTGTCCGGGCCAATATTTCGAGCGAGGGCGATATCACCCTGACAAACATCGGAGCCAACAACGTTGCCGCTGAAAACGTCATCGGCGACATCTTCTTCGACGGCGAAATACAAAGCGGCGGCAACTACCGGTTCGTTTCGATGCGCGGCAACATCAACGTGCGGATCCCGTTCGACTCCGGTTTCAAACTTGTCGCGACCGCACCTTCGACGCGCAACATTTCACTTGGCGCGTTTTCCGGCGGCTCAATGAATGTCGTCAGCGACGGTCGCCGCGTGATCGGCAAGAACGGCGACGGCGCCGCGACCCTGACAGTCACCAACCAACGCGGAAGCATTGCATTGATCAGGCGCTGACGCTCAAAAGCGCTTGTGGCGGTCCGCCGGCGAGTCGGCATCGAAAAGAAAAGCTTTGACCGACCGCCTCTCAATCAACTAATCTACAAATGGAGCATCCGTTCCGCCTTTCCCTTTTTTCCGCGCCAAACCATATGAAAATCATCCAATTTCGCTCGATCGCAATTTTCGTCGCCGTTCTTTTGACCGCCTTCTCAACGATGGCGCAGACGGCCTTGATCAAACGGACCGCGTTCAAGTCCGATTCGGTCGAATTCGGCGTCGGCGGCACTGTGACCGTTACCGGCGCGCCGTTCGGTTCGATCCGCATCGAGGGGTGGAGCAAGAACGAGATCGAGGTTTCGGCCGAGATCCAGATCGAAGCGGCGAACGAGGCCGACCTGGCGAAACTGGCCGGTGTCAACGGTTTCGTCCTCGATTCGACATTCAATCATTTGCGCATCAACAGCGTCGGCACGCACGACAAGAACTATCTCAAGAAATCGGGAAAGAAGATCCCGAAAACTTTGCTCGGACTTCCCTTCCGAATTGACTATGTCATCAAGGTCCCGCGCTATTGCGATCTCAATATCAACGGCGGTTCGGGGGACTTTTTCGTTTCCGGGGTCGACGGCAATATGCGCGTCAACTTCGTCAAGGGCGACGCCAAAATGAGTCTCGACGGCGGCGCCATCCAGGCGATCTTCGGCACCGGCAACGTCGACGTCACGATTCCCTCCCGAAGTTGGCGTGGAAGGTTCGCCGACGTCCAGCTGACGAGTGGCACGATGAACGTCTTTTTGCCGCCGGGCCTGAACGCGATGTTCGACGCCGCAGTTCTCCGAACCGGAAATATCGGCAACACCTTTACCGAACTCAAGCCGCGAACGCGGAGCGACAAATTCGATGACAAATTGATGGTCGCCAAGGCCGGCGTCGGCGGCGTTCCGATGAAATTCACCGTCGGCGACGGGGTCCTGAATATCGCGCCAATCAAATAACTTTGCCGCGCAATCGGCGTTTGTTCCGGATTCCGCGATAGGATTCCCATCCCGGATCGTTGACGGATCTCGGCGCACGAAAACGCCAAACAATCGAAGTACCCGTCGTTTCCGCTTCGCATTCTCCGAGCTTCGGATCACCAAATCCGGATTTTCGCGCAAAGACCGGGAATTCTTCGATTTCGCCTCTCTTACGCGTCCGGCGTTTATCGGCGACTAATTTTCTTTCGCGATTTTTCTTTTCGCAAGCGATAGGCTATTTTTTAGTCTATGTCCATTAAGTCTGACATTTGGCTCCGCAAAATGGCGGAGGAAGAAGGGATGATCGCGCCGTTCTTGCCTGAGCTGGTGCGCGAATCGGAAGGCCGACGGATCATTTCGGCGGGTTGTTCGAGCTACGGCTACGATATGCGTCTGGCTGACGACGGTTTTCGCATCTTTTCCTCCGTTCACGCCAAGGAGATCGATCCAAAGCGCTTCGATGATCAGTTTTCGCTGATCGAACCGGTCCTTCAGACCTCGGATGACGGGGCGCAATTCTATCTGCTCCCGCCGCATCATTATGGACTCGGAGTAACGGTCGAAACGTTCAAGATGCCGCGCAACGTGACCGGCATCGCCCTTGGGAAATCGACCTACGCGCGGGCCGGTCTGCTCGTCAACACAACTCCGCTCGAAGCCGGTTGGACCGGTCGCCTTGTCGTCGAGATCGCCAACCTCGCGAATTTGCCGCTCAGAGTCTATGTGAACGAAGGAATCGGCCAGATCCTGTTCTTCCAGTCCGACGAAGACTGCGCCGTCTCGTATTCGGACCGTGGGGGCAAGTATCAGGGACAGACAGGATTGACGTTCGCAAAGGTTTAGGCAGCGATCTCCGTGAATCGGCCCGTTTCAACTGATCCCGGAGGTCCTCTGCCTTGCCGGATCTTTGTTTCGGAACAGTTGAGAGCGGATAGCTGAAAGTGGAGAGTGTCGTTTTCCGACGCACTTCGACGTTTGCGGACTATCATTGACGAATGCTGAAGATCGAAAACTACATCGGCGGAATGCTCGCGGCGCCGGTTTCTGGCGGATACCTAGACAATTACGATCCGGCGCGGGGCGAGGTCTATTCACTGATCCCGGATTCGGACGAAAACGACGTTGCCGCAGCCGTGCGTGCGGCGGGCGATGCGTTTCCAGCTTGGTCGACGACGCCGCACGACGAACGATTCGAGATACTGATGCGCCTCGTGCGGTTGATCGAGCGCGACCTGGAACCGCTTGCGGAAGCGGAGAGCGTCGATAACGGCAAACCCGTGAGCCTTGCGAAACGCGTCGACATTCCGCGCGCGGCGGCGAATTTCCGGTTTTACGCGACGGCGCAGATGCATCTCGCGAACGAGTCGCACGACACGGTCGGCCAGGCGATCAATTACACGCTGCGCCAACCACTCGGCGTGGTTGGCTGCATTTCACCGTGGAACTTGCCCCTCTACCTTTTCACGTGGAAGATCGCTCCGGCGATCGCGGCGGGCTGTACCGTTGTCGCGAAACCGTCTGAGGTTACGCCGATGACCGCGTATCTGCTTTCGAAACTATGCATCGAGGCCGGGTTGCCGGCCGGCGTTCTCAACATCGTCCACGGCACGGGACCGAAGACCGGCGCGGCGATCGTCTCGCATCCCGAAGTCAAGGCGATCTCGTTCACGGGCGGAACGGCCACCGGCGAATGGATCGCGCGCGAGGCGGCGCCCAAATTCAAAAAGCTCTCGCTCGAACTCGGCGGCAAGAATCCGAATATCATCTTCGCCGACTGCGATTACGAAGCGATGCTCGAAACGACGCTGCTGTCGTCGTTTTCGAATCAGGGCGAGATCTGTCTTTGCGGATCTCGGATCTTCGTCGAACGCCCGCTTTACGAGCGCTTCAAAAAGGATTTTGTCGAACGGTCGAAAGCGCTCAAGGTCGGCGACCCGCGCGCGGCCGAGACAAATCTGGGCGCGATCGCTTCGAAAGCGCACTTTGAGAAAATCCTGTCATACGTCGAGCTCGCCAAAAGCGAAGGCGGTGTGATTTTGTGCGGCGGCCGTTCGGTGCGTGTCGATGGCTTCGGCGGTTGGTTCATCGAACCGACGGTCATCGAGGGGTTAACGTTCGATTGCCGGACGAATCAGGAAGAGATCTTCGGGCCGGTCGTAACGATCCAGCCGTTCGACACGGACGACGAGGTCCTGAAGTATGCGAACTCGGTTCGTTACGGACTCGCCGCAACCGTCTGGACCGAGAACCTGACACGCGCCCACCGCCTCGCGGCAAAACTCGAGTCCGGAATCGTTTGGATCAACTGCTGGCTTCTGCGCGATCTGCGAACGCCTTTTGGCGGAGTCAAAGATTCCGGAATGGGCCGCGAAGGCGGCTTCGAAGCGTTGCGGTTTTTTACGGAAGAGAAGAACGTCTGCATACGGGTTTTGGAGAAATAAACGAAGAGCCTGGATTTTGGACTCCGGCCCGACGCCCGCCCGACACCAAGCTCTGCTATACTTCCCGCGAGGGCTAAATATGAGTAACGAAACACAACCCGTCAGGATCGAAACCGGCGAAGAGGTCGCCTTTGAGTTGATGAAATTCATCGCCGAAAAGGAAAACCGAACGCTCGCGTCGGAAGAGATCCGGGATTACTATCTCGATCTTTTCGTCGAATGCGCCGCTGTCGTTTATGACGGCGAACGCGCGGGCGGCGAATAGTTCGACCAAAAAACTGAATCCAAAACGTCCACGGATTCGTGAAACCATTCGAATCGTGGCAAAATATCCGCGTTATGCAACCAGAAACAGCAAATGATTCAATAATGGCGCAGCTCAAATCGCGAACTGCCCATCAGCATCAGGCGACCGAAGCAACAGTCAATCTGATGCGTCCGGACTTTACACTCGACGATTACCGGGAACTTTTGAAACGCTTCTTCGCATTTTATGAGCCGTTTGAGGCAAAAGTGCAGGAGTCGCTGGCAGAGAACCCGATCGAACTCGATCACAGCGAACGGTTGAACACGCCGCGGCTTCTCAAAGACTTGAAGAATCTCGGGTATTCGGACGATGAGATCAACGCATTCGAGCGGGCGGAGACGTTCCCGGATCTCGATTCAAAGGAGAATATCTTCGGATCGCTTTACGTCATCGAGGGATCAACGCTCGGCGGCCAGGTCATCGGCCGGCATCTGAAACAGCATTTCGATCTCGATGCTTCGAATGGCGCCGCGTTTTTCCTCGGCTATGGTCCCGACACCGGAAAGATGTGGCGCGGTTACGCCGAAGCCGTGACCAAATTCGCCGAAACGGCGGACACCGAAAAGATAATCGCCGGCGCGAACCAAACTTTCGAAGCGATCGGAAAAGCACTGTCGAGGTAATTCGGAATTGTGATTTGGGAGTGCGGATTGCTCTTGGTCCGCTTTTCGTATTTGGAAAACAGATCTACTGAAATGACATCCGAAAAATCCGAAATCACAAATCCCCAATCCAAAATCGTCGTGGTTGAATCATCCCGAGCACCGGAACCGGTCGGTCTCTACCCGCACGCACGGCGGGTCGGCGATCTTTTGTTTTTATCGGGTGTCGGCCCGCGCGAGCGCGGCTCGAAAAAGATCCCGGGCGTCGAACTCAACGACGCCGGCGAGATCGTCGCATACGACATCGAAACGCAATGCCGTTCGGTCTTTCAGAACGTCCGTTACATACTCGAAGACGCCGGCTCGTCGTGGGACAAGATCGTCGACGTGACCGTCTTCCTGACCAATATGAAGGACGATTTCGCGACGTATAACCGCGTTTACGCCGAGTACTTCGCCGAAAACCGTCCGTGCCGGACGACGGTCGAGATCAACTGCCTTCCGACACCGATCGCGATCGAACTCAAGGTCATCGCAACAGTCTGATCGGGGATTTGCGATTTGCGATTTGCGATTTGCGATTTGCGATTTGCGATTTGGGATTTCAGTTTTTGGAATTTGGAATATCTGGAATCCGTAATATCTGGAATCCGTAATATCTGGAATCCGTAATATCTGGAATCCGGAATATCTGGAATCCGTAATATCTGGAATCCGTAATATCTGGAATCTGGAGTATCTGGAGTTTCGGACTTTAAACATCTCGAACCCGTAGCTTTCTGCGTATTTGCCGGTTCGATGATTTAGATCGATATGAATTTTCACTCGTCATCGCCCATTCTTCGTGTCAGCGACCTCGTGGCGTCGCTCGATTATTACAACAACATTCTCGGTTTCGCGACTGACTGGGGCCACGAAAGCGGATTCGCATCGGTCTCGCGTCAGGCGGCGAATCTGATGCTCTGCGAAAACGACCAAGGGAATTTCGGAACGTGGGTTTACATCGGCGTCGGCGACGTCTTGCGCCTGCACGAGGAGTTGACTGCCAAAGGCGCGATCGTGAAGCTTCCGCCAACCAATTACGAATGGGCGATGGAGATTCACGTCGCCGACCCCGACGGCAATGTCATCAGGTTCGGTTCGGAACCCGACACGTCGCGGCCGTTCGACGATTGGGTAACCTGGTACAAACAGTGATGAGGTATGTCGCTCTTTTTCGCGGAATCAACGTTGGCGGCAAAACGACCGTCAGGATGGAGCGTCTCCGGGAACTGCTTTCCGACCTTGGATTCGGCAACGTCCGTTCATATATCCAAAGCGGCAATGTCGCTGTCGATTCCGATGATCCGGAAGAATCGATCGAAGCGCGGATCTACGAATCGTTCGAACGCGAGTTTTTCAGAACTCCGGTGATGGTTCGCTCGATCGATTCGATTCGTGACGCGGTCGACGCAAATCCGTTTGCGAACGAGGAATTCGAAGACAAGCAAATGCATCTCGTTTTTTTGAGCGAGGCGATGAACGACGAAAAAGCGGCGTTCCTGCTTTCCCACAATAATGAAACCGAGTCATTCTCGGTTCGTGGGCGCGAGGTCTATTGCCTTCTCCGCGCGGGCGTTGCCGACAGCCTGTTGGGGAAGAAATTTATCGACAACAAACTCAAGATCGCGGCGACGGGCCGAAACTGGCGGACCGTCAAGACGCTTCTTACACTTTGACACCGATGAAACCGATAGTTCTTGCGCTTATGCTGCTCGTTTTCGTCTGTCCCGCCCCGGCCCGGACGAAAACTGAAAACGTGATCGTCGTTACGCTCGACGGTGCCCGCATCCAAGAAATCTTTGGCGGGCTCGATGAACAACTCTACAAGAAGATTTACAAAAACGCCGAAAGCCGTTTGACGTTCAAACAGTATTCGGCGCCGAACGCAACCTCCCGGCGCGAAAAGTTGATGCCTTTTTTCTGGACCCGGCTGATGCGCGATTTCGGCTCGATCGCCGGCAACCGCGAACTCGGGAGCGAGGTGAAGACAACCAACAATCTGCTCTTTTCGTATCCCGGCTATTCGGAGATTCTGACCGGACGCGCGCGCGACGATGTGATCAACAGCAACGATCGGATTCAGAACAGGTTTCCGTCGTTTCTTCAGTTTTTGCAACGGAAAATGAGACTCAACCACGATCAGGTGGCTCTGTTCGCATCCTGGAACGTGTTCAACGAGATCGCGGCAACCGACAAGGACGCGTTCGAGATCAACGCCGGCTACGAGCGATTCGATACTGGCGGAAAAGCCCTCAGTGATGCACAATTCGAGACTCCGACGCCTTGGGATTCGGTGCGACACGACTTTTACACATTTCGGTTCGCGATGTCTCACCTCACGAAACACTCGCCGCGCGTTTTGTACATCGGACTCGGCGAGACCGACGACTGGGCGCACGACGAGAACTACGACCGGATGATCGACGCCCTCCGCCGGTCGGACAACTATCTGAAAGAACTCTGGGAGTTCGTCGGGACCGACCCGCGTTACAAAGACAAAACATCGGTCATCATTACCGTCGACCACGGGCGCGGCAAAACCGAAAACGACTGGGACAAGCACGGCGAAGATGTTCCGGAAGCTCGCTGGATTTGGATGGCATTTGCCTCGCCCGATTCAAAACTCCGCGGTGAGTGGTCCAAAAGCGATACGATCTATCAAAATCAGGTCGCCGCGACCGTGACTAAATTGCTCGGGTTCGATTATTCTGAACAGGATCCTTCGGCGGGAAGGCCGATCGATCGGATCTTCTCCAATTAGTATGCCAATCAAAAGACCCTTCAACTTTCGGAAATGGATCGACGACAACCGTCATTTGCTTAAACCGCCGGTAGGAAACAAACTCGTCTATGAGGACGCGGAGTTTATCGTGATGGTCGTCGGCGGACCGAATTCCCGAAAGGATTATCATTGGGAAGAGGGCGAGGAGTTCTTTTACCAGATCGAGGGCGACATCACGGTCAAGGTGCAGGAAGAAGGCCGAGCGGTCGATGTCCCGATCCGCGAGGGCGAGATCTTTCTCTTGCCGCCGCGGGTGCCGCACAACCCGATCCGCGGCGCGAACACAGTCGGACTCGTGATCGAACGAAAACGCCGTGAGGGAGAACTCGACGGACTTCTGTGGTTTTGCGAGAACTGCAACGAGAAGTTGTACGAAGAGTATTTCGAGCTAACCGATATCGTCAACCAGTTTCAGGGCGTTTTCAGGAAATTCTACGGCGATTCGGGTCTGCGAACCTGCAAATCGTGCGGCGCGGTGATGGAACCGCCGCCGATAGTCGGTTGATCCGATTTTGGATTTTGGAACAGGCAATGACCTGTGACGGAAATAGGATCCGAAAAACCAATCCAAAATCAGAAATCGAAAATCCAAAATCGAAATGATCGACATCCACACACACATTCTTCCGCGCGAGATTCCGCGTTGGAAGGAGAAGTTCGGCTACGGCGGATTCATTTCGCTCGAGCATCACAAGCCGTGCTGCGCTCGGATGATCAGGGACGACGGGCATTTCTTCCGCGAGATCGAGGACAATTGCTGGTCCGCCGAACGACGTCTTGAACATTGTGATGTGCAAAGCGTCGACGTTCAGGTGCTTTCGACGGTTCCGGTGATGTTCAATTACTGGGCGAAACCGGCCGATTGCGCCGACACTTCGCAGTTTTTGAATGATGGGATAGCGGCGACCGTCGATGCGTTCCCGACCCGATTCATCGGACTCGGAACCGTTCCGATGCAGGACTCGAGGCTTGCGATCCGCGAACTCGAGCGTTGCAGAACGCTCGGTTTCAAGGGCGTTCAGATAGGTTCCAACGTCAATCAGCTGAATCTCGGCGAATCTCGGTTTTTCGATTTCTTCAAAGCCTGCGAAGAGTTTTCGATGGCCGTTTTCGTCCATCCGTGGGAGATGATGGGCGAAGCCGAAATGACGAAATACTGGCTGCCGTGGCTCGTCGGAATGCCCGCTGAGACATCCCGCGCGGTGTGCTCGCTGATCTTCGCCGGCACTCTCCGAAAATGCCCCGATCTTCGGATCTGCTTCGCGCACGGCGGCGGGTCCTTCCCATCTACGGTCGGACGCATCGCTCATGGCTTTGAAGTTCGCCCGGATCTTTGCGCCGTCGATAACGACGTCAATCCGCGTCAATATGTGCGGAAAATCTATTATGACTCGCTCGTTCACGATCGGTCGATGTTGCGATATCTGATCGACATTGCAGGTGCCGACCGCATCGCGCTCGGCACCGATTACCCTTTCCCGCTTGGCGAAGAAATCGCCGGAAGCCTGATCGAGTCGATGGATATTGACGACGCGACGAAGACACGACTTTTGTCTGGAACCGCGAGGGAATGGCTCGGGATCTCGGATTTGTGATTTAGGAATTTGGATCGGTTGGTTTTTGTCGTGGTTGGACTGATTCGAGCCGTGAGCTTCGAGCGGTGAGCTGTCAGCTTGGTTCGAAAGAATATCGCGAATGGAATCCTTGATACCCTGGAATACCCTTGGAATACCCTGGAATCCTTGGAATACCCTGGAATCCCGTGGAATTCTTGGAATCCTTGGAATCGTTGGAATACCCTGGAATACCCTGGAATCCCTTGGAATCCCCTGGAATACCCTTGGAATACCCTGGAATTCTTGGAATACCCTGGAATTCTTGGAATCCTTGGAATCCTTGGAATACCGTGGAATCCTTGGAATCCTTGGAATCCCTGGAATCCCTGGAATCCTTGGAATCCTTGGAATCCCTTGGAATCCTTGGAATCCTTGGAATCCCTTGGAATCCCTGGAATCCTTGGAATACGCTGGAATCCCTTGGAATACCTTGGAATCCCTGAAATCCCTGAATTCGTCCAATGCTTGAATACACGCTGAACGAAATACCCGAAACCGAAGAGATAATCGAACTCTATCGCGCCGCCGGATTGCCGCGGCCGATCGACGATCCGACACGCATCGCCGCAATGTACGCTTCGTCCGACATCGTCGTTGCGGCCCGCGCCGACGGCAAACTGGTCGGAGTTTCGCGCGCGCTGGCGGACGGAGTCTGGTGCTGCTATCTCGCCGATCTGGCGGTGGATCCGGCGTGTCAGAAGTCGGGGATCGGCCGCAGACTCGTCGATTTGACGCGAGAACGCGCCGGCGGCGGGTCGATGGTTCTTCTCCTTTCGGTTCCTGACGCGATGGAATACTATCCGAAGATCGGAATGAACACGGTCGAAAATGGTTTCATTTTCCCGCGCAAGTTCTGATTTGTTATAGTCGAGTTATGAAACTCAGAATTCGCGGAAATACGGTTCGTGTCAGGCTCTCGCAAAGCGAGGTCGCGGCGTTCGCCGAAAACGGATTTATTGAAGAGATCACCGATTTTGGAAATGGCCAGATCCTCGTCTGCGCCCTGACATCAGTTGACGCGATCGAGCCGCGCGCGTCGTTCGTTAACGGCACGATCGAAATTTCGATTCCGACCGAAACCGTCGAAACCTGGGCCGCCACCGACCAGGTAGAGATCGCTGGCGAGACGGAAACCATCAAGCTTCTGATAGAAAAGGATTTCAAGTGCCTGACCCCGCGCGAGGGTGATGAAGACCACGACACCTTCCCGCATCCGCGCGAGACCGAATCAAGCTGCTGACCTGTTTTTCGGCGAAAGTGATTGCAATCATGTTTTCTTGCCGACTGCGCGCCTATCATCCGATCATTGACAATTTTCGGAGGTAAAGATGCAAACATTGTCCAACAGAACCGTACGCGAGATCGCGCTTGAGATGCCCGTCACGACCCGCGTTTTCGAAGAATTCAAGATCGACTACTGCTGCCGCGGCCGTCACGAGTTCAACGAAGCGTGTGAGATGGCCGGCGCAGACCCGACGATCGTCACGAAAAAGATCGAAGAGATCGTCAAAGCCGAAAGTATTGGAGATATGACTTGGCTAAATACTGCAAGCCTGGGAACGTTGATCGGCTACATCGTCGACAAACACCACGTCTTTACGCGCTCGGAGATCGCGAGCCTCGTTCCGTTGATGGCCAAGGTCGCGAGTCGGCACGGTGAAACTCATACGGAACTTCTCGAAATGGATCGCGTCTTCAATTTGCTTTGCGACGAACTGATGCAGCATCTTCTGAAGGAAGAGAACGTTTTGTTCCCGTATGTCGAGAACCTCGAAAAGGCCGAACGCGGCGATACCGCTATCCATTTCTCGTGTTTCGGATCGGTTCAAAATCCGGTAAATATGATGCTCCGCGAACACGACAGTGCCGGTGATATGCTGCGCGCGTTGCGTGAACTCGCCGATGATTACAAATTGCCAGACGATGCGTGCCCAAGTTTTACGGCGCTCTATCATCGCCTTGCCGGTTTCGAGCGCGATTTGCACCAGCATATTCACCTCGAGAACAATCTGCTTTTTCCGAAGGCGCTTGAACTCGAAGCGAGAGTTTTCGCGATCTGAGTTATGAAGCCGGCTTCCGCCGGAGCCGCGAAGAACCTATGGATCGCCATCCAGATTCTCCAATTTCAGCTATCCCGGAGTCCATTTGCAGATGTCTGAGGTAATTTCCACAGTTAAGGTCCGAACCCGCGGAATCGCATTGCCGAACGAACACGGTGCTTGGGGATTTTTGTTTGAGCCGCTCGTCGTTGCACTCGCGATCGCGTTCTCGATGCCGGCGGCGTGGATCGCTCTCACCTACGTCGGCGCGTTTCTGATGCGCCAGCCGCTGAAGGTCTACGTTGCCGACAGGATCGCGGGACGCGATCTGCCGCAAACTTCCGTTGCGCTGAAATTTGCGCTCTATTTCGGGCTGATCTACGTCGTCGGAGTTGCCGGCAGCCTGGCGTTCGCCGATCTCAGGAGTTTCATTCCGATTCTGCTCGTCGCACCGCTTGGCGTCTACCAGATCTATGCCGACGCGTCGAGACAGAGTCGAAATCTTGTCCCGGAACTGACCGGTGCCGTAGCGATCTCGTCATCGATCACCGTGATCGCGCTTGCTTCCGGATTTGAAGCCGGGACAGCCTACGCGCTTTGGGGGGTCTTCGCGGCGCGTTTGATTCCGTCGATCGTTTATGTCCGCAATCGGCTGCGGCTTGAAAAAGGCAAAGACTACTTGTACTTCCCGGCGATCTTCGCACACGTCGCCGGGATCGCCTGCGTTGCACTGCTTGCCGTCAACGGCCTCATTCCGAAATTGCCGCTCGTAATCTTCTCGGTTCTTCTGATTCGCGCGGCTTGGGGGCTCTCGTCGTATCGCAAGAAAGTGAAGGCGATGCGGATCGGTATTTGGGAGCTCATCTACGGCGCGCTGACTGCAATCTCTGTCATCTTGGGTTATTATTTTGGTATATGACAGTGCCCGCCAGCATTTACGGTCCGGTAAAATCCTGGCGTCTCGGACGCTCGCTCGGAGTAGATGTTCTCTGTATCGATTCGATCTGCTCATTCGAATGCGTCTACTGCCAGCTCGGAAAGATAAACCGCGTTACGGCAAAACGCGGCGTCTTCGTCAAAACCGAAAAAGTCATCGCGGATCTCCGCTTGTCGGATTGGACGAACTGCGACGTGATCACTTTTTCCGGCAGCGGCGAACCAACCCTCGCAGCCAATCTTGGCGAGATAATTACTGAAATTAAAAGAATTACGGCGAAGCCGGTGATAGTTCTGACGAACTCTACACTGCTCGATCAAAAAGCGGTGCGGGATGAACTCGCGCTGGCCGACCGCGTTTTTTGCAAACTCGACGCTTGGTCGGACGAAACTCTGCGTCGGTTCGACCG
Organism: Acidobacteriota bacterium; assembly: GCA_016715115.1. Lineage (NCBI taxonomy): Bacteria > Pseudomonadati > Acidobacteriota > Acidobacteriota bacterium. Next base: position 568,268 of record JADKBM010000016.1, read on the forward strand.
ACCTGCGGCCGGAATCACCTTTGAATCGATCGTCAGCGGCATTATCGCGCTTCGGAAAGAGTTCAAGGGCATTCTCGCGATTCAGACGATGCTGCTCCGGACACCGCACGAGGATGAGATCGAAGAACTCGCCGAGATCCTGTCGAGGATACGGCCGGACGAAGTTCAACTGAATCTTCCGACACGTCCGGTCCCGCGCGATTACTTCGTCGAAACGCGCGGCAATGAAGTGACGGTCGACGAGACATTCACGAACCTGAAAACGATCTCGAAAGAAGAACTCAAGCGGATCGCCGCGAAGTTAAAAGATTTGACCGGTCTCGACGTGGTTTCGCGTTGACCCCCTGCATTGCAGCTTCGATCGGCACGACGGAATTTCGAAGAAGCCCGATCTATCCGCCGGACGGCGAATCCGTGACGGTTGAAGGCGTTTAAATGAGAATTCCAAGATCAGAAAAGTGCATTGAAAGGACCATTTTTAGTGTTTTTGGCGTGTTTCGCGGAAAGAAACTCTCTCTTGCCTAATCCGGGTTAAGTGTAAAATGCTGACGAAAATGTACAAAGCTGACGAAGCATTCGACGACATCGACTTTTCCGCTGAAAATGTTACGGGCAGCGAGTTTGAGAACTGTACGTTCGAGAATTGCCGTTTGGCGAAGGCGGACCTTTCGGGAACCCTGTTTGTCGATTGCGCGTTCGTCAGATGCGATCTGAGCCTGGCCGTCATCAAGAATACGGCGTTCAGATCGGTCGGTTTCAATTCATGCAAGATCGTCGGACTGCGGTTCGAAGACGCGAGCAATTTCGCCTTCGAATGCCGTTTTATTGACTGCAATCTCAGTCTTTCGACATTTTCAGGACGCGATCTCCGGCATTCGGTGTTCGAACGATGCAATCTGAAAGAGGTCGATCTTGCTGGATCCGATCTGTCGGGCGTGACTCTCGCCGATTGCGACCTGCGCGACGCGATCTTCGACGCCACGAACCTTGAAAGATCGGATCTTCGAACGGCCGTGAATTTCGTTATCAACCCGGAGTCCAACCGGATCTCAAAGGCACGGTTCTCGTACGCCGGACTCGCCGGACTGCTTGCGAAATACGATATTCTGATCGAGCCTTAATCTTTGGAAATCAAGGCATTTGGAGTAGAATCAAGCTATGAAAGCAATCGTAAAAAGCAAAGCCGAAGTTGGTCTTTGGCTCGAAGACGTTCCGGAACCCGAGATCGGGATCAACGACGTTCTGATCCGTATGAAACGCACCGGAATCTGCGGCACCGATGTTCATATCTGGAACTGGGATGCGTGGGCGCAGAGTACGATCAAGGTACCGACGATCCTCGGGCACGAACTGGTCGGGGAGATCGTCGAGGTCGGCTCGAACGTCAATGACTTTTATGTCGGCGACATCGTCTCGGTCGAAGGCCACCTCGTCTGCGGCCGTTGCCGGAACTGCCTTGCCGGCCGGCGCTACAAATGCGCCAAGACGCTCGGATTCGGAGTCAACACCGACGGCGGTTTCGCGGAGTATATGGCCGTGCCGATGACGAATATCTGGAAGCACGAGCCGGGCATCAATCTTGACGTCGCGGCGATCTTCGATCCGTTCGGCAACGCCGTCCATACGGCGCTCGCGTTCGAGGTTTTCGGCGAAGACGTACTTATTACGGGAGCCGGCCCGATCGGCATTATGGCCGCCGCGGTTGCGAAGCACGCCGGCGCGCGCCACGTCGTCATCACCGACGTCAACCCGAAGCGCCTCGAACTCGCGCGAAAAATGGGAGTGACGCTAGCTGTCGACGTTCGCGAAACCTCGATCGCCGACGTTCAGAAAGAGCTCGGAATGAGAGAGGGCTTCGACGTCGGTATGGAAATGTCGGGCAGTCCGCAGGCTTTCAAGGATATGCTCGTGAATATGACGCACGGCGGAAACGTCGCTTTCCTCGGAATTCCGGCGGATGAGTTCGCCATCAATTGGAAGACCGTCATCTTCAATATGCTTACGATCAAGGGCATCTATGGCCGGGAAATGTACGAGACTTGGTACCAGATGAGCGTCCTGCTCGAAGGTGGTCTTGACATCGAACCGGTGATCACGCACCGTTTTCACCACACTGAGTTCGCGAAAGGCTTTGAGGTGATGCGCGAAGGGAATTCGGGCAAGGTCATCCTCGACTGGTCCGTTTGACCGATTGCCGCAATCGCTGGCGCTCACACGCGATTCGGCGCGGCTGTTGCTTTGTCTCCAAAAAAAATGAAGGGCAAGTAAGAAAACGCTATGCGTTTGAGTCGAATTCTGTTACGATGACGGGATAATTTAACCGTAACGCGCTGCGAGGTTTGTTGTTCTGGACAACAAGCATACAGATCGGTAAAAGGTTTCAGACGACGTGCGAACGAGGCATCTGCGGACATCGTGCGCGAGGCTGGGTTCAAGTCGTCTTATTTGACAGCAAACGCACACGATAGTAGGAATCTGTGGATTCTTTGCATCCCCCGGCAGTTCGAATGTTGCGGGGTTTCTGGAGCCGCTTCTTTTGCCTAAGCGTATCAACAAAAACTTCTGAGGAGGAAATTAAATGTCTTGGACTAAGTTAATTGAAGCCACTCGCCCGCTGCTTTTCGCCGTTTTGGTGATCGGATTGGCCGCGGTGGCATTATGGTTTGGAGCACAAAACAACCAGGCCGTCGAAAAAGCGCCGGTCGCGGCCGTACCGTCGGCGACCTTCGCCGGAACAGGGTTTGGCGCGATCCCCGATGGCCCGACCGGCTGCCTTGACTCGCCGGGCGGAACGCCGCTGAACGTTACCTTTAACGTTTCCGGCCTTTCCGGCGCCGTCAACAAGGTCGAACTCAACGGTATGACCTTTTCCCCGGCGCACTCGTGGTCGGCCGACGTCAAGGCGATCTTGATCGCTCCGAACGGCGCATCCCACGTACTTTTCGGACGCACCGGCGCGACGACGTCGAACTCGTGCGGCACGTCATCCGACTTGGTCGGGCCGTATAATTTCGGCGACCTCAACAACACGCCCCCGGCGGGTGGTTGGTGGCAGGCCGCGGCCACGAATCCAGTTGCGGCCGGCTCGTACCGTACGACAGCGCTCGGTGGCGCCGGCGCAACGAACCCGTCCCCCGCAACGGTTATGAATTCGGCCTTTACGGGCGTGGCGAACGCCAACGGAACCTGGACGCTCAGGGTGACCGACCACGGCGGCGGCGACACCGGCACGCTCTCAGCGGCGACGCTGTTGGTTGAAACGGCGGCGGCAGCGCCGAGCAAGGCCAATATGGATTACGACGGCGACGGCAAGACGGATTATGTCGTCGCCCGCGCGACAAATACCCCGCTCAGCGAAGCATCGGCCCCGAATATGGGCTCGCTTCGGCAAAGCATCGACAGCAGTCTTGAAACCAAGGTTCGCGACACGCGTGAACGTGGTGACAACCTTCTCGCTCCGCCGATCTACTGGTACACCTCGATCAACGGTTCGGGCGTGACTGCGGTCCAGCCGTTTGGCGATGCCGCAACCGACTTTTTCACGCCGAACGATTACGACGGTGATGGAAAGACCGACCTTTCGGTCTGGAGACCCGGCGCGGCGACCGTCGCGGCGTTCTACATTCTCCAGAGCACCAACAACACCGTCCGCACGGATGTCTTCGGGCAGACGGGCGACGATCCGGCGATCACCGGCGACTATGACGGCGACGGCAAAGCGGACGTCGCGACATACCGTTGCCCGGCCTTTGGTGCCGGCGATGGTCAGTGTTTCTTCTTCTACCGCGGAAGCAACGCCAATCCGGGCGGCAACATTACCTATCAGCCGTGGGGTTTCGGTGAAGACGGTGACTTCTTCGTCAACACGGGTGACTTCGACGGAGACGGCAAACACGACTTCTGCATCCAGCGCACGAGTCCGATCGTCTCGACTCCGGCCAAAGGACAGTTTGTTCTTTTGAAGTCCAACGGCGGCGGTGTTGAGTATATTAACTGGGGACTGTCAACTGATTTCATTCTTCCGGGAGACTACGACGGAGACGGCAAGTCTGACTTCTGCGTTCGCCGCACCGTCAGCGGAGTGAGACAGCACTTCATCCTTGAAAGAGACGGCGGCGGAACCCCTGATGACTTCTACAACGGAATCCCTTGGGGCATCACGGGCGACATCAGTACACCGGGCGACTATGACGGCGATGGCAAACAGGACATCGCGATCTGGCGTCAGAATGCCGATCCCGCGCAGAACTGGTTCTGGGTTCGCAGGTCATCCGACCTTGGAACGACGAACTTCGAGTGGGGCTCGCTGAATGACGTTCCCCCGGCAAGCTGGTACGTCCATTAATTCAGACCGATCGATCTGATCGCTTGGCCGCCCGATTTTTTCGGGCGGCCTTTTCAGTTTGCATGGCGGACACTCTGAAATCTGAAATTTGAGATTTGAGATCTAAAGCCGATTTCAGAGAACCAACCACGCGCGGCAAGTCCCCGGAAGCCAAGGGTTCTTTTCGCCATCTTGGGATTTTGATGTTTGCAGTGGAGCAGCTTCCGGCACATCCGGTTCTGCAATCCAACGTTTAGGACAGGATTGATTTGAAATTTCAGATATCTTCACCTCTATAAGCTAACTGTTGGAATGGATCGCGCAGGGTTTTGCAGCCGTGGCGGACCTTGCTCCGAGGACAAGCTTTTGCGGGGGACTGGGAAGCGGAAACGAACGGCCTTTGCCAAACAGGCGGTCTCCGCGCGGAGACCGCAACGAGCTCAACACCGGTCCGGAGTGCCAGCAGGATTCCGCTTTGAAAATCCTGACAAGTAATTTGCGATAGATCGCACAACTCGTGTTTCTTCGGCACGCGGTGCTTCTGCCGACTGAGTAGCTAATGCGTGATCCGGGTTCACTGCTAATGTTTCGAAATCGATACACTTGGAGTAAAATCAAGTTAAGACCCAACGCATTCATTGGACCGAGTCCCGGAAGGGATTCGATATGATGCGAATCCGAAAAACGTAGCGGTCGCGTGGATTTAAGGAGCGAAGCGGAACGCCGGTGGCCGGACGCTTTAGGAAGCAGGAGGTTGATGCTATGAAAATCAGAATCGGGTTGTTGACCTTGTTGGCGACGGCGGCGATCGTTTTTTTCACCGCCGGTCAGATTCAAGGGCAATCGGTACGCAGCGCAACTTGGCAGACTTCCGTCGATGACTCGCAACCGGGCGTCGTCACGCTCGGCCTTCGCGACAAATGGGGAACGATGCGGCGGTTTACCGCGACATTCGTCGTGACATTGGGCCGCAAAACCTACCGCGGCACGATGTCGGCGGTCGAGGACGAGTGGGCGTACATCGATTTCCCGAGCCAGTTCCGGGGCGGTACGCCGAGCTCCGGAAGTTACAAGGTCGTTTTTTCGGTAAAGGGCGTGGTGGTCGGTCGCGACCGTTTCCGTTACCGGCGTTAACCCTTTTTGACGCGGGTTGCATTTTTATTATCTTCACCCGTTCGCGGGCGAGTGTCGGAGTGTTTATGTACGGAGCTATCAAACAACAACTTGAGAATCAGATCGGCGAGATCCGCGAGGCCGGACTCTACAAGAACGAACGCGTCATCGAAAGTCCGCAGGAAGCGCATATCAGGGTCGCCGATGGCGAGGTCTTGAATATGTGCGCCAACAACTATCTCGGGCTCTCGGATCATCCCGATCTCGTCGCCGCGGCGCACAAGGCGCTCGATGAATGGGGTTACGGACTTTCATCCGTGAGATTCATTTGCGGAACACAGTCGATCCACAAGGAGCTCGAACGAAAGATCAGCGCCTTTCTCGGAATGGAAGACACGATTCTCTATACGTCCTGTTTCGACGCCAACGGCGGCTTGTTCGAAACGCTGCTCTCGGAAGAAGACGCGATCATCTCGGACGAACTCAACCACGCCAGCATCATCGACGGCGTCCGTCTCTGCAAGGCCCAACGCTCGCGCTATCGAAACGGCGATATGAGCGACCTTGAAGAAAGGCTCAAGGAAGCGGCGGGAGCGCGAAACCGTATGATCGCCACCGACGGCGTCTTTTCGATGGACGGCTACATCGCGAAGCTCGATCAGATCTGCGACTTGGCGGAAAAATACGATGCGATGGTGATGGTCGACGACTCGCACGCGGTCGGATTCATCGGTGAACACGGCCGCGGAACGCCGGAGTATCACGGCGTTACGGACCGTATCGACATCATCACCGGAACGCTCGGCAAGGCGCTCGGCGGCGCATCGGGCGGATACACGTCCGCAAAGAAGGAAATCATCGAGTTGTTGAGACAGCGTTCGCGCCCATACCTTTTCTCGAATTCCGTCGCCCCGCCGATCGTCGGCGCATCGATCAAGGCGATCGATCTTTTGACCGAATCGACCGCGCTCCGCGACAAACTCGCGGCGAACACGAAGTTTTTCCGTGAAGAGCTTTCGAAGATCGGGCTTCAGATTCTCCCTGGCGAACATCCGATCGTTCCGGTGATGTTCGGCGACGCGATGCCGGCGGTGAAGATGGCGGAATCACTCTTGAAGAAAGGCGTTTACGTCATCCCCTTCTCGTTCCCGGTCGTCCCGAAAGGCAAAGCGCGGATCCGGACGCAGGTCTCGGCCGGCCACTCGATGGAAGACCTGAAATTCGCCGTCGAAAAATTCGCCGAAGCGAAGGCCGAAGTCGGGATTTAGCGCCGTCATCACCGAGATTTATTCGCCCGCGAATTTTCGCCGATTTTCGCGAAAGTAATTCGCTTTCTTGGCGATTTCGTGATAACTGATCAAAACGGACATTTGCGAAGATTCGCGCTGATTCGCGGGCAGAAATTAACAAGATGTCATTCGAAAACACCGCACAATTCGCGGCGGAAATGGACGCCGCCGACCCGCTCGCGACATTTCGCGAGCGATTTCATTTCCCGCTCGACGCGCAAGGTGAAAAAGTCCTGTATTTCACCGGCAACTCGCTCGGACTGCAGCCGAAATCCGTCCGCGAATACGTCAACCAGGAACTCGACGACTGGGCGAAGTTCGCCGTCGAGGGGCATTTTCACGCGAAAAACCCGTGGCTTCCCTATCACGAGTTTCTCGCCGCGAATATGGCCGAGGTCGTCGGCGCCCTTCCGATAGAAACCGTCGTGATGAACTCGCTGACGGTCAACCTACATCTGCTGATGGTGTCGTTTTACCGCCCGAGCGGAAAGCGTTGCAAGATCGTCATCGAAAAAGGCGCCTTCCCGTCGGACCAATACGCGGTGAGATCGCAACTCGATTGGCACAACGGGAATTCGGATTTGGGATTTGGGAATGCGGATTGCTTGGTAGAGTTAGCGCCGCGCGCCGGCGAATCGACCTTGCGGACCGACGATATCGTCGCGACGATCCAAGCGCACGGTGACGAGATCGCGCTCGTGATGCTCGGCGGCGTCAATTATTACACCGGCCAGGCGTTCGATTTCGAAGCGATAACAAAAGCGGGCCACGAGATCGGCGCGGTCGTCGGGTTCGACTGCGCTCACGCGGCCGGAAATCTCGAGCTCAAACTCCACGATTGGGACGTCGATTTCGCCGCCTGGTGCTCTTATAAATACCTCAACGCCGGGCCTGGCGCGATCGCCGGCGTTTTCGTTCACGAGCGTCACGCCGAACGTTTCGATTTGCCGCGGTTTGCGGGCTGGTGGGGACACGACAAACAAACGCGATTCCTGATGGGCGACGAGTTTCACCCGATGCGCGGCGCCGAAGGCTGGCAGATCTCGAACCCGCCCATCCTGCAAATGGCGGCTCTTCGCGCGAGCCTCAATGTTTTTCACGACGCGGGAATGGCGAATCTTCGCGCTAAATCGTTGAAGCTGACGGGATTTCTCGAGTTTCTCCTGAAACAGATCGAAACCGATCGCATCGAGATCATCACGCCGTCCGATCCGGCCCAGCGCGGTTGCCAACTGTCGATTCGTGTCCGCGAATCGGACCGCGATTTGTTCAAGGCGATCACCGATCACGGCGTCGTCGCCGACTGGCGCGAACCGGACGTAATCCGCATCGCTCCGGCACCGTTATATAATTCATTCCAGGACGTTTTCAGGTTTTCAGAGATTCTTCGACGCTGTCTCGGTTTATGAGAATCGCGCTCCTTGCTTTCTTTTTGCTCTGTTCCTCCGCGGTCGGCCTGGCGCAGCAGCAGAGCGATACGCCGTGCGTTTCGCCGGACGATATCGAGCGGATGATGATCAAGCTCGGTTCCACTCCCGGATCGGCGCTCGACAAGAAACTCAGAGGGCGCCTCGTCGACCTCAAAAAAGACACGATCAACCGGTTCTGGGACAAAGCCGCGCTTCGCGAGCGCGAGAACAATCTCACGCGAGGCGTTTTCGGAATTGAAAGCCGCCTCGAAACGCGGGAAAAAGCGATCGATAAGAAGCGCGACAAAAGCGAGGACGAGCTTTGCGATATATTCAGAACACGCGGCTGGCCGACGCTCAGCCTCGTCGGTGAACCGGGGACTTCGGCTCTCTTTTACGTGCTCAAGAACTTCATTTCCTTCGGGACCCAAACGGCTCTTGTTCCGGTCATCTCGCTCGCCGTTTCGAAGGGCGAGGTCCCGCTGAACGAAGATTATGCCGCGTTTCTCGATCGCCTGCGTCTGCGGTCGGGGCTGAAACAGCTTTTCGGCACTCAAGCATCCGAAAAGAACGGGTTTCTGGTCCTTTCACCGATCCAGAGCGCCGAAAAGATCGACGGTTGGCGGGCGAAGTACAAAATGCCGCCGCTCAATCCGTATATGAAATTTCTTGAATCGACGTATCGTATGCCGTCGATCCGCGGACTCAATGTCGACCCGCCGACGCTCAGGAACAAGCCGAAACTGCTCGCCGAAACGCAGGAGTTGTCGAGGTCGTCGGTCGGAAACGAAGATACGATACGGGTCGATTCGAACATCGTCGATCTCACCGTTCGGGTACTGAGCAAGGACTTTCGAACCAACGTCGGTTCGCTCGAGCGAAAGGACTTCAAAATCTTCGAGAATAACGTCGAGCAGGAGATCGCTTACTTTTCAAGATCCGCGACCGCGTTCGATCTCGTCTTGCTGCTCGACCTTTCGGGCTCGACCGCGTTGAAGCAGGATCTGATCCGAAAAAGTGCAAAGCGTTTCGTCGAAGCAGCACGACCGGACGACCGGATCGCGATCGTGACCTTCACAAACAAGATCGACGTCCTTTCCGAACTGACATCCGACCGCGAGGCGTTGATCAGGAAAACCGGGAAGATCGGCAGCACCGGCGGTTCATTTGTCTGGGATTCGCTTAAATTTGCGATCGAGAGGATGTTCGGCGACCGCGACCCGAAACGCCGGCGGGCGGTCGTGATGATGTCGGACGGCGCCGACAATGCGTTGCTCTATGTCACGAGATTCGCCTTCGGATCGCGGATAAGTTTCGCGGAACTGGTCGAAACGGTTCGCGCGAACGATGCCGCGGTCGTCCCGATCTACATCGATACCGAAGACAAGTCGCCGTGCGCGGTCAATTCCCCATTCAATTGCACGTTGTCCAAACGGGTTTACGAACAGGCGCGCGCGACGCTTTCGTTTCTCGCCGAAGAAAGCGGCGGGCAGCTTTACTACGCGGCCAAGTTCGAAGATCTGAACGGCGTTTACGAACGGGTGCTCGATGATCTCAGCACGGGTTACGGCGTCGCATATCAACCGACCGACGACAAGCGCGACGGGAAATGGCGCGAGATCCGCGTCGAGGTCATTAATCGCCCCGATGTCGTCGCGCGCACACGGCGGGGCTATTACGCGAAATAGTCAAGAAAAAAGGCTCCGCAAGTTCGGCGGAGCCATAGATTTTTGAGGTTTCTTCCCGATTAGAAACTGTTTGCCTGCAAAACCAGATCCGTGACGTCTTCGTTGAGAGATATGACCCGATCCGAAAACTGGAATCGTCTGCTGAAGACGCTGATGACGTAATCGTTGCCGACGGGAAGATCGCTGAACTCAAAATGCCCGAACGAACTGCTTCGGGTCGACTCGATAGCGCCCGTACTGAGATTGAATATCCGAACCTCGGCGTTGCTTAGGCCGCGGCCTTCCGGCGTCAGCAGTCTGCCGTTGACAGTTGCATTCGCAGCGGTCGGAACGATGTAGTCGATGTCGAGGCGGGCGACCGAAAGCGTTCCGGTATCACCCGTTGCATTATCGGACATCACCAGCGTCCAAGTGCCGTTCGTCAGTTCTGCGGATTCCGGCCGAAGCGGTTTTTCCTTTTTTACGCCGAAGAGCGAGTCGGCAAAGGGCACGCCAGGATAACCGAAGGTCGTGTTGATGCTCGTCGCGGTATTGACGTTGATGTTTGTCGTTCTGTAGGTTCCCGACGGGACCACGAAAGTGTCGCCGCCGCCGCCGGCTCCCGTCCAGAGCGTCGTTGCCCCGGTGTCCGCCAGCGTATAAGGCCCGGTCAGGTTCGAACTGTCTCCTGCCCCCCCCGGCGACGCCGTATCGCCGATGTCGTAGAACAACCTATGAACCTCAGCGTCCGGCGATGTCAGAGTTGTCCGCAGATCGCCGACCCAGGTATGAGTGACCGAAAAGGTCAGCGTCATCGTGACGAAATTCACGGTCGCACCCGCCGGGATCCCGGTGACGGTGTACGTCCGCGTAATGCCGGTCGCGTTGTTGTCCGGAATGGCGACGGGCATCGTCTGATTCGGATTGAAACTCAAGGTCGTCGCATTCAATTGCGCCGCGTTACCAAGAACGACCACCGCCATAATACACAATGTCAAGATTTGTCTGATCATACTTCTTACTCCCAAATCGCCCAAAAAAGACCTCGTCTAAAGGCCATGTCCAAACACCAGAGAATGATGAAACTAGAGGGTCCTATCTTAGCACAGCGCTCAGATCGATTGCCACCCAACTCATTCACCACGTCGCTTTTTGTGGACACGACAACAGTTCCCGCACGACAAGCCCGGCGGAAACCAAGGGTGTCCGAATTCATCGACGGCGATGTGCCCGAAAGACAAGAAACAGTTGGACCCGCGCGTCAGGATGAAATTTTTCACGCTTGCGGTTATTCTGACCGTGCGTTAAACAATGATTCTCGGCATTTGGTGCGAAATAGACTTATCGAAAGGTTTACGGAACAAGCTGATTCGCCGTCGTGGGAATCGACCGCGCGGTCGATTTGCGTTCGGCACAGGTTCGACGGTCCGCTTCAACGCGTGGCGAGCAGCGATCACGTGGTTTTTCGCGCCGGCACGAATCTGATCGTCAAGATCTACCGCCCGAATCGCAATTGTTTCGAACGCGAGCTTCGCGCGATCCGGCTTGTTGCCGGGACGACGTCGATCAAGATTCCGGAGATAATCGCTGAGGGCCGGATCGAGGGTCTCGATTACGCGGTTTTGACCGAGATCGCCGGCCGATCGCTGACGCGTGCAGAATGGCTGACGATTCCCAAGCGTGAACAGATAGATTTCGTCGTCGAACTCGCCGCCGGCTTCAGGGAACTTCACGCCCTCGCCACCGATGGCTTCGAATTCGACTGGGACAGGTTCGTCGAGGACCGGGCCGCGACCCTGATTGAACGCCAGACCTCCAACGGCGTCAATGCGAAGGTTCTCAGCGCGCTTCCGAGATTTCTTGAAGAGAGTCTGCCACTCATCCCCCGTCAATGCGCGAACACGTTTCTGCACTCGGATGTGCATTTTGGAAATCTGAAGTTCAATCAAAGCGGACCGTTGCAGATCTCCGGACTGTTCGATTTCGCCGATTCGCGATGCGGCTTTCACGAATACGAATTCTTGGCCGTAGGCGTACTGATGATTCAAGGCCAGGGCCAACTTCAACGTGAGTTTTTCCGCGCATACGGTTATTCTGACAGTACGCTCGACGAAGAGTTTCGCCGCCGACTAATGATGCTAACCATGCTATATGAAACCGCCGATTTGCGGCGATACGCACTACGGCTTTCCCCGGAAGCAACGGAATGGGAGTTGGAGAGGCTTGAGCGGGGCATTTGGAGTTTCTGCGATTAGGTTGGCGTTGCGACGACAACCTTTTGTATCGAAAGTTATGTCAAACGAAAAGGTAATCATCATCGGTGCCGGATTGTCCGGTTCCCTGTTGGCGATCTATCTCGCGAAACGCGGGATCGGGGTCGATGTTTACGAGGCGCGCGGCGATATGCGGCGCGAGACGGTCGCCGCCGGGCGGTCGATCAATCTCGCTCTTTCGAATCGCGGGATCCGTGCTCTGAGCGAGGTCGGGCTCGACGCGTATATGCTTGCGGAAGCGGTTCCGATGTACGGGCGGATGATCCACGGACTCGATGGCTCGACAAAGCTGCTGCCCTATTCCGGGCGTGCCGGCGAGTTCATCAATTCCGTCTCGCGAAGCGGATTGAACGCCGCCCTCATCGACGAGGCCGAAAAGTATCCGGGCGTGCGCTTTCATTTCAACGAACGCTGCGTCGCCTTCGATTGCCGGACCGGCGAGGCGCGGCTCGAAAACGGATTGCCCCTCAAGGCCGATACGACGATCGGAACCGACGGCGCCGGTTCGGTTATCCGCAACGCGATGTTCCGCGATGTCGAGCGCTTCGATTTCTCGATCAATTGGCTCGAACACGGATACAAGGAACTTCACATTCCCGCGAGTGAAGACGGCGGCTTCCGGCTTGAGAAGAACGCGCTCCATATTTGGGCGCGCGGCTCGTTTATGATGATCGCGCTGCCGAATTTTGACGGCAGTTTTACGGTCACGATGTTTCTCGCGCACAAGGGCGAGAATGGTTTTGAGCGACTCGTCGACCGCGAATCGCTGATGTCGTTCTTCGAGAGGAATTTCGCCGATTCGATCCCTCTGATGCCGACGCTCGTCGGCGACTTCTTCACGAATCCGGTCGGCAATCTCGGCACCGTCAAATGTCATCCGTGGAACGTCGGCGGGAGTTCACTTCTGATCGGCGACGCGGCGCACGCCGTCGTACCGTTCTACGGTCAGGGAATGAACGCCTCTTTCGAAGACTGCCGGGTACTTAACGAATTGGTCGGAACACACGGAACGGACTGGGCGACGGTCTTTGACGATTTCGTTCGCGTGCGCAAACCGAACGCCGATGCGATCGCGGAAATGGCGGAAGAGAACTTCTACGAGATGCGCGATTCGGTCGCCGATCCGGTCTTTCAACGCAAGCGCGAGCTCGAAACCAGGCTCGAACACGAGTTTCCGGAGTATTTTTCGAAATACTCGATGGTCACGTTCCGCGACGATCTGCCGTATTCTTTCGCAAAGCAAAAAGGCAACGCGCAGGACCGGTTTTTGATGGAACTTTGCGCCGGAATCGACAATGTTGACGAACTCGACCTTAAGGACGTCTTCGCTCGGGTGAACGATTGCCGATGAAGATCACATTTGCAGGCAACGAGTTCGACGCTTCGGATCCGATCTCGATCGCGATCCCGATGGAGTTCGCCGGCGGGCAACCGAATGCGTTCGGCGTCGATCGGGCCACCTCGCAAGCGTGCGAATCGGGTCCTCTCGTCGGCGACACGCGCCGCGGCGGAAGCTGTAATTTTGAAAAAGTTACGATGATTCCGCACTGCAACGGCACGCACACCGAATGCGTCGGGCACGTTACGAGTGAGAGGATCGCCGTTATCGACTGCCTTCGCGACGTCTTTTCGATCGCGGCGCTGATCTCGATCGCCGCCGAACCCGCAGGCGATACCGGCGAGAAATACGTTGTCCCCATCGCGGCGGACGATCTGTTGATCACGGAACGTGCGCTTCGAGCCGCACTTGCCGCGATCAGCTCTCAGCTATCAACTATTTCGAATGTCGGATCAATGATAATCAGAACATTGCCAAATCCGGCGTCGAAAAAAACGACAACTTATCTCGAAACGGTGCCGCCGTATTTCACGACCGAGGCAATGGAATTCATCGCCGCATCCGGTTTTCGGCATTTGCTCGTCGATCTGCCGTCGATCGACCGTATTTACGACGACGGCAAACTCGCGAATCACAGGATCTTCTGGAACATCGAGCCAGGAAGTTTTGACGCCAACGAAAAAACGCGCGTCGGAAATACGGTCACGGAGCTAATCTTCGTCCCGGACGATATCGCCGACGGCGTCTATCTTTTGAATCTGCAGATAGCGCCGTTTGCGGCGGATGCCGCACCGTCGCGACCGGTACTGTTTCGGAATTTGTGATTTGGGATTTGGGATTTGGGATTTGGGATTGGGATTTTCCGCGATCGCAAATCGCAATTCCCAAATCCCCAATCCCAATTCCGAAATCAAGATCACCAGTTCACCTGACCTTCTTTCGAAGTGTCGATCTGCGCGAGTTCGACGCCTTCGTTGAAGAGGAATATCTTCAGATTATCGAACAGAAAATCGTGCGAGTCCGGGCTCGAAACATCGATCCCGAAATGATTGATCAGTTGGTTCTGCTTCTGCAGCCATTCCTTCCAGCACGATTGGCAAATCTCGTTATAAACCCGAGCGCCGAGTTCGTTCGGCAATGGCGCAAACTGCATCTGCTCGCCTTTGCGGCCGCACCGCATACATTTGAAACTGTCGTTTGAAAAAATACCCATAATTCGATTTTGGATTTTAGATTTTGGAGTGATTCGTCGGCGTATCCGAATTCCGATTTCTAACCCGCTTTCCTTATCGCTTCCAACACGTCTTCGTCCTTGGGCCTGAACAGACTCAGGCTTTCGACCTTGTGGTATGCGATATTGCCCTGTTTATCGATCACGACAACGCCGCGCGCCGACTTTCCCGGAAGCCACGATTTCATTTCGTAATCGCGGACAACGTCGCCTTTGTCGTCCGACAAAAGCTTCAACGTCAGATTATACTTGTCGGCGAACGTTTTATGCGAACCCACAGAGTCGGTCGAGATCCCGACGACCTCGGCACCGGTCTCCTGATAATGCGACCAATTGTCGCGCACCGAGCACAATTGAGCCGTGCAAACGGGCGTGTCATCTCCCGGATAGAAGAGCAGTACGACGGTTTTGCCGGATTGATCGTGCAGACTCCACTTCTCGCCGTTGAGGTCCGTCAGGATAAAATCAGGTGCTTTGTCTCCAACTTTCATATTCTTTAATTCTTCGCACGAAACGCACGGAAAACACAAATCCGGACGATGCCGAAAGAACAGAATTGCCGTTCGATTCGAAAGTCCGGAGACCCTGATCTCAGGCCATTTCAATTCTGGCCGCGAGGTTCCTGTCGGAGAAACCGATTCAGTGTGCGGAGCACACGCACGTCCGATAGCACCACGTGAACGGAGCGAAACGTGGTGTCCGCGCGATTAACTCAAGCGAGCGTGTGTACCACGCGGACCCATTGCATCCGCTAGAGTTACGCGTGTTACACACGCTTTGGAAGTCGGTGCGACGGGCCACCACGTTCCGCTTCGCTCCACGTGGTGCTATCGCAAGCTCGCGTGCTCCGCACGCTTGAAGAAGTTGATTCAGTTTCCGACAGGCTCCCGAATCCGTAATTCCCCCTCAATCAGCGCCAAAATCCCGAATATCCTTGAACGGCTCGTCCTTGTCCGTGAAATCGGGCCGGTAATAATGGCTCGCCGACTCGTATTCCTGCATAAAGCCCTCCTCGACACCCAGTTCGTCGAGCAACGAAACGGCCGAGAGCCATTCGCCTTCGGAGATCCGTCGCGAAAGCAGAATGTATCGTTCGTCGGTCGCCGCCTTGTTGGTCGCGTAATACTGCGCCATCAGCGAAATCGCGACGCTCGGCGACAACTCATCGCGGATCCAGCGAAGGTTTTCCTCGATCCCGGCGATGTCGTTCGGGAGCACCAGGAGCCTTATCACAAGCCCGCGTTTCAGCAATCCGTCGTCGCCGTAATCAAGATCGGCGCCCGTCTGCCGAAACATCTCGGCGATTGCCCCACGTGCATGCGCCGCGTAATCGCGGACTTTCGAAAACTGAAATCCCGCGTCCGAATCGGCGTATTTCAGATCCGGCAGATAGATGTCGACGACGTCCTCAAGCAATCTTAGAACTTCGACCGAATCGTAAGCATTCGTGTTGTAAACGATCGGCAGCCGAAGACCGTTCTCGGCTGCGATCAGGACCGCCCGCGCCATTTGCGGCGCAAAATGGGTCGGGGAGACGAACCCGATGTTGTGGCAGCCGCGATCCTGAAGCTCGAGCATCATTCGGGCAAGACGCTCATGCGTCACCTCGTTCCGCTTTTGCTCCTTCCAGGTTTGAGAGATCTGATAGTTTTGGCAGTAAACGCAGCGAAGGTTGCAGTTCCCGAAAAAGATGTTGCCCGCGCCGCGCGTGCCGGACAGGACGGGTTCCTCGCCGAAATGCGCGGTGTAGCTCGAAACAATCGGCAGCCTGCCCGAATAACAAGCGGCTATCTCGTCGTTCAGACGATTGTTTCCGCAGTCTTTCGGGCAAACGATGCAGCGTTCGAGAAGTTTTTCGAGACGCTCAACTCTTTTTTCGAGTTCGCCGCTTCGCCACAATTTCAGAAACCGCGGCTCCGGTTGTCGTTCCATACATTCCGCCTGCGGGATACTTCGCCATTATTTCGGGCGGCGCGACCTCACGCGCGAGCGACCACGTAAAATCCATTTCAGCATTAATCGTCGCCGTTGCCATCCGCGCTTCGAGCATCATCAGGACGCTCCCGTAAAAAAGAAACAGGATCCCGATCAGCCCGACCGGTATCGGGATCCATCTATAAATGCCGAAGATCCCGACGATCCCGATCGAAACGCTGGTCAGGACAAAGATGGCGAGTCCCCAGTAAAAAACGACCATCGCGCGCTGAAGCAAGCGCGAACGGCTGGTGACCTTGTCGAGCAGGTCAATGATGACTTCGATCCGCCGGCTATAAAGCAATACTTCGCTCTTGTCCTTGGTCGTGATCAGATCCGCCAAACGGTCTTCGAGAATGCGAACGCGGTCGATTACGCGTCCGAGCCTCGTCGAGGTCGAAAGCACAATCGAACCGGTCGCCGATATCAGCAACGCCGGCGTGATCATCGCCGTCAGAAACTCGATCGTCGAGTTAAGGGCGTTGGGGTTTACGTTTAACAGATCGCCAGACATATCTTGATTTGGGAATCCGGATGTGGGATTGCGGATTTGGCCGTAATCAATCCCGACTTTTCCAAAAGCAAGAATCAATTCTAAACTAGATTCGTCAAAACTATGCAAATCCGAAATCAGAAATCACAAATCGAAAATGGTACCGTTGTTTGCCTTCAGCATAAAAGCCGGATACTTGAGAACAACCCGGCGGGCGATCCGCACATTCGCGATCTGTATGTTTATCTGCCGCCGAATTACGATGAATCGCTCCGTTATCCGAGCGTCTATGTTCTTTCGGGTTTCACCGGCCGCGGGAAAATGCTGCTCAACGACAGTGCCTTCACACCGAATTTCGCCGAGCGGATGGACCGATTGATCGCAACGGAGCGGATCCGTCCGATGATCGCGGTTCTGCCGGATTGTTTTACACGCTTCGGCGGTTCGCAGTATTTGAATTCGACCGCAACGGGCAATTACGAGAGTTATTTGACGGATGAGATCGTCGGATTCGTCGACGCGACGTTTCGGACGATTCCCGATCGCGCGTCGCGAGCGGTGATTGGCAAGTCCTCGGGCGGTTACGGCGCGCTGATGATGGCGATGCGCCACGCCGATCGTTTCGGCCTCGTGTGCTCGACCGCCGGCGATGCCTACTTCGAGTGCTGTTATCTCCCGGATTTCGTGAAAGCGTACCGCGCGATCAAGGGCGACCCCGACGCGCTGATCGCAAAGATGTGGAACGAGGAAGCGAAAAAAGGCAAGCACGATTTCGACGGACTCAATCTGATCGGAATGAGCGCGTGCTACTCGCCGAACGGCACGGGATTCGATCTTCCGTTCGATCTCGAGACGGGCGAACTGCGACCGGACATTTGGGCGAAATGGCTCGAAAACGATCCGGTGCGGCTTGTGGAAAAGTCTGTGGAAAACTTGCGGTCCCTTGAGTTGCTTTACATCGACGCCGGCACCAGCGACGAGTTCGCGCTCGACGTCGGCGCCCGTGTGTTGGCCTCAAGACTTCGGGATTTCGGGATCGATCACATTCACGAAGAATTCGACGGCGGGCATTTCAATATCTCGTACCGCTTCAACGGAGTTTTGGAGAGGGTGTCGGACGCTCTTTGATTCCAAATTCCATATTCCAAGATTCCTGGTCGATGTAACTTGGAATTCTGGAATTTGGAATCTTGAATCAGTTCGTCCTGATCCGTTCCACTTCCCTGTTCATCTTTCCGGTCAACATATAGAACACCATCTTGTAGTCCGAAATGAACGACCACAGCGGATACTTGAACGACGCGGGCTTGTTCTTCTCGACAAAAAAGTGACCGACCCAGGCAAAGCCGTAACCGGCGACGAGGACCACTGGGAGAAGCAAATATCTGCCGGTCGCGATGAACCAAACGAGCAAAACCATTGCGAGCGTCGTTCCGATGAAATGCAACAGCCGATTCACCGGATCGCGGTGCTCGCCGACATAAAAATCCCAAAATTCCGAGTAGTTCTTGATCTCCATTGATTACCTCGAAGTTCTCACGATCTCCGCGACGAGCGCGGACACGAAAATCAAACCCGTCGTGAGGATTCCGCCAATGAATGAAAACACAACGACCGCGAGCGCGATGCTGACAAACGGGTTCATTTCACGTTTCAACATCGGGCCAAGCGCGAAGGCCGCGAGCGCCGAAACGATCGCGCTGAGAAGGAACGCGCCGCCGATGTAAACCCCGATCGCCCAATTCGCGTCGCGTTCCGAAAAACCGTTGAGAACGATGATCAGCACAACAAAAAGTCCGGCGCCGATCGCCGCGCTGATCAGAAACGTCAGGCCGAATGTGACGATCTTCGCGGTCATTCCGTTGCGAAAAGCTGCGCGAATTGTTCCGCCGAAACGGGCTCCGATTCGGCCAATTTCATATTTTCAACAACGTGAGCGGCGCTGCTCATACCGACGAGCGCCGTCGTTACGCCCGGCGTCGAACGGACGAATTCGATCGCCGAAAGCGCGTCGGTCAACGGATTGCCGAGCGTTTCGCGGATATGAAACGGCACGCTGTGCGTCAGTTTGCCCTGGAGGATCGACGCGCTGCACATAGCCGTCAGGCCAAGTTCGGCGGCGGCCGCGAACGCCGTGTAAACTTTGCCTTTAACCGCCTGATTCGGAATGAGATACGCCTCTGGCATCGCGAGATTGTGCGGCAGCTGAATGAATCGGAAACCGTGTTCATCGCCCGCGACCTGGCGCGCAACTCCAACCATACGCTCCATCGAATGATAACTCGCGTTGTCCGGCAAGACCCGAAAACCGTTCCACGTCGCCGCGCCATAGAACCCGATCCGGCGTGAGCCTCGGATCTCTTCGAGCCGTTCGAAAGCCTTCGCGAGCCGCGCTTCGAACGTATACTTGTCGACCGCGCCGAGCTGCGATTCCGGGTTGTGGATGTAGAAGAGATCGATCGATTCGAGCGACATATTCCGCAGCGATTGATCGATCTGATCCTCGAGATAATCCGGCGTCATACAATGGCTTCCGCCGGCCAAATCCTCGAACCGCGCGATTCCCTTTTTGACGAAATTTTCCTCGAAATAATGATTTACGTCCTTCGGCGGCTCGCCGTCGAACGGCAGGAAACCGGCCTTGGTCGAGATGAACAACTCATCGCGTCCGATACCCTTTTCGGCGAGCGATTTAAGCGCCTCGCCGATGCTCCGTTCCGAACGCTGAAAACGATAATTCGCAGCCGTATCGATGACATTGCCGCCCGATTCGACGAATTGCACGATCCCGTCCGTGTATTTCCGGTCCGTTTCCTCGTCCCAATTGCCGAGATACGTTCCGATCCCGATCGACGAGACACTAAATCCCTGCGCCTCGCGGAAATGTCCCGCGGCGGCGTTTGGAAAGCGTTTTATGAATTTTTTGGTCATCTTTGATAGTAGACGCTGATATCAGCAGACGGTTTCACGTCTTTTCGCTGGAAAAACTCCGATAGCATAAATTGGGTTAACGTGAATTCCGACGCATCCACCGAACTCCATCAAATCGAAAATCGCTAGATCCTAATGTTCCCGATCTTCTCAGTCTTTTTTCCCGATTCCGGCTTGAGATACGGAGAATCCTTTTCCTCGCGCCTTGAACCCGACTCGGGCGAGTGCCATTTTTGCCATTCGGCCGGCGCGTCAAACGTTTCGCCGCCGTGTTTCGTCAGGCGCTTGCGGATGCGGCACATCACCGGCGTGTTGATGCCGACGCCCGAAATAATGGCCTGGCCTTTGGTCAGCGCCGGCAGTTCGGCGAGCATCGCGCGGCCCGCGCCTTCGACTGACTGCGCGACCGTTTGCTGATCAATCGGATTAACAATTCGCATAATGATCTGCGTCATACACTGCGACAGAACGTCTTGATCGAGTTTGCCCGGGCGTTGCGTGATCAGTCCGATTCCGACGCCGAATTTTCGGCCTTCGGACAGGATCTGTTTCAAGATGTTCGTCGAAACGACGCTCGCGCCGGCCGGAGCGAAGCGATGCGCTTCCTCGAGCAAAGTGAACACCGGATAACCGACCGCGTCGCCCGTCTCCTTTGGCGTTTCGCCGCGGACCATCGTCATCCGCGCCTTGTTGATCCGTCGAAGCAGCGTTCCGACGATTACTTGCTGTTCGTGCTGCTCGATATCGGACAGCTGAAGGATCGTGCATCGCCCGGGCTTGAAAAGCTCGGTCAACTCAAGATGCTCGCTGTCGTGGAACAACGAGTTTTTCTTCTGAAACCGCGATCGCAGACGCCACAAAAGCCCGTCGATCGATGAAATATTTCCGCCCGCGCCCGGTTTCTTTTCGTCGCCGAACTTCTGGTTTTCGACCTCGATGTCGAGATCGTCGTAACCGTACTGATAATCGCGTTTGCCTTCCGCACGAAGTTTCAGTTCAAGCCCTCGGAACGACTGCGACAGAAAATGAAGCATCTTGTCGCTCGTCCCGTCCGGCAATAGATATCGAATATCGGATTCGGTCAGCGACGAAAACCTGACCTTGATCTTGTCGGGCGTGAAGATTCGGACTTCCGGCTGATATCCGTTCGGCCCGGCGAATTGCGAATCGCCCTGGATCGAACTCATCGTGTGATATTCGCCGTGCGGGTCGACGATCAGGACCGCCGCGCCGTTGTACGGACGCATCAACTCTTCGACCAGAACGCCGGCCGTGTACGACTTGCCCGAACCGGTCGACGCGAGAATCGCGAGATGTGTCGAAACAACGTCCTTGACCGAAAGGACGATCGGAACCTCGCCGTTTTTTCGTGTCAGCAAACTGCCGATATGCGCCGAGCCGTTCTCCGATTCCTGTTTCGGGCTGAGCATTTCGGCGAGAGTTTCGGACGAGGCCAGATAACACGTGTCGCCCGGATTCGGCGGAATCCTCGGATTGTTGAAATCGCCAACCGACTGGTCGAAGAAACCGATCGTCTCGACCGTCACCTCGTAAAGCTCGGTCGCGCCGGAATCGAGTCCGATGAGCGCCGAAACGAGCGACGGCGGTGTGTTCGGATCGGCGAGAAACGCGTCGGGAAGATTGCGCACAAGGCGCCGGCCTTTGATCGTCCCGACGATCCGCATCGTATCGACGCCGTCGCGCGATTCATAGTAAACAAACTCGCCGATCCGCGTCTGGCGGTTGTCGCGCGTGATGAAAAGATATTCGTGCGGTTCGTCGCCTGGCCCTTTGACGGTTCCGACGGCCGGATCGTTGGTCGACATAATTTTCGGAAATTATACCACGCGAACCGCGGTCGGGAACAAAAGCTTCCGGCGAAGCGTCTAAGGCCGCGGTGCAACCAAAAAGGAAACGGATCGGCGGCCGCGGATTCTCTGAAATTTCGGGAGGAAAATCTATGTACAACAAGACCATTTTGCGAAATCTGTGGCTCGGCGTGACTTCGATCGCCGTCGTTCTGGCGCTGACGATCTGGTTCGGCTATGAATCGGAGCGTCTGCGTTTCATCGTTCTTGCACTCAACCTGGCAACGTTCCTGCTCGCCTTGCCGTCAAGCCTGATCGTCATTCCCGTTGCGTTCGCGGCGAATTACTATCTCGACATCAACGCGCTCTCGACGGGCGGAATCTACTTCAACTCGTTCATCCTGCTGTTCGTCGGCGCGGTCCAGTGGTTTTTGATCACGAATCAGATCGCACCGTTCGAATCGCGTATGCAACGGCTCGAGATCTGAGATTAGCTGCCACGAATTACACCGATTCCACGAATCATCCTTCGGCCGGCTCATCAAGCCGGCCGAACCTCGTTCAGCTTGGTCCCTCCATCGCAGTCTGAATTCTGCCTTTTCTCATTCGCCCCCAGCAACTTTTTTGCCTTTTGCCTTTAACCTTTTCCCTTTTTCCTTTCCTTTTGCTGTTCGTCGGCGCCGTCCAGTGGTTTTTGATCACGAATCAGATCGCGCCGTTCGAATCGCGTATGCAACGGCTCGAGATCTGAGATTAGCTGCCACGAAATACACCGATTCCACGAATCATCCTTCGGCCGGCTCATCAAGTCGGCCGAACCTCGTTCAGCTTGGTCCCTCCATCGCAGTCTGAATTCTGCCTTTTTCTCATTCGCCCCCAGCAACTTTTTTGCCTTTTGCCTTTAACCTTTTTCCCTTTTTTCCTTTTCCCCTTTTTGCTGTTCGTCGGCGCCGTCCAGTGGTTTTTGATCACGAATCAGATCGCACCGTTCGAATCGCGTATGCAACGGCTCGAGATCTGAGATTAGCTGCCACGAATTACACCGATTCCACGAATCATCCTTCGGCCGGCTCATCAAGTCGGCCGAACCTCGTTCAGCTTGGTCCCTCCATCGCAGTCTGAATTCTGCCTTTTTCTCATTCGCCCCCAGCAACTTTTTTACCTTTTGCCTTTAACCTTTTTCCCTTTTTCCCTTTTTCCCTTTTTGCTGTTCGTCGGCGCGGTCCAGTGGTTTTTGATCACGAATCAGATCGCACCGTTCGAATCGCGTATGCAACGGCTCGAGATCTGAGATTAGCTGCCACGAATTACACCGATTCCACGAATCATCCTTCGGCCGGCTCATCAAGTCGGCCGAACCTCGTTCAGCTTGGTCCCACCATCGCAGTCTGAATTCTGCCTTTTTCTCATTCGCCCCCAGCAACTTTTTTGCCTTTTGCCTTTAACCTTTTTCCCTTTTTCCCTTTTTGCTGTTCGTCGGCGCGGCCCAGTGGTTTTTGATCACGAATCAGATCGCGCCGTTCGAATCGCGAATGCAACGGATCGAGATCTAGTCGGTGAGCAGTCAGACTGGAGCGCAGGCGTCCCCGCCTGCAATGAGCGCGGAGCGCGAACGGGGTCGGGGATCAGACGCCGCGGCCTTTACGGCGTTGCACGCCGTATGCAAGCGGGGACGCTTGCGCTCCAGTCGGGTCGATAGGATGGCCCTGACTTTCAATTTTCCGTCGCTCACGATTACAATCGCTGTCATGAGACAATTTTTAGTAGCCGCATTTTTGACCGCGATCTGTGCCGCCGGTGTTTTCCCTTTTGATATCAAGCCCGATCTGATCGTCTTCAACGCCAACGTCCGGACGCTTGACCGCTCTAAACCGACGGCGCAGGCGTTTGCGGTTCTGAACGGTCGGATCGTCGCCGTTGGGACGACCGCCGAGATCAAACTGCTCGCCGGTCCGAAAACCGAGCGCATCGACGCGGGCGGAAAACTCGTGATTCCCGGATTCAACGACGCTCACGTCCATTTTCTCGACGGCGGCGCCGGGCTCTCAAGCGTCGATCTGCGCGACGCCAAAACCCCTGCCGAGTTTGTCGAGCGCATTAGGCGTTTCGCGGCGACGCTCCCAAAAGGCCGTTGGATACAGAACGGCAATTGGGACCACGAGAACTGGACGCCGAACGATCTGCCGACGGCGGCGATGATCGACGCCGTGACGCCGGACAATCCGGTCTTCATCAATCGGCTCGACGGGCATATGTCGCTTGCCAATTCGCTCGCGATGAAACTCGCCGGCGTTGATCGAAATACGAAGGAGGTCGCCGGCGGCGAGATCGTCCGCGACAAGGACGGCAATCCGACGGGCGTCTTCAAAGACGAGGCGATGGGATATATCAACCGCGTCATTCCGGCATTTTCTTACGCCGAACGCGTCGATTATCTGACGGCGGCGACAAATTATGCCGCAAGCCTCGGCGTGACAAGCGTCCAGGATATGTCTGCCGGTTCCGATATCGGCGTGCTTCAGGACCTCGCGCGGAACGGCAAGCTCAAGACGCGGGTTTACGCCGTTTCACCGCTCGGCGACTGGCGGCGTTGGTCCAACACCGGCGTGACGCGCGCGTTCGGCGATCCGCTGCTCCGTGTCGGCGGACTCAAAGGATTTGCCGACGGCAGTCTCGGGTCGACGACCGCGTGGTTTTACGAACCTTATCTCGACAAACCCGATTCACGCGGACTCGCGATCGAAGATCCGGAAAGAACCTACGGATACGTTTCGGCGGCCGACAAGGCTGGATTGCAGGTGATGATCCACGCTATAGGCGATCGGGCAAACGACGAGATAGTCAAGATCTACGAAAAGGTCGCGAAGGAAAACGGACCGCGCGACCGGCGTTTCCGTATCGAACATTCGCAGCACCTGAACGACGGCCTGATCAAACGTTTCGCGGCGGCGAACGTTATCGCTTCGATGCAGCCGTTTCACGTGATCGACGACGGGCGCTGGGCTTGGAAACGGCTCGATCAGAAGCGTCTCAATGGAACTTACGCGTTTCGGACACTCCTCGATTCGGGCGCGCGGCTCGCATTTGGGACCGACTGGTTCGTCGCGCCGCTCAATCCGATGTTCGGCATCTACGCCGCCGTCACTCGACGCACCCTCGACGACAAGAACCCGAACGGTTGGATTCCGGAACAGAAGATCTCCGTCGAGGAAGCGCTTCGGGCTTACACCGAAGGCTCGGCCTACGCCGAGTTTCAGGAGAATGAAAAAGGCACACTCGCGGTTGGGAAACTCGCCGATTTCGTTGTTTTGTCGAACGATATCTTCAAGATCGATCCGAACGCGATCGGTCAGGTGAAGGTTCTGAGAACAGTAATGAACGGTCGGACGGTCTTCAAATTGAGATGATTCTTCGATGAAATACGCTGTGAAAAGGATCGTCGGTCCCATTTCAATGCTCGGGTTGTTTTTCGCGTTTGCGCCATCCGTATCCGCACAGTTTGCAGATCTTGTGGTCGTCAACGCGAATGTCAGGACGATCGACGACGTCCGGCCGAAGGCGGAGGCGATCGCCGTGAAGGAGGGGCGATTCATTTTCGTCGGCTCGAGCGCCGAAGCCGGAAAATTCATCGGCCCCGGCACGAAAACGATCGACGCCGGCCGCAAACTCGTAATTCCCGGATTCAACGACAGCCACGTTCACCTGATGAACGTCGGGCTTCGCTTTTTCTCGGTTGATCTGCGCAGCGCCGGCGACGTCGAAGGAACGCTCGAGAAAATCCGTCTTCACGCGCGATTTCTCCCCAAAGGCGAATGGATCCTCGGAAGCGGATGGGTCGCCGCAAACGCGCCGACGCTCGATCAACTGAACGAGGCCGCGCCCGACAATCCCGTTTTGCTCTACGGCCGCGACGCGCGATTCTCGATCGCGAACTCGCGGGCCCTGGAGATCGCCGGGATCACGAACGCTTCAATGCCCGTTGGTGGAGCGCTGGCCGCAAAACTCCGGGCCTTCGCGCCCTCGACGCCCGATAGGCTCGCCGTTCTCGAAACCGCGGTCAACTATGCCGCGGCATTCGGGGTCACGAGCGTCCAGGACGTATCGTCGGATGATCTTTCGGGTCCGCTTAATGAACTTGAAAAGAGTGGAAAGCTGAAAACGCGTGTTTACGACTGCGTCGGGATCGACAAACCGCTTCCGAAGATCGAACGCAATTCGGGTTCGATGGTCCGCGGCGGCTGCCTCAAACATTATTCGGAGGGCGATTACTCCGAGATGCGCGATTTGACACGGAGACTTGCCGCCGCTGACCGCGCCGGAGTCCAAATTTTGCTGCACGCCATCGGCCCGCGCGCCAACGACATCGTCCTGACGGTTTTCGAACGGGTCGTCAGGCAAAACGGCAAGCGCGACCGTCGGCTGAGGGTCGAGCACGCGCACAACTTCCAGCCGTGGGACCTGAAGCGCTTCGCGCCGCTTCCGGCAATCGCTTCGATGCAGCCCGCGCTCTTTTATTTCGTCGATTCTCGCGAGTACTTCAAGACGTTCGCCGATCTCCGCAATGCCGGCGTGCGGCTCGCGTTCGGTTCGGACGCCGCGATGATCGAGATCGATCCGCTGAAAGGCATCGCGGCGTCGACCGGCCCCGGCGGTCTGACGATCGGCGACGCCGTCCGAGCGTACACGCTCGGCGCCGCATACGCAGAGTTTCAGGAGAACGACAAGGGCTCGATCACCGTTGGAAAACTAGCGGATTTCCTGATTCTTTCGGGAGACATATTTGCCGCCGACCGAAGCGAATTGCTCGGACTCAAGGTCGAAGCGACGTTCGTCGGCGGACGTGTTGTCTATCAGTCCGGGCAATCAGCGCTCTCTAAAAGAACGTCATTCCGACCGCGGCGTACACAAAATGGTTTCCGCCTTTAAGATTCTGATTTCCGAGTGAATAGCCGACGTAACCCGTGATCCTGTTTGTCGGTCTGAAGTATGCGCCCGGCGTCAAATAGCCCATCGAATGCTTGCCGGTTATCCAATCGGCCATCACGCCGAACTTGCCGTTGATCGGTTGTTCGATTCCGAACTGACCGCCGCCGCGCGATGCCTTTTCGGCCACGACGTTCTTCGTAAAGACGTATCCGCCGGCCGAAACCCTTGTGCCGGCGCCGCGGAAAGTCTTGCTCACCTGACTGA
This sequence comes from Acidobacteriota bacterium, assembly GCA_016715115.1. Classification (NCBI taxonomy): domain Bacteria; kingdom Pseudomonadati; phylum Acidobacteriota; species Acidobacteriota bacterium. The sequence goes on from JADKBM010000016.1 coordinate 595,309, forward strand.
ACGAATATGAACCGAAACGGTAGGTGCGGTTGCTGACCGGGAAGTAGAACGTGTTTCCGGCAACCGCCGAGATTCCGCGCCGTTCGCTGTTGTAGAACCTCCATTTGACGGTCGGCGCGATCGTTTTCATTCCGCTTCCCGGCTGAAGGTTTCCGAGGAAGTTGACTCCGACCTCGACGTTGCGGCCGATGCCGACAACGACCCGCGGGACGATCGCCGAGAATTTTTTCAGCGCATCCTGATCATTGGGTTTGAAGGAAACGCCGTATTCAAGATACACGGATCCTTTTGGCAAGATATCGGTCGACGGCACATTGAAGATCGTTTGTTGGGCCGCGGAGGCAATCGCAAGTCCAAGAACGAAAACGAAAGTCAAGACAAAATGTCGACAATGCATAAGAGTCTCCCTTTTTTCGATTGGATCCGAACGGCAGCTTCATCGACACGGCGCCGAAAACCGAGCTGAACGGATCATAAGTTGATTAGGTTCAGATACGTTACTCGAATCGAACGGATAAGACAAGCTTCGGGAAGTTTGGCGAAACGGCACACCGACATCACTTGCACGAGTCCGGGCAGCATCCGTCGATTCTTTTCAAGTTGCCCGTAATGTGGCACAATTTTGAATAGCACCAACTCTGGTCACGAGGTAAATTTATGAAAAGACACCTATTGTTAGTTATCGCCATATTTGCATTCAGTCTCTCGGCTTTCGCCCAGATGGAAAAGATGGAGACGAAGCCGACGGAAAAGGACAAGACGGAAGCGATTCCGTCAGATGGTTATCTGAAGCGCGGAGCGGCGCTCGGAGACTCGAAAAAGGTCAAACTCACCAAGGTGATGAAGTCCCCGGCGAAGTACGCAAACAAGGTAGTGCGCGTTGAAGGAGTGATCGTCCGCTCCTGCAAGACCGAAGGATGCTGGCTCGAGCTCGCGCCGTCAAAGGACGCGAAATCGGTCCGCGTCAAGATGAAGGATCACAAGTTTTTCATCCCGCTTAATTCGGCCGGAGCATTCGCCAAAGCGGAAGGCATTTTCACGGTCAAAACTCTTTCGAAAGAGCAGGTTAAGCATATGATCGAGGAAGACGGCGCGAAGTTCGACAACGTCAACGCCGACGGCACGGTCACCGAGATATCTTTCGAAGCGACCGGCGTCGAACTGACGATGAAGAAGTAGATTTCGAAAGCAGTTTCTCAGACGGTCCGGAGTAAAGCGATTGGAAGTTTTACTCCGGACTTATTGTCTTTTGTGACTCCTCGGATCGGTGCCCTTCAATTTGACCCAAGATTCGTCATTCTGACAATAATCGTCATCATTTGAGACGTTTTCTTGCGGCGCGAACTTCGTGAGCAAACTATTCTTAAAGCGTAAATTATTGACTGAACTTGGTTTAACGGCCATCAGGCATTCTGGCACGCAATTTGAAGCTCGATTCATAGCCGAAGCCGGCGCCCCCGCCTATGGAAAACGTGAACAATCAAAGAGGCTTTTCGATGATTGAACTTCTGCTTATCGTCGTCATCGTCGGCATTATCGCCTCGTTGGCGATCCCGAATCTGCTGGCTGCGCGCCGGGCCGCAAACGAAGCGTCCGCGATCTCGACGATTCGCAACTACCACTCTGCACAACTTGCGTTCCAGGCCACCGGCGGCGACGGCAATTACGCGGGCGACGTTACGGGAACGATAAACGCATTTGCTGTCCTCGCGAATGCCAACTTGATTGATACCGAACTGAGTTCGGGTTTCAAAAGCGGATATTTCTTTCAGGGATTGGCGATTCCGCGGGGCGCATCGAATCCGGCAAGCTTCATCGGCGCCGGAATCCCTTCGACGTTCGGGTCGGCAGCGCCATTGTCGGTTATCGGCGAGATGAGACACACTGGGAATCGGGTGTTCGTGATCTCTGCCGATGGTGTGATGCGCTGGGAATCGATCACCGGAATGGCCGACCCAAGCGAACTCACGATGCAGGTTGACGTCGTCGACAACGCATTCGTCGTCACCGGCGGATCGCTATTGGGAAATTAGTATTCTCCGCTAAGAGGTTTTTTGGGCCGCCGGGGTTGTCTCGGCGGCTTTTCAGTTCTATGATGTCGAACACGATTTCCCGAGATTGATCCGTGATTTTCGAAACCTACATTCCCAAGCCACCGCTCGACCGGTTTGTTCAATGCCTTATTTTTCACGAGGCGTTCAGCCCGTTGCACCGCGTCGACAGATTCCTGCCTGACGGCAATGTCGAGATAATCATCGATCTCAACGATCAGGCGCAATTCATTTACGATAACGATTCGCTCAAAGAGATCCAGGCCTGCAATCGCGTTTGGGCTTCGGGCGTGCGCACCGAACCGATCACGATTCCGTCGGGGAAAGACGCTTCGATGATGATCGTCGCGTTCAAACGGGGGATGGCTTATCCGTTCTTTCCGTTTCCGATGAACGAGATCGCCGATTGCGTGGTCGATGCAGACTTGATCTGGGGCGACGACTTTGCGCTTTTGCGCGAGCAGATTTCGGAAAACAAGCGCTCAAATCGCAAGTTTGAGATCGTTGAGGAATTTCTGGTCCGCGCCCATCTCTCGCGAATGATCCTGAATCCTTGTGTCGAATACGCGATCGAGACCATCGTCGCGACCCCGGATGCCGTTTCGATGGGCGAACTGACGCAGAAGATCGGATTTTCGCAAAAGCATTTTATTTCAATGTTCACCAAACAGGTCGGCATAACCCCGAAACGCTATCTGAAGATCATGAGATTCCAGAAGACAATCGAACTGATCGAGAATCAACGAGTAGTCGATTGGTCGGATATTGCGCACGGTGCGGGCTTTTTTGACCAATCGCATTTTATCCACGATTTCAAAACGTTTTCGGGTTTCACTCCGGACGATTACGCACGCCGAAAAAACGACCTGCTGAATTACGTTCCCGTCGGCTAGGTAAAATTTTTCCAATACGGATCCGCGCAACCGGCGATATGCTCGGTTTGCTATGGAAAACTTTTACATCAATCACTTTGCCGTGTTCGTTTGTGCGCTGATGAGTCTAGTCATCGGCGGATTCTGGTGGTCACCGCTGCTTTTTGCCAAGATGTGGCAACGCGAAACAGGTCTAGCGGATGACGATCTGAAATCGTTCAACCCGTTGAAGACATTTGGTTTAACGTTTCTGCTCGCCTATCTTTCGTCGTACAATTTGGCGTTTTTTCTGGGTGATCCGGCGACTACCTGGAAATGGGGCGTCGCGGCCGGTTTGCTTGCCGCCTTCTGGGCGATCGCGATGTTCGTTATCATCGGACTCTTCGAACGCCGGACCTTTCTACATTTATTGATCGACTGCGGCTATATCGCGGTCTATTTCGCAGCCTGCGGATTGCTGCTCGGCATGTGGAGGTAAAATAACAAATGCAAAAGACTTCAGGGGAAATTGAAAAGGAATTCATCGACAATCTCGGCAACTCGGGCGGCAAGGATCTTGCCGCCTGGCTCGTCGCGATCGACGGTTCCGGGATCAAGAAACGAAACGATCTGATCGCGTGGCTCAAGACCGATTGCGGGTTCGGGCATATGCACGCGTCGCTGCTTGCGGGAATTCACGCGAACGGCGGGAAACCGGTCTACGGCGACACAAGCGAATTGCTTAACAATCAATTCGCCGGTTGCGACGCGATGCGTTCGCTGTTCGACGCCGTCGTCGAGTTTGCGCTGCGAAACTTCCCCGACGCGACCATCCTGCCGAAAAAGACATATGTTACGATCCTGGCGAAACGCGAGTTTGCCGCCATCAACATCAAAAAGAGCGAAATTCGGCTCGGTCTTGACCTCGGGTCGCGTGATTTCGACGAAGTCGTCTCAAAGGCAAAGCTGACCGGACCGATGCCGCGGATCTCGCATCAGGTCACCGTCACAGACACCTCGCGGCTCGACGCCGAACTCGTCAGCCTGCTCAAAGATTCATATGATCGATCAAACTGAAAATGAAAAAACTATTGATCATTCTGACGATTCTGTTAACGGCGGCGACGGTCGCCGCACAAACGAAATACGGACTTCTGTACAACGTGGCGCAGGATACCAAGGCCGACGACTACGAGATCTACGCGATGAACACCGATGGGACGCGCAAGCGCAACATCAGCAATAACAAAGACGTTGCATGGACATATCATGCATACAAAAAAACGGTCTTTTTCATCAGCGACCGCGACGCCTGCAAACGCTGCTATTTCTTGTATTCAATGGACTTTGACGGCAAGAACGTGAAAAAGCTCAGCGACCTGCGACTTGAGGATTCGTGGATGGGAAGCCGCAATAACGGCACGGAAATGGTAGTTTCAGGCCGGATCGGAAACGAAGTCCGTTATCAACTATTCATCATTGATCTCAAAACCGGGAAATATCGACAGATCACTAACGAACCGGCCGCCGCACACCGCGATCCGAGCTTCTCGCCGGACGGCAAGCGTATCGTTTTTGCATACAAAAAGGATCGCACTAACCGCGAGATCAACGAAGAACTATTCATAATGAACGTCGACGGCAGCGGCCGGCGCCAACTAACGACCTATCCGAAGGACGACAAAACGGCCGAATGGCACAGTTATCACGCCGGGCCACCGCGGTGGGTCAGGAAATATAATTTCATCACGTACAATTCGGTGCAGGCCGGAAAAAGTTCTCTGTTCGCAGTCACACCGGATGGAAAACGAAACTGGAAACTGACCGATAACGAGCTTTCCGAAGGTTGGCATGATTGGTCGCCGGACGGCAAGTGGCTCGCCATCGGGATGAATAACAAGGAAGAAAACGAATACAGCATCTGGATCATGAATTGGAAGACCAAGGAGCTCAAAAGGCTGACCGACGCCAAGGATTTCAAATACCAGCACGCCCCGGTATTTGTCGAACGTTAGTTTTGACGATTGGGTTTCTGCAATTAAAATGCTCGGAATGATCAGATTCGTTTTGGGCATTTTTGTATTGGCGTTCCTCGCAATTGCGGGGGCGGCTCAAAAAGACATCGCGCCGGACGCGGTGAAAACGACGATTTTGGACGCCGGTGGCCTGCGCGCTCTTGTCCGGGATTCCGACAAGCCGCTCCTTGTCAATTTTTGGGCAACCTGGTGCGGTCCTTGCCGCGCGGAGTTTCCGGAACTTGTAAAGATCGACAACGAATTTCGGGCGAAAGGCCTGACCTTCGCGCTCGTCTCGATCGACAACGTTTCGGTCGCCGATACGGCAGTCAGCGATTTTCTCAAGAGTTACGAGGCAAAAATGCCGTCGTATCTCCTTGATCTTGAGGACCGGCGCAAGATCACGCGCTCGATCCGACGAATCGCTCCGCGCTATTCGGGCGGTTTTCCGGTGACTATGCTCTACGATTCGGCCGGCAAACTCGTTTATCTCAAGCACGGCGTCGTCAACGGCCAAGTGCTTCGCAGACGGATCGAGAAGGTTCTCAGAAAGTAGAATTCGACGCCGCCGACTTTTCGTTGAAAACCTCAAAACCCGTCCTCAACGCATTGAAGTGCGAATCAAAAAAACTTATATTATTGAAGACCCGATGCGAATGCACACAAATTCACAATCCGAACAAACTTCAAGGGGTAAACGCTTTTGAAACCGACCGATATCCAAGATCCCGAGTATTTTCACAAGGTAGTTGACTGTCAATACGCGTGTCCGGCACACACTCCGGTTCCCGAATACATCCGGTTGATCGCGCAAGGAAAGTATTCCGAAGCCTATATGATCAACTGGGACTCGAACGTCTTTCCGGGCGTTCTCGGGCGCACCTGCGACCGTCCGTGCGAGCCTGCCTGCCGCCGCGGAAGGGTCGAAGCTGAACCGGTTGCCATCTGCCGGCTGAAACGGGTCGCCGCGGACAACAAGGATGAAGTCAAGCATATGATGCCGCAGGGGCCGTTTGCTCCAAACGGCAAGAAGGTCGCGCTCATCGGCGGAGGTCCGGCGTCTTTGACTGTCGCGCGCGATCTTGCGCCGCTCGGTTACGAGATACATCTTTTCGACGAACAGACGAAGGCCGGCGGCTTTATGCTCAGCCAGATCCCGTCGTTCCGCTTGCCGGAAACCGTTCTCGATGAAGAAGTCAACTACGTTCTCGATCTTGGAATTCACACTCAATTCAACAAGTATGTCGACAGTCTGAAGGAAGTTTTGGCGCAGGATTACGACGCCGTTTTCATCGGAACGGGAGCGCCGCGCGGCAAAGATCTGCCGAAATTGCCCGGACGTTGGGATGCGAAAGAGAATGTTCATATCGGCATCGACTGGCTTTCGAGCGTCGCATTCGAGCATACGAAATCCATCGGCCGCCGCGTGCTCGTCATCGGCGGCGGCAACACTGCGATGGACTGCTGCCGCACATCACGCCGACTCGGCGGCGAGGACGTCAAGGTCGTCGTCCGCTCGCCTTTCGCCGATATGAAAGCATCGCCGTGGGAAAAAGAGGACGCGATGCACGAGGATATTCCGATCTTCGACAATCACGTTCCGAAATCGTTCGTCGTCGAAGACGGGCAATTGAAAGGGATGACGTTCGAGAAGGTCGAAGCGGTTTACGACGCGAACGGCAAACGCAGTCTCATCCCGACGGGTGAACCCGACGTTTTTTTCGAGGCGGACGACGTGCTGATGGCGATCGGCCAGGAGAATGCGTTCCCCTGGATCGAGCGCGATGCCGGGGTCGAATTCGGCGAATGGGATATGCCGGTCGTCGACCGCATCACGTTTCAAACGACGAACCCGCGCGTGTTTATCGGCGGCGACGCGGCGTTCGGTCCGGAGAACATCATCACTGCGGTCGCGCACGGACATCAGGCGGCGGTTTCGATGCATAGATTCTGCCAGGGCGAGGACGTGAATGACAGGCTCGCGCCGTTTGTTAATCTCGTCAGTCAAAAGATGGGAATTCACGAGTGGGCGTACGACAGCGAGATCGCTCACGATGTCCGTTACATCGTCCCGCAGGCCGATAAATCACAGACGCTCAAGGATCGCAAGAAAGAGGTCGAACTGGGTTTCAGTCCGCTTGAAGGTTTCAAAGAGGCCCAACGCTGTCTGAACTGCGACGCGCAGACTGTCTTTTTCGAAGCGAAATGCATCGAATGCGACGCGTGCGTCGATGTCTGTCCGACGTCGTGCATCACTTTTACGGGCAACGAGGAAGACGAAGAGGCTCTGCGCGCCAAATTGAAGGTTCCGGCGCTGAATCTGAAACAGGATCTTTATGTTTCCGATGTGTTGAAAACGACGCGCGTAATGGTCAAGGACGAAGACGTTTGTCTCCACTGCGGCCTCTGCGCCGAACGCTGCCCGACCGCCGCGTGGGATATGCAGAAGTTCTTTTACAACGTGACGAAGACGTATTCAGGGTGCGGAAAATAGGACTGGAGCGCAAGCGTCCCCGCTTGCAATGAGCGCGTAGCGCGAAGGCGCACGAAACGCTTTCAGGCCAGAAAATCAATCGCGGTGACGCCGCTTTCGCGACGTTTGCAAGCGGGGACGCTTGCGCTCCAGTCAGTCCTTTATGAGCGAACTTAGAGTAAACGATTTTGTAATCAGATTCGCCAACGTAAACGGCACGGGTTCGGCTTCGGCCAATTCCCTGTTTACGAAGGCGATCTTCAAAATGGGCGTGCCGGTGACGCCAAAGAACATCTTTCCGTCGAACATTCAGGGATTGCCGACGTGGTACGAGGTGCGCGTTTCGGAAAAAGGACATCTCGGACGGCGCGAAGGGATCGACTTTATGGTCTCTGTCAATCCGCAGAGTATGCTCAAGGACGTCAAAGACGTTCGTCCGGGCGGCTATTTTCTTTACGATTCGACGAAGCCTTTGCACGATCAGTACATCCGCGACGACATCAACTACATCGGCATCCCGCTGATGCAGCTTTCGAACGAGAATTTCAGCGATCCGCGCCAGCGCCAGCTTTTCAAGAACATCATTTACGTCGGCGCGCTTCTGACGCTTTTCGACATCGAGTTTTCGGTGCTCGAAAGCCTGCTTGCGAGCCAGTTCAAGGGTAAGGAAAAGCTCATCGAACCGAACGTCAAGGCGCTGAACCTCGGCGCCGATTACGTTAGATCGCACTTCGATTACCCGCTCGAACTGCGGATCGAACGGCGCGATCTGATCGGCGACGCGATTATGATGGACGGCAATTCGGCGTGCGCACTCGGTGCGATCTACGGCGGCGCGACGGTCGCCGCGTGGTATCCGATCACGCCGTCGACGTCGGTCGTCGATTCGTTCACGAAATACGCCAATAAACTTCGCGTCTGCAACGAAACCGGCAAGAAGAACGTCGCGATCGTCCAGGCCGAGGACGAATTGGCGGCGATCGGGATGGTCATCGGCGCGAGTTGGAATGGCGCGCGCGCGTTTACGGCGACGAGCGGACCGGGCGTGTCGCTGATGAATGAGTTTCTCGGACTCGCATATTTCAGCGAAATCCCGTGCGTCCTTGTCGACGTTCAGCGCACCGGCCCGTCGACCGGTATGCCGACGCGCACCCAGCAGTCGGACATTCTCGAGGCCGCATACGCCGCGCACGGCGACACGAAACACGTTCTGTTGCTCCCGGCGTCTCCGAAAGAGTGTTTCGAAATGACGGCGGAGGCGTTCGATCTCGCCGATCGGCTTCAAACTCCGGTGATCGTGATGACGGACCTCGATCTCGGGATGAACGACCATATCACGGGGCCGCTCAAATGGGACGACAATCGAAAATACGACCGCGGCAAGGTCCTCGACACGGCCGCGCTCGAGGCGCTGACGACGCGCTACGGGCGTTATCTCGACCCTGACGGCGACGGAATTCCCTATCGCACGATCCCGGCGACGCATCCGACGAAAGGCGCATTCGTGACGCGCGGCAGTTCGCGCGACGAATACGCCGTTTACACCGAAGACAGCGCCGAATATCAGAAGAATATGGAACGGCTCGCGCGCAAATTCGAGACAGCCGCCGAGCTTGTTCCGGAGCCTGAATTCAGGCAATCCGAAAACCGCTCGAAGACCGGTGTGATCTATTTCGGCACGTCGAGTTACTCGGCGGAAGAGGCGATCGAAATGCTGCACGCCGACGGTGTTGAGATCGACGCGATGCGCCCGAAATCGTTTCCCTTCGGCAAAGCGTTCCGCGATTTCGTCGAAGCGCACGACAAGATCTTCGTCGTCGAGCAGAACCGCGACGCGCAGTTCCGCAGCCTGATGATGATCGAACTCGGAACGGATCCGAACAAGCTTGTTTCGGTGCTCAATTTCGACGGCATGCCGATCACGGCGGATTTTATTTTCAGTGCGATAAAGAAATCGCTCTGACGCGGGCTAACGGGAGGTTATTGCATTGCGGTTTGATTTTGTTTGGGACTCTCGCAAAGCCGAAACGAATCGGCGAAAGCACGGAGTTAGCTTCGAACGGGCTTCGACCATATTCCGCGATCCGCACATTCTTTCTGTTCCGGACATGGAACACAGCGATTCGGAGGATCGTTGGATTTCAGTCGGTTGCGACACCAGCAGTGTTGTTCTGGTTGTCGTTCACACCTTCAAACGGGTTGATGCCGGATATTGTACAATCAGAATCGTCTCATCCAGACGAGCGACGTCGAATGAACTGGAGCAGTATGAAGAAGGAATATGATTTTGGGAAAGGCGAACGCGGGAAGTTCTTTAACGGCGACGGCGAGTTCAATCTCCCGATTTATTTAGAACCCGAAATAGCGGAGTTCATCAAGAAACTGGCGGAGAAAAATAACGCTGAACCGAGCTCGGTGGTCAATCAACTGCTAAGAAAAGACAAGGAGCTGATTGAGTTTTAAGACAACGCCCAGGTCTTGCCAGCTGGGGGTTTGTCGCTATCAACAATTAAGAATTAACCAATGTCATACGTACGTTCAAAATTCCGACATCCGCATCTGCCCAAGAATGACTTGGGCTACACGGTTGATTACTACGAAGGCTCGCTCTCGACGCTTTGCGCGGGCTGCGGACACGATTCGATCTCGGCGGCGATCGCCGAGGCTTGTTTCCAGCTGAACATCGAGCCGCACAAGGTAGCGAAGATGTCCGGAATCGGCTGTTCATCGAAAACCCCGGCGTATTTTCTTAATAATTCGCACGGTTTCAACTCGGTCCACGGCCGCATGCCGTCGGTCGCGACGGGCGCGAATCTGGCGAACAAAGAGCTGTTTTATCTCGGCGTTTCGGGCGACGGCGACACCGCCTCGATCGGGATGGGCCAATTCATTCACGTCATCCGGCGCAACCTGAATATGCTCTACATCGTGATGAACAATGGTTGCTACGGACTGACCAAGGGCCAGGATTCGGCGACCGCCGATGCCGGATCGAAAAACAAGTCGGGCAGCGTCAACCCGTTCGACGCGATCGATCTTTCAAGCCTTGCGATCGAACTCGGCGCGACGTTCGTCGGGCAAAGTTTCTCGGGCGACAAAGATCAGCTGGTCCCGCTCATCAAAGCCGCGATGGCGCATCAGGGATTCGCGTTTCTTAACGTCATTTCGCCGTGCGTCACTTTCAACAACAATCTCGGCTCGACGAAATCTTACGATTACGTCCGCGAACATATGGAAGCAACCTCGACGATCGATTTCGTCCCGATCGAGCGCGAGATCAAAACAGAATACGCGCCCGGCACGACGCAGATGCTGACGATGCACGACGGAACGACGATCGCGCTCCACAAACTCGAGAACGATTGGGATCCGCTCGACCGGATCTCGGCGATCAATGCCGTTCAGCACGCGAAAGCGAAAGGCGAGATCCTGACTGGATTGCTCTATATGGAACAGGACAGCGAGGACCTGCACGATTATCTGAAGACCTGCGACGCGCCGCTCAACAAACTGACCGAGAAGGAGCTTTGCCCGGGCAGCGAGGCGCTCGAGGCGATCTGCGCGGGACTGAGGTGATTTGCGATTTGCGATTTTCGATTTGCGATTGGCTCCGCCAGCCCGAGGGGACTAACGCGGTCGATTTGATCGCAAATTAAGTGACGCGGCTTGCCGCCCGGATGTGCGGAAAGGCTCCGCCTTTCCGAGTTGTGATTGGTCTTTTCCTGCGGCTCCGCCGCTGATTCTATCGATGAAGTACGTTCTTGCGGTCGCCATCTCGATGCTACTGGGTTGCACATTCGCTGTAGCGCAGCAAATCGAACCCAAAACTGAGAGCACCCCTGCTGGCGCTGAATTAGCTGGAATGACCGTCCAACTGACGCCTTACGGCTACATCGAACTGCCTCGCGGATACTGGGCGTACATGGAGAAGGATTACATGGACGCCTGGACCGGTTACATTGAAAAATTCGATGCGACGTCGAAGATCTATTTTGCCGCGGGTTTGATCCAGTCGCCGTTCGAAGTCTATAAGGATCCGATGGAGTGGACGAAAACGTTGAAAATCGGTGATCGCGAATTTGCCTATTTACTTGTCAAGACAAATGAAATAAAACGCGTCATCGTGTCCGTCGGCAGTCACGATTTTTTTGACTTTGGAATAAAGGATGAAGCCGAAATTGACGGATTTCTAAAGATAATCGGCAAGTACCGGAAGGGCCGTTGCGAATCTTGTCTGAATTCAAGATGGACGAAGGGACTTCGAAAGTCCTTGGAAAAGAGATTTGGAGAAAAGTGAAAAGGCCGCCTGAAGGCGGAACTCCGAGCAATGATTGACTTGCGAAGCGACACAGTTACGAAACCGACCGACGCGATGCGCCGTGCGATGGCGGAAGCCGAAGTTGGCGACGACGTTTACGGCGAGGATCCGACGGTCAACCGCCTTCAGGAGCGCGCCGCCGAGATTTTTGGGAAAGAAGCGGCGCTCTTCGTTCCGACCGGATCGATGGGAAACCAAATCGCCGTCAAACTTCACACCAAACAAGGCAATGAGATCATCGTCGAAGAACGCGGACATATTTTCAACTGGGAAATGGGGACGCCGGCGATCGTCTCGGGAGTTATGGTCCGAACCGTTCGCGCGGCCAATCCGAACGGTATGCTGACGTGGCCGGAAATTGAGGGCGCGCTCCGGATAAACCAACCGTACTACGCCTGTCCGACCGGTTTGATCTGCCTCGAAAACACGCATAATTTCGGCGGCGGAAGCGTGATGAGCGCGGCCGAAACCGACGATATTTGCCGCCACGCGCACGCGCTCGGGATTCCGGTTCATCTCGACGGGGCGCGGATCTTCAATTCGGCGGTCGCGCAGAATGAATCGGTCGCGAATCTGACGAGATCGTGCGATTCGGTACAGTTTTGTCTCTCGAAAGGACTCGGCGCACCGGTCGGATCGATCCTTGTCGGCAACCGGGAGTTCATCGCCGAAGCCCGCACCTGGCGGAAACGTTTCGGCGGCGGAATGCGCCAGGCGGGAATTCTCGCCGCGGCCGGACTGATCGCGCTCGACGAATCGCCCAAACGCCTCCATACCGACCACGAAAACGCGCGACGGCTTGCCGAGGGTGTCGCGGACATCGAAGGCATTTCGATCGACGTCGGGAACGTCCGGACGAACATCGTGATCTTCGATGTTTCCGGTACCGGAAAATCGTCGACGGCCATCTGCAATCAGCTGAAATCGCAGGACATCCACGCGATCCCCTTCGGCCCGGCGATCCGGATGGTGACCCACTGCGACGTATCCGGTGACGATATCGAAACGACGCTGTCAGCGTTACGAATTGTGATCGGTGATCGGTAGCCGGTGGTCGTTGGTCGGTGTGTGGATCTATTGCGAGGAGTCGAGTCCAAACCAAGCCGCCCGAGGCGGGACTCCGAACTGACGGTGACTTGAATCACGCACCACACTGACGACTGATCACCGACCACTGACGACTGACTACTGACTTATGATTATTGCCATTGACGGACCTTCGGGAGCCGGAAAATCGACACTCGGAAAGCTTCTCGCGAAAAAACTCGGATTTCTTTATCTCGACACCGGTGCGATGTACCGCGCTGTCGGTTTCGCGGTCCTCGAAAAAGGCATCAGCCTGACCGACGTTGGGGCGATCGCGCGAATCGCCGAAGGTTGCGAGATAAGGCTCGTCGGCGAACCGGAACACCTGCAGATTTTCCTCAACGGCCGGGACGTGACCGACGAGATCAGAACGAACGAGGTCGGAAACGCCGCATCGATCGTCTCGACGATCTCCGAAGTCCGGCGGATTCTCGTCGAACATCAGCGTGAGTTGGGTCTGACATCCGCGCACGGCGCGGTGCTCGACGGGCGCGACATCGGCAGCGTCGTATTTCCGAACGCCGATATCAAATTCTTCCTGACGGCCGCCGCCGAGGCCCGCGCGCGTCGGCGTTACGATGAGGATCTGGAAAAAGGCCGTGCCGTCAGCCACGAACATACTCTCGACGAGATCCTTGAGCGGGATAAGCGCGACTCGACCCGACTTGACTCGCCACTCGTAATCGCCCACGACGCGATCACCATCGACACAAGCAATCTCGGTTTGAACGAAGTTTTTGAGCGTATGATCGCGATAGTCGAGACAACGGCAAAGACGACGGCAAATGGTTGACTTCGCCCGGTGTACTCGCTAAGATTTCAGTTCGATGTTTTACAGGCTCCCGTAGCTCAGCAGGATAGAGCAACAGCCTTCTAAGCTGTGGGTCGCACGTTCGAGTCGTGCCGGGGGCGCCAGATCAATTTTTGATTTTTGATTTTGGATTTTGGTTAGCTGAATGTAAGATATGTGTTCGATTTTAGAAAATCCAAAATCCAAAATCTAAAATCCCAAATCGTCCCTATGGCGGCTATAGTTCAGTTGGTTAGAACGCCAGATTGTGGTTCTGGATGTCGTGGGTTCAAGTCCCACTAGTCGCCCCATTTCTACCCTTCCCGCTCGGGTTTGTGATTCTGCTTTTGTCCAAACTATAATTACGCCAGCCCGATAAAGATCATCGCGGAGTTATTATGAAACAAATTCGGTACGCCCTTCTCCTGATATTCGTCTTCTTTATGGTAGCCGACGTGGGAGCGCAGAAGTCGTCCGCCGTTTTCGTTCCGGACGAGATTCTGGTCAAGTTCCCGAAAGGAAGCAAAACGGAACTTCGTACGGGTCTCAATGAACGGCTTGGCGCGACGCTGCTCGAAGAACTCGGCGATCTCGGATGGGTCCGCGTTCGGGTCCCGAACGGACTGACGGTCGAGTCGGCGATGGCGGCATACGCGAAAACCGGCGAGGTCGAGGCCGTTCAGCCGAATTTCTATTACCGACTCGCGGCGACGCCGAACGATTCGCAGTTCGGCACTTTGTACGGGATGACGAAGATCTCCGCGCCGGCGGCGTGGGATCTGACGACCGGGAGTTCGAGCGTTGTCGTGGCGAACATCGACACCGGCAGCCGCTACACGCACGAGGATCTGGCGGCGAATTCCTGGATCAATCCGGGAGAGATCAACAATAACGGCGTCGATGATGACTTTAACGGTTTCATCGACGATTTCTACGGCTACGATTTTCGCTTCAACGACGGCAATCCGGTCGACGAGAACGGTCACGGAACGCACACCGCGGGCACGATCGGCGCGGTCGGCAACAACGCCGTCGGCGTCGTCGGCGTCAATTGGAACGTCAAGATAATGACGATCAAGATCTACAGCGCCGGCGCTGCCGATTCGACGTCCGCGATGCTCGTCAACGCCTACAATTACGTGCGGTTGATGAAACTCCGCGGGGTCAACATCCGCGTCACGAACAACTCGTACGGAGACTGCCCGGAAGCGTGCGGCTACGATCAGGCGACGCGCGACGCGCTCGACGCGCTCGGCAACGCCGGCGTCCTGAATGTTTTCGCGGCCGGCAACAATGCGCGCAACATAGACACCGGGGCGCCGCATTACCCGTCGAGCTACGACCTTCCGACCATCCTTTCGGTCGCGTCGTCAACTTCGACCGACGCGATGTCGAGTTTTTCGAATTTCGGAACGACGAGCGTCGATCTCGCGGCGCCCGGCTCGTCGATCCTGAGCACGACGTTCACTTCCGACACAAGCTATGGCTCGAAGAGCGGAACTTCAATGGCGACGCCCCACGTGGCCGGCGCCGCGGCGCTGCTTTCGGCCTACAATCCGGCACTTTCGACCGCATCGCTCAAGGCTACTCTGATGAACTCCGTCGATCAGCTTCCGGCGTGGACATCACTCGTCAAGAGCGGCGGGCGGATGAACGTCTTCAACGCGCTGCAGAATCAAACGGTTTGCTCGTTCAACCTTTCGCAGGGTTCGCTCAACGTCAAACTCAAGGGCGGCTTTTTTACGATCAACGTTTCCGCCGCTCAAAATTGCGACTATTCGGTCAAGAGCAACAACAACTGGCTGTTCGTTTCGAGCCCGGCGGTGCTTAGCGGAAACGGGAGTGTGACGTTTCGCGTCGCAACGTCAACGACGACATCAAGAACCGGAACGATCACGATCGGAGGCCAAACCCTTACGGTGAACCAGTCCCGAAACTAGAATTTGAGAAATTTCGATCGTTTTCCAACTTTATTTAAGCTGTGTGCGTCTAAAACGCAGAATCAACTTGGTGGGTTGCGATTGTTTCCGGCAAATAATGTTGCAAACGGAGAGTCTAAAGTAGTATTATTCTACATTCTCGTTGGAGTTTGACGTCCCAGCCGTTAACGCCTTTGTAGGAATTAAAAAAATCTAAGGAAGAATAAATGAAAAGTATTTTGACCAACTGCGGCAAATTCGGTGTTCTCTTTGCCGTTATCGTTCTCTTTGTTGCTTCAGCGACAGCACAGGTCAGTTTGCGCCGCGCGCTCGACTTTGACGGCGACAATAAGGCTGATTTCACGGTTTTCCGACCCAGCACCAATGTTTGGTACGTAAACAAAAGCGCGGGCGGCTTCATTTTCCAAACCTTCGGGCTGGCAAATTCCGACTATATGGCCCCGGGCGATTTCGACGGCGATTTCAAGGGCGACATCTCGGTTTGGCGTGATACGGACGGCGTTTGGTATCGTCTGAACAGTTCGAACAACACGTTTGTCGCATTCCAGTTCGGCATCACCGGCGACGAGCCGGTCGCCCGCGACTACGACGGCGACGGCAAAACCGACTACGCGGTCGTCCGACGCACGAACGGAGCGATGATCTGGTACGTCTGGAGAAGTTCGAACAACGCGTTTCAATCTGCCCAATTCGGTCTTGCGACCGACTACACTGCGTGCGGTGATTATGATGGTGACGGCAAGTTCGACTACGCGATCCAGCGTCCCGGTGCAAATGCCGCCTCGCAGTCGACGTTTTACGTTCTTCGCACCGGCGACGGCGGCCTGACCGTTCAGGGATTCGGACTTAGCAACGACCTCGTCGTTCCCGGGGATTATGACGGCGACGGCAAAACCGACTTCGCAGTCGTTCGTGAAGGCGCGACCCCGACTGCCGGTCTTGTCTGGTACGTCCTGCGAAGTTCGGATAGCGGTGTCACAGCCCAAACCTACGGCATCACGGGTTCGGACCTGAACGCGCAGAACGATTATGACGGCGACGGCAAAACGGATATGGCGATTTGGCGCGATTCGAACGGGAGCTTCTACATTCTCCGTAGTTCGGACGGTTTGCTGAACGTAACCCAGTGGGGTCTCGCATCAGATTTCCCGGTTGCCGCATACGACACGCATTGATCCTTTCAGAATGGTCAAAATTCAGGTTGAAGACTTAACGGTCTTCAACCTTTTTGTTTGCGGCCGCAGTTATAGTAATTTGGTTACGCATGAACTTTGCCGAATTGATCGAGAAGAGCTTCCGCGATAAGACGATCGTCATCGTCGGCGATCTGGTCGCCGACCAGTTTCTGCGCGGAACGATCAGCCGTGTCTCGCGGGAAGCGCCCGTCTTCATTCTTCGCCACGACGAGACCGAAACGCTCGCGGGCGGCGCCGCGAATGCAGCGACGAATATCGCGACGCTCGGGGCTAGATCGGTGCTGATCGGTGTGGTTGGAAACGACCGGTCCGGAAGCGACCTGTTGGAACGATTGAGAGACTCGGGCGTCGATTGCACGCGCGTCGTGGTTTCGCCGGATTTTTCGACGACGACAAAGGTCCGCGTTCTCGCCGGCCAGCATTACGCAGCCCGCCAACAGGTCATTCGGATCGACTACGAGAACAACAACGCGCTCAATGACGATGTGGTGGCGGACATCCATCGGAACCTCGAAGAAGCGTCGGAAACCGCGGACGCGATCGTCATATCGGATTACAATTACGGCGCCGCGGATGGCGCCGTCGGAAAACTCGCCGCGACAATCGCAAAAAGACGCAACATACCGTTGATCGTCGATTCGCGGTTCCGGCTTGCCGAATTCGCAGGCGCGACGACGGCGACGCCGAATCAAGACGAGGTCGAGCAGATACTTGGCGAGAATTTCGATGAAAACGATTGCGCCGAATTGTGCCGGCGCCTCGGATTTGAAGCGTTGCTGGTAACCCGCGGGAACCTCGGAATGCTTTTAACGGACCGTAATGCGGCGCCGCGCACGTTTGCGGCGATCGGCTCAAAAGAACCGATCGACGTCACCGGAGCCGGCGATACGGTCATCGCCGTATACTCTCTCGGACTCGCCTGCGGGCTCGGGTTCGCGGAAAGCGCCAATCTCGCGAATCACGCGGGCGGCATTGTCGTGATGAAGAAAGGAACGGCCTCGGTTTCGCCAGCCGAGCTGTTGCGATCGTTGAACGGAGAGCATCCGGCAGAATGATTCCTATGACCGAACACGCACAAATCCTTTCGCGCCCGGAACTTGTCGAACGCATCAGCCGCGACCGCGCCAACGGAGCGACGGTCGTGCTCGCGAACGGTTGCTTCGATCTCTTCCACGTCGGCCACATACGTTACCTTCAGGGAGCGAGTGAATTAGGCGACGTCCTTGTGGTTGGCATCAATTCGGACAGACAGGTTCGTCGGTTGAAAGGCGAAGGTCGACCGTACATCCCCGAAACCGAGCGGGCCGAGATCGTCGCGGCGCTCCGAATGGTCGACTATGTCACGGTGTTTGACGAACCGACGGTGACGGAACTGATCCGCGCGCTCAAGCCCGATGTCCACGCAAAAGGAACCGATTACACGACCGACACGGTGCCCGAACGCGAGATCGTCCGCGAACACGGCGGCCGCGTCGCAATCGTCGGCGACCCGAAGGATCATTCGTCGTCGGATCTCATCAAGATCGTCAGCGGCGGTTGAGTCTCCTTCAACCGCGCTTCGCCAATATGTGGGTTTCGCGCACCAAAAACGACCTCATCATCGAGGTTTGGGAAAAGCTCGACTGTGAAAGCGTCGGCGCCGCGGAGATCGAAGCGATCGAAACGGCCGTCGCCGACAGATTCGGCGCCGGGGCTGTCGAATCGCCGATGGTCATCGCGCGGTTGCTCGCCGACGAAGGCGCGGAACTTCGGCATTCGGAGATCCTCGAGCTCTTTGTCAGCCGCCGCCAGCCGCTTCAGGAACAGGCGGGACGGGACCTTCCGCTCGTTTTTGAGAGCGTCGAAGCCGCGATCGGTATGGCCCGCGCCGTCGAAAAGCGGCGTCGGCATTTTCTCAAAGAAGGACGTACCGATGACCTGAAGCGCCTGCGCGAACGCGTTCTCGAAGCGAAGTCGCGAGCCGTCGACGGTTCGCTCAATCCGCGGCTCGAACCCAAACGACGCGCGGAACTGGTCGAGATCGCGGAGTGGTTGACGCTCTGGCTGCAAACGCCGGAGATTTTCGAAAACTGGCTGACGCTTCGTCTGGATTCCAAGGACTTTAAGGAGAGGTTTCCTGAAACGACGGAAACCGCGGATTGATGCGAAGATTTTACGCCGGCGGCGGCCCGCAACAAAACGGATCGGTAACGCTTGGAGTCGACGAGACGCGCCATATTCGCGACGTCCTCAGGCTAAGAATTGGAGAGGAGATAGCCGTCTTCGACGGCCTCGGACGCGAGTTTGCCGCGCGGATCGACGAGATTCTCAAGAAAGAAACGCGACTGACCGTCATCCGCGAGATCGATCCGGCAGCGCCGGAATCGAACCTCGACCTGACACTCGCCGCCGCGCTTCTGAAGTCTGAGAAGTTCGACCTCGTGGTTCAGAAGGCGGTCGAACTCGGCGTGACGCGCCTTATTCCGCTCGCCACGCGGCGCACGGACGTCAAACTGAAGGACGCTGGAAAACGCGTCGAACGCTGGCGAAAGATCGCGCTCGAAGCTTCTAAACAATGCGGTCGGGCGTGCTTGATGGATGTCGCCGAACCGCAGGAATTTGCGGAGTTTTGTCGTTCCCGAAATGGCGAAAGTGGGGTGATTCTCTTCGCCGAACGCTCAGGCAGCTTGTTCAGCGAGATCAACGCTTTGCCGAAAATGACCGCGGTCACCGGTCCCGAAGGCGGCTGGGACGACGCCGAACTCGAACTCGCGAAGAACGTTGGTTTTTCCTTAATTACCCTGGGCGGGAGAATCCTGCGGGCCGAAACGGCGGCGATATCGATCGTGTCGATCCTTCAGCACCGTTTCGGCGATTTGAATTAGTCTTCGATCTTTACGGCCTTCGGACGATAAAAGGCCTCGCCGCGTTGTTTCAACTCAGCCTCTTCGGCAAGTTTGGCGATCACCGAATCGAGCAATTCTCGGTCGGCGAGTTTGAAATTCACCATTCCCTTCGCATCGACGTCCGGATCGTCGAAGTTGACGATCAGATACTGGCGCTTTTCCTTGATAAAACCGCCAAGCAGCCCGGCGTATGGAATAACGCTGACGACCTTTCCGGTCGTCGATTGAACCGACTGCGACTGCGGAAACACGACGAGCATCGACTTGTAAGGGATCGCGAATTTCTCTTTCTGATCCTTGCCGAGGAAAACGAGCCTCTCGTTCTCGTCGTCAAATTTCAAAGTTCCCTCTTCTTTCCTGCTGTAGCCGAACATTCCGCCTTCATATTTCGCCACAAACGACGCCGGCGCCGGTCGTACAGCTGCTGCAGGTTCTTTCGTTTTCTCGGCCGGCCGCGGCTGCCCAAACGCGACCGCGGAAACACCCGCGATCAAACACAAAACAAGTGATAGCTTTTTCATAAGATCAATTCCAGGATCGAGATTCAAGATATTCCAGGGATTCCAGATTCCAGGGATTCCAGATTCCAGAGATTCCAGATTCCAGAGATTCCACAGATTCCACAGATTCAAGATATTCCAGGGATTCCAGATTCCAGGGATTCCAGATTCCAGATTCCAGATTCCAGAGATTCCAGATTCCAGAGATTCCAGATTCCAGAGATTCCAGATTCCAGATTCCAGATTCCAGAGATTCCAGAGATTCCAGAAATTCCAGATTCCAGAGATTCCAGATTCCAGATTCCAGAGATTCCAGATTCCAGATTCCAGAGATTCCAGATTACAGATTCCAGAGATTCCAGATTCCAGAGATTCCAGAGATTCCAGATTCCAAGAATTCAACATCTTCCAGATTCAATGGAATTTGGAATTTGGAATTTGGAATCTGGAATATCTGAAATCCCAAATCCGAAATCCCAAATCCCAAATCCCAAATCCCAAATCCCAAATCCCAAATCTATAGACGTATTCCGCCCATCGTACGTTGCCAGAGCAAAGATTGTTTGAGGACTTCGAGCCGTTTTCGGCCTTCTTCGCCGGCTTGCGTTCCGAGTTGGTCGATGATCGCTTCGAGCAGGGGCACGGCGAAAGCCCGTGCGTGGGCAACGATCTGTGAATAGTAATGCATTTGGATCTCGCCTTCTTCGTCGAGATGAAAACGAAGAACCTCATCCGGACAAATTGCGGCCACGTCCTGGCCGGCAGGCACGGCGCGGCGAGGTACGCCCTGGACCGCGCGGCCGTTGGCGTCGCGGCTTCCGAGCAGCAGAATTCCGATCAAAAGCCCTTGTTCGTTTAGATAATCCGGGCTGAAATGCGCGAGATCCGGCTTCGGACTCAGCCGCGGGCCGAAATTTGAGTATTCCGGGTTGATCAGGCGCGTGTCGTAGATTACGCCGACCAACTCCAGCGAGTCGTCGACGGTCAACGCCACAAACTGCGCGAAACCGAATTCATCGCCGTGCGGCGGTTCGGCAACGTCGAGCGAATCGACGACGCGCGCAACATAATCGAGATGCGAATTCGAAGTAACGATCTTGGCGATCTTCATAAATTGTTCATTTTGCCGCTTCACCCGGCATCGGGTTAAGCGATCTTCGCGAACCCGGCGCGACGCCAGGCGAATCGCGGAACTAAGTCGCAACGCGCATTCACCGGCGATTGAATTCCGGCACCGCGAACATCAGCCACCACAGAAAGATCTGTCCGCCAAGCACGACGAAACTCATCGAAACGCTGAAAATCGCGACCCGGCGGTCCCCGATCTCGGGCTTCCGGACGACGGCCGCATAGCCAAACGCGCCGAAGATCAAAGCGAACGGCACAAAGAGAATTCCCAGATATGGGACGAGCGAGTAAACCAAACAGGCCCACGCCGTCTGCGCCGCGCCATTATTGCCTTGCTCGAAGAGATCGGAGTTCATCGCCGGCGCCCCTTGCTCGCAGCCTTGCGCGAGATCTGAAAATCAAGACTATTCCCTTTCGCAAATCCTTGCAAAGCCTGCAGAAAGACCTCGCGGTCGCGAACCGTGATGACGGCCGTCTGGTCGGCCGTCTCGAGCGCGTACGGATAACCGAGCCCGACGACGCACTCGGCGCGCACGACATTGGCCACTTCGTCCAGAAGCCCGTCGCGATATATCCAGGACGGAACGTCGATCCGCGCCGGCGGATTCTCGGCAGTCGTCTGAAGATAGACGAATCCGGCGACCGACTCGCCCGAAGCCTCGTCGAAAAAAGCTTCGAGTCCGCGGCGGCGTCCGAAAAAGTACGGCGTCCGGTCGCCCCAACCCTTCAATGCAAAGCTCCGAATTATCGAAACGTCGTCGATCGTCCGCACCGCCGGACCTTCACGTCCGTCAAGTTTGTCGGTCAATGTCATCAGATCGCGCGCGAAACTCCGGTCGACGTAGCCGACGATCGGCACGCGCGTCGCTTCCGAGACCCGGACAAGCTCGACGAGTTTGTCGATCATCTGCGTCTGCAGTTGCGTTCTCTCGAGCGCGATCGACAAAAAGATCGTGCCGTCGTAAAACGCAAGCGGCATCCGTTCGCCGCGTTGCTGCCAGCCTTCTTTGCGGCGCATAAAATCAAGCGCCGTTTCGACCTCTTCGCGAAAGCGGCGGTTGGAAACCCTCGTTTCAGGAATCGCGGGCTCGTCCGCCGACAGCAATTCGGTCGGCGAGAGAATTATGAATCTCGCGTTCTTTTCGTAGACGGAATCGGCCTGATGCGCGTTCTCGAACCAGCCGATTTGAACCGCCGCGACGGGAATGGAGACTTCCCTTTCGAAGAAAAGCTGGCTGCCGTCGGCGGCGAAGGTCGTGCGGCCTTCGAGGATTTGAAACGCCCAAAGGCGCGCGTCTTCGTGATTCGTCCAGTTTTCCGTGAACCGGAAGGTAAAATCCTTCGCGGCGCGCAATTCTCCACTCGGAAACGCGCCGCAGTCGCGAGCGCCGCCGACCTTCGAATCGAACTCGTCATTTGGACCGGACGCAAGCTTCGCGAATTTCAACGCATACGATTCAAGATCCGCCACGCGCGCAACCGCCAGCAACGCAAACTCGTCGCGTTGCTTTTCCAGTTCCTGTTTTAGTAATTCGTGATAAAGCAGTTCGGTTCCCCGGTTCCGGATTTCTCTAGAATTCTATCTCAATCGAGGCGAATTACCCATCATTTCCGACCGAATCGAATAACCAAGGGACGGTCGGATGCAATTTTCATTTCGAGGTTGTCTTTTCGGAAAGCACCCAGCGATCCGGATCGAGTTCGACGCTCTGCGGACGCGAAGGCAATTTCAGCTTGAACGGGCGTTTTGGTCCGAGGGCGGCCACCGGCGACATTCCGACCCGCTTGTTGCCGAGATCGATGACCACCGGCAGAACCATCGCCCAATCGTCAGGGACATTCTCCTGGCTGATCGTTCCACTCAGCATCACCGAGCCGTCCGGTTGATCCTCGAGCGTGTATTCCATCGAGTACGAAGGCATTCCGCTTTCATAGACCCACTGGTGAAAGAACCAATCGAGGTCAGTGATTCCGAAACGCTTCCCGATCGGCGTTCGCCCAAAATGCTCCCCGGCGACCCGCCGAAAGTCGTCGGTTGACGCGACTTTGTTTCGATGGCGCTCAACAAAATCCTTCATCATCGCGTAGAACGCGTCGCCGTTACCAGTATTCGGATCGGTAAACAGAAAATGCAGCATTCGAAGAATCAGCGCGCCTTTATTGTAGATCAGCGCCTCGTATGCGCCGTAAGTCTTGCTCGTATCAAGTCGGTGGCCCAAGATGACCGGCCCGACTTCGAAGAGTTTTCCCTTTCCGATCCCGGTCCGCGTTTCGGGCGGGCGCTTCAGCGAATCACGCATTTGATCGACGAGAGTTCGCGCGGCTTTTGGATCCTTGCGAAACGCAGTGTACAAAACCCCCGAGTATTCTGCGAATCCCTCAGACAGCCATTGGTCTCGATACGATCGCCACGCGACTATGTTTCCCCACCACTGGTGCGCCGTTTCGTGCGCGATGAAGGCAAACGTATATTTGTTGGCATAATCCGTATCGGGGATCATCAGCATTGACGGAAACCCCTGACCGAATCCGAACGGATGATATGCCGCGCCATAGTTCTCGTAGGGATATTTACCGAAGAGAGCGTGGAAATAGCGAACCGAGTTGTTCAGTTCGGCCAGGATGAAGTCCTCCTTGATCGGAATGAACGTCACTGAATTGTATTCGAGCAGAATCGGTTTGTCGCCGTTATCCCATTTGATTTCCTCACTTTGCCGCTTGAACGGCGCGAGCGCGAAAGTGACAAATGAAACCGGGATATTTAGTGTGTAGCGCGTCTGCATCACGTCCTTGTCTTCAGGCGAGAGTGTCTCGCTTTGGCGAACGCCGTTGGCCGCGATCTTGAGGCTTTTCGAATGCCAGAACGTCATATCGTAGGTCGCGCGGTCGAGGTACCCGTGATGCGGGTACCACGTCGAGTTGTCGCGCGGGTAATGGGTTTCGGCATAGGTGCCGGGCTGACGGACAAAATCGCCTTCGAGGTCCATTTCGAATTCGAATTTCTGACCGGCCTTGAGCCCGGTCCCGAGAAAAACCGTAAATCCGCCTTCCCAATCTTCCTGGACGAATCCTTGAGTCGAACCGGCATACCGAACGGTCTTCAGCCGCAGCTGCTTCTTCAAACGCGAATCGTCGAATTCGCCCAGCGATTCACCGACCGAAAACGTGATCGCCCGAACATTGTCGATAAGGGCCGACATCACCATTGTCGTCCGTAGTCCGAGTTTGGTCTTCGGCGTCCGCAGGTCAATCGTCATCCTGTACGATTCGATATCGACCAGATCATTCTGGTCCGAATAGGCGACGATGCGGCGCTGATAATCATCGAGATTGTAGAATGCCATCCAGATGTCGTTGCCGTAGATCGAGCCGCGATATGCGAAGATCATCCCCTTTTCGCCGCCATTTATTTCAAAGAATGCCGTCGGAATGCGGGTTTGATGATCCAGCAGGAAACTGAACCGTTCGCGCTTGCCGCCGTCGAACGTGGCGCAGAAGAAGCCTGGAGTCTCATTGTTTACGATCGAGAGCGCGACGCGCGAAGCGATGTTCGCACCGGTTTCCTTCAAAAGTCGCGGGTTGAAATCGGCAGCGAGTTTGCGAGCGGACTCGTCGCCCGCGCCGTCCGATCTGTTCTTGCCGATAATGTCGAAGGTGTCATCCGAGAATCGCAGGATCGCCGTCTTGAAATCGGATTCCACAACATCGGCGCCGATCATTCGCTTGACGTTGGCCTTTTCAAAGTCGCTCGGCGGGACATCCGCCTTGAAACTGCCTTGCCCGACGAAGACCGCGCCTGTGACACGACCGGCGAAAGCCGACGTAAAATAGAAAGTGCCCGTAAACGTCATCACGCCGCGGTCGCGCTGGAGCACGAGATTGCTGACCTCGGCCTTACCGCCGGTCAGATCGAACGCCTTGAGATGTTCGTAGAGTGCTCGCCCGTCCGGATCGGTCGTTTGCGCGAAGATCGATGTCGAAACGAATGCAACAAGCAGGGTCGAGATGAAAAGTCGAAGTGAAACGCGAGTCATTTGGCAGGTCTCCTTTCTCGATTGAGAGATTGGTATTTAACTCAGAATATGCTCGTTTGAGGAATCGGTCAACACGTTTCGGAGGCGAGGAATTCAAGTTGTGGGAACGGGACTTTCCGGGCCGTCCGCCGCCCCGAAACCCTCGCTTAGCCGCAAACTGAGACACGGTCCGCCCACGAAGCGGACGAGCATCATTTCACTCGCGAGGTCCGGCGTTTCATAAAATCCATCAGGACGAATTCAGTGAGATTGTTCGGGTTCGCGAAATATGCCTTGCCGCGCGTCATCGACGTCATCTTTTTGACGAATTCGACGAGATGCCAGTCGCTCGCGAGCATAAAGGTGTTGATCATTATCCCCGATTTGCGGCACGCCTGAACTTCCTTGAATGTTTCGGCCATCACGAACGGATCATTGCCCATCGAGTTTTTATAGAGCATCCGGCCGTCAGTTTCCGAACCCGAACGGCGGCGGAAATCGAGCAACGCGGGATTGTTCTTGTCGAGATAAACGGCCGTCGGCTTGCCGTCGGTGATCATCACGATCTGCTTCATCTCCTTGCGCTCGGCCGTCAGGATCCGCCGCGCGAGTTTGAGTCCCTCGGCGGTGTTCGTGTGAAACGGGCCAACCTGCGTCGTCGCGAGTTTTGCGAGCGGCAATTCCTCGGCGCCGTCGTGAAAAAGCACGATCCGCAATGAATCGCCGGCATACTGCGTACGGATCAGATGCGCCAGCGCGAGCGCGACCTTTTTGGCCGGCGTGAAGCGGTCCTCGCCGTAAAGGATCATCGAATGAGAGCAGTCGAGCATCACGACCGTCGCGCACGACGATCGGTAATCCTGCTGATGAACGTGCAGATCGCGATACTCAAGGTTGAGCGGCACACCGAGTCCTTCGCGCCGGATCGCCGACAGCAGGGTCGCGTTGACGTCGAGGTTCATCGTGTCGCCAAATTCGTAGGCCTTCGACCCGAGCGACGCTTCGATTCCGGTGTCGAGGTGCGGCGTCTCGTGGCGTCCGACGGTCGATTTCCCGACCGATCCGAGCAGTTTCTGAAGCGTCTTGTAGCCGAGAAAATCGAGCCCCTTTTCCGTTACCTGAAAGCGCACGTCGCGCGGCGCTTCCTCGCCGATTCCTCCACCGGCCTGCCCGGCGCGCGGCTCGGCGGATTCCTTGAGATCGAGATAACCTTCTTCGACGAGCCGTTCGATCAGCTGATTGATCAATTGCTCGAGCAGCGAACCCCTGAATTTCCCGTCGTTCTCGGCGAGCAACTTTTCAACATCGACCTCGTCGAGGACGCCCTGATCGAGCAAACCCTTGAGAATCGCCTTCCGCAGCGCATCAAGCGAATCGTCCATCTCGTTGCGCTGCCGCGTCCACCAGTAATCCTCGTTGTAGCCCGAATCGAGCAAGGATTCGGACAACGCGTCCATCAACGACCCGAGATCGACGCCAAAAACGTCAAAACCGCTGAATTTGGAATACCGGATGAACTTCATCTTCTTAGGATAGAACCAAAACCCGAAAAGTCAGAATCGATGTCGCGTTCTCTTCCGAGTGCACGTCAATTGACCCCGAAGAAAAAGCCGGCCCAAAAGGACCGGCTTGCTACCAGACTCCAACGGAGTCACGCGTTCACGCGTTACTCTTACGGGTCACGCGTGAACGCGTTACTCTTACGGGTCGCGCTTGAACGCGTTACTCTTGCGAACTAAACAAACGCGAAATCGAATTGTTCCTGGTGGACCGTTTTGTCGCTTGTGACGTCGACCGGTCCAAGGTAGGCTTCGATCTCTTCGAGAACTTCCTTCTCCGATCCGCGGAGCGCTTGGGCGACTTCCGGATTGACGCGGAGTGTCGTTTGCTTGACATCGTCGTTCGTTCTCGACAAACGGCGTGCTTCCTCCAGCAGTTCATAGCAAATCGTCGTCGGTGATTTTACCCAGCCCGCGCCCTGACAGTATTCGCACGGTGCGCACATCGTCCGTTCGAGCGACTGTTTGACGCGTTTGCGGGTCATAATGATCAGGCCGAAATCGTTGAACGACAGCACCTTCGTCGGCGACTTGTCGCTCTGCAGATGGTCCTGAAGCGCTCCCATCACCTTGTGACGATTACGCCGGTCTTCCATATCGATCAGATCGAGCACGATGATTCCGCCGAGGTCGCGCAGACGAATCTGGCGCGCGATCTCCTCGACCGCCTCCATATTCGTCTTCGTGATCGTGTCCTCGAGCCGCGCGTTGCCCTTGCCGACGAATTTGCCGGTGTTGACGTCGATCGCGACCAGCGCTTCGGTCTGGTTGATAACAAGATAGCCGCCCGAACGCAGCCATACGCGCGGTTTCAGCGCCTTGTCGATCTCTTCCTGGACTCCGAACGCTTCGAGGATCGGGTCCTCGCGAGTATAGAGTTTGACGCGGCTCACAAGACGCGGCTGAATGCGGTTGATGAATTCGACGATCCGGAGATATTCCTCTTCCGAATCGACGCGGATCGCGGCAAAGTCGTCAGACAATTGATCGCGGAGAAGGCGTTGAATGATATCGAGATCCTGATGAACAAGCGCGGGCGATTTCGCCTTTTCTGCTTGTTTCTTGATGTCGAGCCAGGTGCGCACCAAGTAACGCGCGTCCTGTTTTAGATCATCATCGGTGATCCCGACGCCAGCCGTGCGAACGATGAAACCTCCCGACGGAACCTGCTCTTCTTTGCGGATCGTCTGAATCAGCGTTCGAAGCCGAGCGCGCTCGCTCGCCGATTCGATCTTGCGCGAAACGCCCAAGTGCTCGATCGTCGGCATATAAACCAAAAATCTTCCCGGAAGCGCGATGTGCGAAGTGATGCGCGCTCCCTTTCGGGCAATAGGTTCTTTCGCGATCTGAACCAGAATTTCCTGGCCCTCGCGAAGCAGATCGGTGATCGTCGGCTGTTGCCGGTCGCGTCCGCGACCGTCGCGTCCGCCGCGGCTGTCGCGACCTTCCCGATTGTCGCGCCCTTCCCGGCTATCCCGGCGCGCCGGCTTCTCCGTCGGCACGAAGTCCGCCGCCGCGATCTCGGTCTCAGCCGTTACGACCTCGTTCATTTCGGATCCCTCATAGCGTTCCTGCGGTTGTCCGGTACCGCCGACGCCGCCGTTGCGTCCCTGACCGCCGCGCCGTCCGCGTCCCCCGCGTCCACCGCGACGAACCGTCATTTCCTCACGCTCGGCGGATTCCTTGACGCTTGCTTCGGCATCCGCGAGTTTTCCTTTCTTGCCTCGTCCGGCCGCCGGTTTCTTGCCCTTTGCAGGCTTTTCGTCCGCGGCCTCAGCGACCGTTTCGGCGACCGGCGCTTCGGCTTCGGCCGACTTGCCCTTGGAGGCGCCGCCGCGTCGTCCGCGCGACGCTTTCTTCGCCGGTTCGGCCTCGGCCACCGGTTCGGCTTCAACCGCTTCGACTTCGGCGGGCGCGTTTTCCTTCTTCGCTTTGGCGGCCGGCTTTCCGCGACGCCCCTTAGCCGGTTTTGCCTCGGCGGCCGTTTCAATTTCGTCGTCATCGGCAATGCGCTCGAATCCGCTCTCTTCTTTCCTGACCGACGCGAGCAACGAGCCTACTTCCACTTCGGAAGCGCCTTCCATTTCGAACTCGATCGCGCGAACCGTATCGACGATCGATTCCTGACGATACGCGTCCTTGAACATTTCGCCGGTGAATTCGTCATCGACAATGCGCTCAAAATTGGAATCGCCTGCGTCCTGCATCAGTTCAGGCAAACTTTGACCGGCTTCGGTTGCTTCCTGCATCCGTTTTTCACGTTTGCGGTCGCGCCGATTGCGTCGTTGCTTCGGTCGCCCGTCGGCCTGCTCGTCATCGTCCTGGTCGGCCGCAACGGTTTCAACTTCCCTGCTGTCAACGATGCGGTCAAAAATCGGCTCGTCATCCAAAATTTCGATGTCGCCGGTCTCAGCCATCGGCTCGACGATCTCCTGAACCGATTCCATCTCCTTCTCGCGCTCGATGCGTGCGCGCTCGATGCGGTCATTCGCTTCGCGACGCGCATCTTCGGGCGAACCCTTCTTGCCCTTTTCCATTATGATCCGTTCGATCTCTTCTTCTTCGTCGAAAAAGTCCGAAACGTAAAGGAATGCGTCGCGCTCGAGACCGATCTCGACGAATGCCGACTGCATTCCGGGCAAAACGCGCTGTACGCGTCCTTTGTAGATGTTTCCGACAACGCCGGAATTCTCTTCGCCGCGCTCGATGTAAAATTCAGTGACTTTACCGTTATCGAGAATCGCGATCTTTTTTTCGCGTCCATTGACGCTGATGATCATTTCTTTGGCCATAATTCCTCACAATTTGGGATTGATGCCGGAAGTTCGAACGGAAGGAAAGCGGACAGTCGTCGACCCGTGACGCTAAGATCAGCATCCCGGGATTCGATTAGTTTTCGATTGTTTTTCGGATGATCGAAGATCGTCCAAAACAAAGAAATTTGAGTTTTTCACGAAGGAAACTTTTACGTGAAAGCCGATAACGATTTCGTTTTCGCTTTCAGGCCGGGAGCAAAATATTTCGAAGATGCTCAACCCGCCGAATTCTGTAAAACCAACAAACTGTATTCAATCCTTTTGTTTGCTTCGATTTAGCGATCGTTGACCGCAAGACGTCCGGCAAACTGACGTTAGTATAAACAAATTTCGCGGATTGGTAAATCGAAACTTCGGAGAATCGTCCGATTTGTTTATGGACGCGACAAAAACTAAAATGAACAGGCTGCCTGAAATGAGTGTTTTTGGAACCAGATCCCGGACGCGTTTTGTGGTCCCGTTGCTGCTGATCCTCGGACTGACACTGTCGCTCCGCCCGGTCAACGCGCAGATCGGCCCGACCACCGTCGCTCTCGTCTTTCTCTTGGTCGTCCTTTTTACCGCGACCTTTTTTGGGCGCAATCCGGCGCTGTTGGCATCATTCGCGGCAATGCTGTCTTACAACTATTTCTTTCTTCCACCGTTTCTGACTTGGCATGTCGCGGATACGAGCAATCTCGTCGCTTGGGCGACGTTCACGCTGACCGCGATGATTGCCGGCGAGCTCTCGGCCTATGCGCGTCGCAGGGCGGACGAGGCCGAGCGCGGAAAGGTCGAGATCGAGCGACTTTATGGCGAACTCCGGACGGCGTTCGAAAAAGCGAGCCACGCCGAGGCTCTGCGGCAAAGCGAGCAGCTTAAAAGCTCGCTTCTCGATGCCGTGACGCACGACCTGCGAACGCCTTTGACGTCGATCAAAGCTTCGATCACGACATTGCTCGACGACCGCCGCAGCCGAATTCTGGACAACGAAGGCCGCAAGGAATTCCTTGAGATCATCGATGAAGAGACCGACCGACTTAACGAATTCATTGAAGGCATCGTCGGAATCGCCAAGATCGAGGCAAATGCGATGCACCTCCGGAAAACGCCGAGTTCGGCCGAAGAGATCCTCGGCCACGCGGCGAATCGGGCTCGCGGACGTCTCGAAGAATACGATTTTCGCATCGAACTCGAGGCCGATCTCCCGCCCGTCAACGTCGACGCGCACTCGATGACGGAGGTCGCTTACACATTGCTCGACAACGCGATGAATTACTCGCCGAAGGGTTCAAAGATACGCGCCGCGGCGCGCATGTCCAACGGCGCGGTAGAGTTTTCGGTCGAAGACCAGGGCCGCGGGGTCGCCCCGGAATTGCGCGAAAAGATCTTCGGCAAGTTCTTCCGGATCGAAACACACGATGTCCATACGACCGGGAGCGGCCTCGGACTCGGACTTGCGATCGCCCGCGGGATCGTCGAATCGCAGGGCGGAACGATACGGGTAGAGGACGGTGCGAACGAGTTTACGACGAGGTTCGTCTTTGAAGTTCCGGTCGATGCAAGAATATGAGCGAAGCCCGAAAGATCCTCGTCGTCGATGACGAATTTCAGATCACGCGCGTGTTGAAGAGAATTCTGCAGGCGCACCGCTACGATGTCCGCGTCGCTTCTGACGGCGAGTCGGCGCTCGACCTTTTTGCCGACTTCCGACCGGATCTTGTGATCACCGATCTGTCGATGCCGGTAATGGACGGCCTCCGTCTCTGCCGTGAGATCCGTCGAAGTTCGAAGGTTCCGGTCATCGTCCTTTCGGTCCGCGGCGAGGAGCGGATCAAGGTCGAAGCGCTTGACGCCGGCGCGGACGACTACATTACCAAACCCTTCGGGACCGAAGAGCTTCTCGCGCGGGTCCGGGCCGCGCTCCGCCGCGCGCCGGACGAGAGTGACGAGCAGAGCACGATCGAGGTTGGCGACTTCGCGGTCGACCTCACCGGTTACCGCGCCTTCGTCCGGGGCGAAGAGATTCATCTCACGCCAAAGGAGTTCGAACTTTTGAGTTTCCTCGTTCGCAACGACGGCAAAATACTAACGCACCGCGCGATTCTGGTCGCCGTCTGGGGAGCGAATTCAGCTGAACAGCCGGAGTATCTGCGTGTCTTTCTCGGCAACCTGCGGAAAAAGATCGAGCCGAATCCAGCAAAACCGCAATACATCATCACCGAACCGTGGGTCGGCTATCGGTTTATGCCCAACGGCAAATAAGACATTCGATTTTGGATTTTGGATTTTGGATTCCAAGATTAAGATTGAGATTCGAAGATTCCGAATTCCAAATTCCAAATTCCAAATTCCAGATCTGGGATCTTCGAAATCTTCGAATTCTGGAATCCTGGAATCCCGGGATCCCGGAATTCTGGAATTCTGGAATCCTGGAATCCTGGAATCCTGGAATCTGGAATCTGGAATCAATTTGGAATCTGGAATCTGGAATCCCGGAATCCGGAATCTTGGAATCTGGAATCCGGAATCTTGGAATCCGGAATCTTGGAATCCGGAATACCTCGCCCGTTCGCTTTCTTTACGAACTTTTTATAACTTCTTTAGCCGCCCTTTACGGTTTGTTTCGTACGATTGTCTTAATGGCTGAAGCAATCGACAAAATAAACACTGACGCCGAAACAACCGGCTCCAACGCAGAGAAGCGCGTTTTGGTCTATCGAACATTGGCGACCGTCTTTATGAGTCTCGGATTCTTATGTCCGCTGATTGGCCTCATTCTCTTTCTAATACATTCGCTGGTCACCGACGATCACGCGTTGAACGGAGTCGGCAGCGGACTCCTCGTCGCGTCGATACCGTTGCTTCTGATCGGCTCGCACTTGCTCGATAAGGCGGCTCTGTAGAACCCGGAAACAAATGCAATCCCTTAAACGAACCTCAAGGAACCGTTTCAAACGCTGGCTGTTTGACGGCGTCGAAGAAATCGAGGGCCCGCACGAAAAAGAGGGCCACCACCAACAGCATTCGTGGTGGAAAGTGATGTGCTTGACGGGCGTCGACTACTTCTCAACGCTCGGTTACCAACCCGGAATCGCCTTCATCGCGGCGGGCGCGTTGTCGCCGATCGCGACGATGATCCTGGTTCTGCTTACCCTCTTCGGCGCGCTTCCCATTTACAGCCGAGTCGCCAAGGAAAGTCCGCACGGCGAGGGCTCGATCGCGATGCTCGAACAACTCTTGTCGCGTTGGAAGGGAAAACTCTTCGTTTTGGTTCTTCTCGGATTCGTCGCGACGGACTTCGTTATCACGATCACGCTGTCCGCGGCCGACGCGACGGCTCATATCCTTGAAAATCCATTTGTTCAAGGCCAACTCCACATTCTCGAACACCCGGTGTGGCTGACTCTCGTCCTAATCGCGGTTCTGGGCGCGGTCTTCCTACGGGGATTCCACGAAGCTATCGGAATCGCCGTCATACTCGTCGCGGTCTATCTGTTTCTCAATCTTATCGTCGTCGGAGTCGGCTGGTACGAACTTCTCACACATCCGGAACTTCTCGGAAATTGGAAAGAGGCCTTGTTCAGCTATCGCGGCGCCGGAGGAAACGTCTTTCTTCTCATCGGTTTCGCTCTGCTTGTCTTTCCAAAACTCGCACTCGGTCTCTCGGGATTTGAAACGGGCGTCGCCGTGATGCCGTTGGTCAAGCGTGAGAACCGGATCGGAAACACCCGCAAACTGCTCGCGACCGCAGCTCTGATTATGAGTTTTATGCTGATTGCGAGCAGTTTCGTGACGAGCGTTTTGATTCCGGCACGGGAGTTTTGCCCGCAGGTGTCGTGCGACGATACGAGTCGCATCCACGAACTCGAAAACCTTCCCGCGTGCGCCTGCGGACTCGAAAAGGGCAAAGCGAACGGCCGCGCGCTCGCATACATCGCCCACGATAAGTTCGGCGAGATATTCTCGCCGACGATCGGCAACGTTTTCGGCACGATCTACGACATTTCGACGATCCTGATCCTTTGGTTCGCCGGCGCTTCGGCAATGGCCGGTCTGCTCAATATCGTTCCGCGCTATCTACCGCGATACGGAATGGCACCCGAATGGGCCCGCGCGACACGCCCGTTGACGGTCGTCTTCACGGTACTTTGCTTCGGCGTGACGATCCTTTTTCAAGCGGACGTCGACGCCCAGGGCGGCGCCTACGCAACCGGCGTTTTGGTCCTGATGTCGTCAGCGGCCGTCGCCGTGACGATCTCCGCCTGGAACCGCAAGAGCGGCTGGAAATGGGCCTTTGCGACAATCTCCACCGTTTTTGTTTACACGACGATCACGAATATCATCGAACGCCCGGACGGCATCAAGATCGCATCGTTCTTCATCTTCGCGATCATCGCGTCTTCGTTCATTTCGCGCGCGTTGCGTTCGACAGAGATACGTGTCGACCATATCGAATTTGATGAAAAAGCCACGGAGTTCCTCAACGAGCTGAAGGATGAGGAGATACGGATTGTCACCAACCGGCGTGAGAAGGGAGACGTCGCGGAATATCGATTCAAGGAACACGAAAAACGCATCGACAACCATATTCCGTCGACCGATCCGGTTGTCTTTTACGAGATCGAGACCGGCGATGCGTCCGAATTCAAGGGCAAACTGAAGATTCGCGGCTTCGACATCGACGGTTACAAGGTGCTGAGAACCCAGGCCCCGGCCGTCCCGAACGCGATCGCGGCGCTGCTGATGCATCTTCGCGACGAGACCGGAAAGATCCCGCACGTTTATTTCGGCTGGAGCGAGGGCAATCCGATTATGTACCTGATACGCTTTGTGCTCTTCGGTGAGGGCGACACCGCTCCGGTCACCCGCGAGATCCTCCGCCAAGCCGAGTCGGATCCCGAACTCCGCCCGAGCGTCCACGTTGGAGGTTGAGGTTGATTTTGGATTGAGGAGATTCCAGAGATTCCAGAAATTCCATAGATTCCAGAAATTCCATAGATTCCAGATTCCAGAGATTCCAGTTCCAAGAATTCCAGGGATTCCAAGAATTCCAGATTCCAGAGATTCCAGATATTCCAGATATTCCAGGAATTCCAGAGATTCCAGAGATTCCAGAAATTCCAGGGATTCCTGGAATCTCTGGAATCTTCGGAATCTTGGAATCTTTGGAATCTTGGAATCTTTGGAATCTTTGGAATCTTGGAATTCTTGGAATCTCTGGAATCCCTGGAATCTCTGGAATCTCTGGAATCCCTGGAATCTCTGGAATCTGGAATTCTTGGAATCCCTGGAATTCTTGGAATCTGGAATCTCTGGAATTCTTGGAATCTGGAATCTCTTGAATCTTGAATCTCCGGAATCTTGAATCTCCGGAATCTTGAATCTCTTATTGGAATTCCTCCGGCGTTCCGACTTAGAATCTAAGTCGAATGGAAATCTATTTTCAGCTCATCACCGATGCCGAAGGCGTCGCCAACGCCTGTGCCGAACTTGCCGGCGAGGACTTTCTCGGATTCGATACGGAAACCACCGAGCTTGATCCGTTCGACGGAGATCTGCGCCTCGTTCAGCTCAGCAGCGGCAAGAACACTTTCGTTATCGATATCAAACCGTTTTCGAAACTGGGGAACTTGCGCTCACTCGCGGAACTCAAGCCGCTCCGGGACCTGCTTTTTGCACCGCGGCCGATCAAGATCGCGCACAACGCGAAGTTCGACGCCAAATGGATCAAACATCACCTCGGAACCGATCTCAACGGCATTTTTGACACGATGCTCGCGAGCCAGCTGATCGCCGCCGGCGACCAGGACCGGCGCCACAACCTCGCCGAGGTTGCTGCGTTTTTTCTCGGAATCGAGGTCGACAAGTCCGAGCAAGTCTCGGACTGGAGCGCCGCCGAACTGAGCCCGTCGCAGATCCAGTATGCAGCCAAGGACGCGGCGGTGATGATCGCGCTCCGCGAACGGATCGTCGAACGGCTTAAACAGGACGAACTCATCAACGCGGCGAAACTCGAGTTCGATTGCGTGATGCCGATCGCGGCGATGGAGCTGAACGGATTCTACATCGATCAGGGACGCTGGCGGGAGCAGCTCGAGAGAGTAAAGAAACAACTGGCGGTCATCGCGGCGGAACTTCAGCAGATGTTGTCGGCCGGCGTCGCGCAGGCCTCGCTCTTCGGCGTTGCCGAGATCAATCTCGATTCGCAGGCGCAGGTTTTGGACGCGCTCAAAAACCTCGGTGTTCCGGTTCCAGATTCAACGCGGCAATGGCAACTCGAACCGCTTGCGCACAAGTATCCGGTGGTCGCGAAGCTTCTCGAATACCGCGGGGCGGCGAAGGCCGTATCGAGCTTTGGTGAGAATATTCTGGAGTTCATCAATCCGGGAACCGCGCGGATCCATTCGGATTTCCGACAGATCGGAGCGCCGTCGGGACGATTCTCCAGTTCGAAACCCAACGTCCAGCAAATTCCGCACGAAGAAGAATACCGCCGTTGTTTTCGCGCGCCGGACGGCAGAAAACTCATCATTGCGGATTATTCACAGATCGAGTTGCGAATCCTCGCCGATTTCTCGGGCGACGAGAACTTCATCAGCGCGTTCGAGTCCGGCGCGGATTTCCACAAAATAACCGCATCGCAGGTTTTCAACGTTCCGGCGGAGGAAGTGACGCCCGATCAGCGTTCGTTCGCAAAACGCCTGAATTTCGGGGTCGTGTACGGGATCGGCGCTTCGCGTTTCGCGTCAATGACGGGATTGACGCAAACGGAGGCCGAAGACACGTTGCGACGATACTTTTCGACGTATCGGGGACTGGACGGTTGGCTGCGGGAAGCCGCGCGCAAGGCGGTTCACGAACGCATTTCAAGAACCGGATCGGGCCGGATGTACCGGTTTAGATTTGATGAGAACGATCGGCAGGCGGTAGCAGGTGCACAGCGCAACGGCAAGAATTTTCCGATCCAGGGAACGTCGGCTGACATCCTCAAACGCGCGCTTCATTTGCTCCACGAAAAGATGCGTGGCACGAGCGCGATGCTCGTCAACATCGTTCACGATGAGATTCTGGTCGAATGCGACGCGTCCGACGCCGAATCAGCGAAAACAATGCTCGAAGCGGTGATGCTCGAAGCCGGGGCAACTTACGTCTCGCGCGTCCCGATTAAGGTCGACGCGCACATCGCCGATGAATGGAGCAAGTAGTTTGGCCTTAGGCCGCCTGTGAGTCTTTCGAAACGATGTAGAGGATTCGGGTGCAACTCTCGCACTCGATGATCTGGTCGCCGCGGCGAACTTCCATTTGGACCTGC
Source organism: Acidobacteriota bacterium (assembly GCA_016715115.1). Lineage (NCBI taxonomy): Bacteria > Pseudomonadati > Acidobacteriota > Acidobacteriota bacterium. Next base: position 632,224 of record JADKBM010000016.1, read on the forward strand.
GGACGGAGCGACATAAAGCAAGCGCTGCACGAACCGTTAACCACCTCGGCGACCGCGATTCCGTCGCGGCTGCGTTGAACAAGGCGGTCATAAACGGTCGCCAGGTTCTTCGGCAGAGTCTTGAAAACACCGCCGCGTTTGCCCTCAACGCCGGCCAGTTCCTTTTTCGCCTTGGCAACGTCCGCGTCAAATTCCGCGAGCGCCTGTACGCGTTTCGATTCGAGGGAATCTATCTCGTCGGCGCGTTCAGCCAGAACTTTCTCGATCTCTTCGATCGCCGCCATTTTCTCGATCAACTGAGTTTCAAAGGCCGCGATCTGTTTTGCCAGCGCATCCGTTTCGCGCATCGCCGTTTCGTATTCCTTCTGATTCTGCGAATGCTTCAGATTGCGTTCGGCGCGTTCAAGATAAGTTTTGTTCTCAACGATCTCTTTTTCAATCTCGGCGCGTTCGGCCTTCGTCTGGTCGTGGCGATATTGAATCTCCCGAATAGAAGAGGCGTGCTGTTCGAACTCCTGTTCGATCGCGGCACGCCTTTCGTCTGCGGATTCGATTGTTTTCTTCAACCGGCGGATGTTGGAATCGGTAAGTTGTAGTTCGACCAGTTTCTCGAGTTCTGCTTTCACCTATGAAAATATCTCCCTGCATTAATGCTGATTTGAATATCACATATTATCAAACGCCGTGCAACTTTTCGAATCCCGCGGCTTTGCCGGGACGTGTGGCCTCAAGATCCGGACCGGGTGGCGGCGCGAAAACGCCGTGCACTTTCAAATCAGCCCAGAAATGTCCGGAAATGCCCGATCAAATCCTCGAGTTCGACCGAAACCCTCATTTCGTCGGCATCTATCTTGAACCAACCGACCTTTTCTTCGAATTTCAAAAGTTTCAGGCAGTTGTCGGCTCGCGGCATCCCAAAATGGGTGATGCGCGCGACCGCAAGGGCATTGCCGCGCATAAATCCGTCATTCGGAGTCCGCGTCCAACCCGCTTCGACGGTCAGACATCTCACTCCTTGACGAAACTTGATCGAAGCCCCGGAAACCGAAGCCTTTTCGAAAGTGAAGCGATGCGGATCTTTGGTTTCGATCTCGATCCCGGCATTGCTCCGATTGGCGTGGCCGGCGATCCGTTCGAACGCGGCGAAGAGTTGCTCGACGGCGCGTTCGCGAATTCTGTCATTGGCGGCTTTGACGGCGAGAAAATCGGCGAAATGTCCGCGCGCCGAGTTGCTCCGCGCGGCCTCGAAAAGCAGTTCTTGCCAAACGTCATCAAGTTCGTCCATCGTTTTGAAGCATACAGTCCGCAACGGCGGTTTTGCAATTTTCGTGGTATTATCTTGAAACATCAAACGTTGAACGGCAGCGGAGCGGCGGCTATCGCAATGGATCGATTCGACGCGCAGTTATGAAAAAGTTCGCAATCATATTTCTCATTGCCGCTTTCGCGCTCACCGTTTTTGGCCAGAAACCGAGACCGACTCCGAAGAAAACCCCGAAACCGACTCCGGTTGCGGTTCGGACGCCCGGAACCGAAGCCGAAGAATTCGAAAAAGCGAAAGCCCTTGCGAACGCCGCCGAACGCATCAAGGCGTTTACTTTGTTCATCGAGAACTTTCCGCAATCGACCGAGATTGCCAGAGCGCGCGGACTGATCGTCAGCGCGCGGGCGGTTCTCGCCGAAGAGAAGTTGGTCGCCGGCGACACAGCGACGGCCGCCGCGCTGTTCACGCTCGCCGTGAACGACGCTCCGACGCCGGTTCCGGACGAACTCTTTGCGAAGGTCATCCTCGGTTTTCCGCTCAGCCTCTATTCCCGCGAGCAGCGGGCGCCGGCATTCGATATCGTCAAACTCATCGAGGAGAAGGTCGGTTCGAATCCGTCGCAGCTTCTGGACCTTGCCAAATTCTACGTCTCGGTTCAGTACGGCACTGAAGCCATCAGGCTCGCCGAGAAATCGGTGGCGCTCGACCCGCAATCGGCCGTCGGTCACCAAACGCTCGCCGTTGCCTACAAGATGAACTTCCGGCTCGAAGACGCTGCCGCCTCGTACGCGAAGGCGCTCGAACTGAACAGCGTTTCGCCTCTGACGCGGCAAAATCTTGCCGAAATGAAACGGGCGCTTGGGAAAGCCGATGAAGCGGTCGCGATCTACCGCGAAATGCTTGCGTTCGACGCTGAGAACTCGGCGGCTCGGTCCGGAATTGTTCTCGCCCTTTTTGAGAGCGGCAAACGCGCCGAGGCCGAAACCGAACTCGCGGCGGCGCTCGAAAAAACGCCGAACAATCCGGTTCTGCTAACCGGCGTCGCGTACTGGTACGCGTCCGCGGGAGACGCTGAAAAAACATCGATCTACTCGAAAATGGCGCTCGCGGCCGATCCGACCAGCGTCTGGGCATACATTGCCGAGGCGCGCGGACTGATGATCGAGAAGAAGCCTCTCGACGCCGAACGCGTGCTGCTCGTTGCACGTCAATACGGCGACCTCCCGACGCTCGATTACGAACTGGCGTCGGCCCGAATCGCGGCCGGTTTCTTTCGCGAGGCCGCGGAAACGTTGAAACGCAACTTCGCCGTCAACAAAGACGGACTTATTGAAACCTATCTCGGCAACCGGATACTGGCGGACGCGAGATCGTTCACCGACTTGCTGTCGCTGGAACGGCGTTCGGTTATCTTTACAAAAGAGGCCGCCGATAACACCGAAACGGCCGGAAAACTCAAATCGCTGCTCGGCTTTTACCAAACACTTGAAAGACCGGACGCAACCGATTCTGAACTGGTGAGATCGGTCGATGAATTCGTCAGCGGTTCCGACAATTTCCGGCTTCATCGCCAACTTTATGCGGCAACCCGGCTATTGAATAAAAAGACGGCGCTGCCGAAAGTTCTTGAACTGATGCAGTCCGCGATCGGGACGGTCGATGCCGCACTCGATGTTCCGAACCCTTCGGCGGCCGTTTTGGCGGACGAACTTTACGACAGCCGGCAGTATTTCATCGCGCGCTCGCAACTGGTTTCGGTCAATGAACTGCCGCGGCCGAAACTCTCCTCGATCCTCCGCGGGCGCATCGAAGAGACGGCCGGCGCTGCGTATTTGGTTCAAGAAGATGCCGGGCAGGCGATCGTTCGGCTGAAACGCGCGCTGACGGTCTTGCCGGAAAAAAGCACTTGGTGGAGGTCGAGCCTGCGGCGCCTCGGCGAGGCTTATCTCGCAGACGGCAAGGACGCTTTGGCCCTCGAGTCTTACATCAAGGCATATGACACTGATCAGCCCAGCAAAGAACAGCGCGCCGCGTTGGCGGAGCTTTGGACCAAGGTCAACGGCACGATCGACGGCCTCGACGCGCGCATCGGACCTGATCCGTTTGCCGAAACGGTAGCGAAGGTCGAGACAACGCCGACACCTGAAGTGAAGCTGCCGCAGGATCTGCTTCTCGGCCCGACTGCAACTCCGACGCCGGAAAGCGTTCCGGTTTCGGTTCCGACGCCGACGCCGGAAGCCGCGCCGACCGTCGAACCGACAGCGACGCCGACGCCGGAAGTCCCGCCGACCGTCGAACCGACAGCAACGCCGACGCCGGAACCCGCTCCGACCGTCGAACCGACAGCGACGCCGACGCCGGAAGTCGCGCCGACCGTCGAACCGACAGCAACGCCGACGCCGGAACCCGCGCCGACCGTCGAACCGACAGCGACGCCGACGCCGGAAGTCACGCCGACCTCGACCACAGACGCCGGAACCCGCTCCGACCGTCGAACCGACAGCGACGCCGACGCCGGAAGTCGCGCCGACCGTCGAACCGACAGCAACGCCGACACCGGAAGTCACGCCGACCGTCGAACCGACAGCAACTCCGACACCGAAGGTCGAGACGGACACACGCTCCGACGTTCCGGTCAGGACCGTCGAGAAACCGGTCGAAGCTGAACCGTTGCCGCCGACACCGACGCCGACCCCGAAACCTCTTTTCGACCCGATCATCATCACGGTCGGCAAGACCGATCAACCGAAAACGGAATCGACCCCGACAGTCGAGCCGACCCCAACCGCCGAACCGAAGACCGAATCGACGCCGAGAGTCGAGCCGAAAACGGATTCGACACCCGCGGTTGAACCGAAGATCGATCCGACTCCTGAAAGAACCGAGCCGTCACCTGAGAACGTAGCCGTCAATCGAGTTTCGGAAACCGACCCGAAGGATTTGTCCGGCGAGACAAGGCCGCGCCTTGTCTCATCCGATCCCGCGATCACGCCGTGTACGATCATCGTCAGTCAAGACGTGATCTCGATAGTCGCCGGCGGCGGCAGCCTCGGCGTCCTTGCAGGTTTTGACGATGACACCAACGATCCGGCGCTGATCACGGCGGTCTCAAGCAGCGCCGCCGATGTCGAGGTGGCGTCGGACCGCGCCATCGGATTTAGTTCCAAACGTGCGTTTTTCGTAATCAAATCCATCAGCGAGAAAACCGGCGCTTTCACCGTCACTCTGCAGGCCGCCTGCGGAAAAAAGGAAATTCAAGTAAAAGTCAGATGATAACGAACGAAAATCCCGAGGCTGAACCGGCTTCCATAACTGATTTCCGCAGCGGTTACGTTGCCCTGATCGGCCGCCCCAACGCCGGAAAGTCGACCATTCTCAACCGGCTCGTCGGCGAAAAGATCGCCGCCGTTTCGAACAAACCGCAAACGACCCGATACCGGATTCAAGGAATCGTCACACGAGACGCCGGCCAGGTCGTGTTCGTTGACACACCGGGCGTCCATAAGCCGGGATATTTGCTCAATCGGCGAATGATGTCGGCCGTTCACGACGCGATTCTCTCGGTCGATCTGCTGGTGCTGATGCGCGATGCGAGCGTCTCGACCGGAAACGGCGACAAATTCGTGCTCGATCTCGTCAAGGAATCGGGCAAAAAGGCGATTCTGGTGCTCAACAAGATCGACAAGATCAAGGACAAGGCCGAGCTCTTGCCGCTGATCGAAAAATACTCGGCGGAACACGAATTCGCCGCGATCGTCCCGATATCGGCGCTCAAAGGCGACTCGGCGGAGCTCATTCTCGACGAGATCATCAGGAATCTGCCCGCGGGCGAGGCGATCTTCGACGCCGACGAGATGACGGATCAGCCGGTCCGCGCGATCGTCGCCGAGATGGTTCGTGAAAAGATACTCTCCTCGACCGGCGAGGAGATCCCTTACGTGACGGCGGTCGTGACCGAAATGTTCGACGAATCAAACCCGAATATCCCGAAGATCTTCTGCGCGATCTATGTCGAACGCCCGTCGCAAAAAAGCATCATAATCGGCAAGCAGGGCGCGAAGATCCGCGATATCGGCACCCGGGCGCGCGTCGATATCGAGAAGTTCCTCGGCAAGCAGGTCTACTTGAAGCTCTTCGTCAAAGTCGTCGAAGACTGGCGCAATCAGGAACGCCGGCTCGACGAGATCGGAATCAGGGAGTGATTTGGGATTTGCGATTTGCGATTTGCGATTTGGGATTTGGGATTCCAGGTTCCAAATTCCAGATTCGGGAGCTTTGAAAGACCCGCGGGTTCTTTGTATTCGGGGCCGGGACGAGTCGGTACTATCTGCGGTAGCGGATGGTTGAAGATAGGTTGGTATCAATACTTCGGTCCGGGAGTGCCGCAACCAACCATCCGCTACCGCAGATGGTACCGACTCGACGCGATTGCAACGCGATTCGGGATTCCCGGTCTGGAACCCTTGGAATTCTGGAATCCAGAATCCGAAATACTTGGAATTTCTGGAATCTGGAATTCCTGGAATCTGAAATGCGGTCAACCGTTAACCAATGAATAACACACCGAAACAGTGGTTTGCTCTCGATTTCGCGGCGCTGCCCGAGGCGGCCGAGGCGGTCGAGTTCGCGCTCAATTCGCTTGACGCGCTCGGCACCGAAATCAACAATCTGGGACCGAACCGCAATGACATACTGAAGGTCGTCGGGTATTTCAACGAAAAGCCGACCGACGCGGCGATCGAATCGGAACTCGCCGGGGCGATCGCGATCTACGCGCTCGACAAGGACTCCGCGCACATCCACGGCTGGCGCGAGGTCAAGGATCAGGACTGGCTCGCCGAATGGAAAAAGCACTGGAAACCGACCGAAACCGCGCGATTCGTGATCGCGCCGACCTGGGAAACGGTTGAGGAATCCGGGAAAATCGTCATTCGCATCGAACCGTCGATGGCATTCGGCACCGGGACGCACGAAACGACGCGCCTTTGTTTGAAAGCCATCGAGGAGAATTACCGCCCCGGCGAATCGTTTTTGGACGTTGGCACCGGCACCGGAATCCTCGCGATCGCCGTTTCGAAACTCAACGAATCGCCGGTTCGAATTCTCGCCTGTGACACGGACGAGGATTCGATCAAGATCGCGATCGAAAACGCCGGGTTGAACAACACGCCGGAAATCGAATCGTACGTCGGTTCGATCACGGACGAGACACCCGAATTCGACGTAGTATGCGCCAACGTCACGCTCGACGTGATCGTCCCAATGCTCCCTATTCTCGTATCCAAAGCGCGGCGCCTCTTGATCCTCTCGGGAATCCTCGTCGAGCAGGAACCCGCGATTCGCGAAGCACTTCTAAATCTCGGCTGCGCCGATCCAAAGATCGAGCCGATGGGCGAATGGATCAGCGTGATCAATGCAGAAACGCGCACGAAGTAAGCGTGCGTGGCCTTGAGGGTACCGGACTCCCGAGGCGACCCGCTCGCGTTGCGCGTATGCACGATTTGAAGGTACGCTTACTCCGAGCGCGATTCTGCACGCTCACTTCGTGCGCGTTTCTGCATTTGCTATTGATCTTTCAGAATCGGTTTTACCGCTGACGGGATGTCGCCGTCGTCGGTGATGGTGATCGACGGCTGGCGCGGCTTTGATTTTCGGCCTGAGCTCATTCTTAGCGCCGGCGGGAGTTTCGGGGCGCCGACGGTTTTGATCGTTTCCATTGCCTGCGTGCGTTTCAGGATCGCGCCGCCGCGGCCGGCGACCCAGAGGTCCGTGCCGCCGAGGTAGACGACGGCCTGCAGGACGTTGCTCGTGACGTTCGTCTGAGTTTCCCAGGTTCGCCCGGCGTCTTCGCTGCGCAGGACTGTTCCGATCTCGCCGACCGCGATCGCCGCGTTCTTGCCGTATGCGAACACCGCGAAAAGATTGCGTTTCGTTGGCGATTCCTGGTCGATCCACGTTTCGCCGCCGTCTTCGGTCCGAATTATGGTCCCGTTTGTGCCGACCGCGAATCCGATCTTCGTATCGTAGAACGACACTGCGTAAAGATTCTCCCTCAAATTCGTCTTAATCCGGCGCCAGGTGAATCCGCCGTCGTCGCTGACGATCACGGTTCCCTTGTCGCCGACCGCGACCGCGCGCTTCTCGTCGAGAAACTTCACGTCTTCGAGCCAGTTTTGGGATCCCGATTCAACCGGCACCCAGTACGCGCCCGCTTTGTCGGTTCGGATTATCGTCCCGTTTCCACCAACGGCGATCCCCAGAACTTCGTTGACGAAACTGACGCCGAAGAGATCCTCCGTCGTCCCGGAAACGCCCGGCCCCCAACTCGAACCGCCGCTGATCGTGCGCAGTACCGTGCCCTTGTCGCCGACGATCCAACCGCGTTCGTCGGTCACGAAACTGACCGCATTGAGATTCGCCGGAACGCCGGAATAAACCGGCAACCAGTCGCGGCCGGAATCGTTGGTGATCAGGATCCGGCCGCGCGAACCGACGGCAACGCCGAGTTCGTTGTCGAAAAACAGTAGATCGTTGATGTCCTCACGGCCGCCGCCGGTCAGTCGCTGCCAGGAGAATCCGCCGTCGTCGGTGCGCAGGATCAGTCCGTTGTCGCCGGCGGCCCAACCCGTGAAGCGGTCGGCGAAGAAGATCGAAACGAGTTTCGGGTTCGTCCGGACGTTGAACGGCAACCAGGTCGTGCCCCCGTCGCCGGTAAGCCAGACGAGTCCTTTCGAATCGGACATCGAACCGTTCTTCTCATCCGCGAAATTGAGCGAGAGAAACTCTGATTGGCTGTAAACGTTGACGCGTTCCCAAGTGTCGCCGCGATCACGGCTCACGGCGACACAACCCGATGCGCCGACGGCCACGATCCGCTTGTCGGAAACATAGCTCGCGGCGTTGATCGTCGTCCCGCCGCACGGCATCGACAACTTCCACGAGGCGCCGCCGTCTTTGGTAACGGCGGCGATGCCGTTCTGGCCCGTGACGACGGCTGATTCCGGGCTACGCACCGAGATTCCGGCGAAATGCTCTGATGTTCCGGCGATCTGGGGCTTCCAGGTCGCACCTCCGTCGTCGGTTTTTAGTATCCGACCGTAAGTCCCGACGACCCAGCCTGTCCGAAATCCGTCGCCGGCAAACGCGACTCCGCTCAAATGGTCGCGGACATCCGTGACGATCTGCCGCCAGTCTTTTCCGGCATTTTCCGTTACGAGGATCGTCCCGCGCACGCCGACCGCCACCGCGCGTTTGGCGTCGCGCACGAAAACACCGGAAAGCGTCGTGTCGATCGGCGCCGCGACGCGTGACCAATCGAATCCGCCGTTTTCGGTTCTGAGGATCGTGCCGTCGGAACCGACCGCGAAGCCGAGTTCCTTGTCAGGTGCGAAATGAATGGAAATAAGTGAGTTTCCCTGGGGACGCGGATTCTGCCACGACCAGCCGCTGGCCTTTCGCGTTTGCGCAGGCGCGGCGAGCGCGAGGCCCAGCAAGGCGAGACAGATCAGAACCGCCGGAACGAAAAGGCGCAGAGAGAATCCATCAATCGGATTTCTCAGTGTCCCGGCGATTTTCTGACTAAAAACACTAGACTTCAAATCTGATTTACTCCAAAAAAAGAACCGGGCTTTGCCGTGTCCCGGCGGCCGAACGGTAAAAGAACCCTCTTCAGATCTCTTTGACGCCGATCTCGGCTACCAACTCGTCGAACATCGCTTCATCGACGCGGCCGAGTTCGGCGGTTTTGCGTGCCAGCGTATCGACGATCTCCTGAACTTCGTGACCGGAATGTCCTTTGACCCATTCCCATTTGATGTCGTGTCTCGACGCCGCGCGGTCGAGTTTCTCCCACCATTCGTGATTGGTCTTGCGCCGCCACGTCCCGCCCATCGTTTCAACGACATAACGCGAATCCGACAAGAGCCGGACCTTGCAAGGTTCGGTGAGGGTCGAAAGACCGACCGTCGCCGCCGCGATCTCGGCCTGCTGATTCGTCGCGTTGCCGAGATACTCGCCGAACGCGCGCCAGAAACCCTTGTAGCCCAACGCGGCGACCGCCGCGGCTCGCGTCGTTCCGCGCCCGTTCCCCAACGACGAGCCGTCGCAAACGATCGTAACTTTCTTCATAATTGCCGCTACTCTCCGTACTGCGTCGTTTGAACCTTCCACAGGAAACTGAAGAGCATTCCGACAATAATACTATAAACGATGAAAAGTGCGGCGTCTTTGATCGCACCCGAGAGGACGAATCGCTCGACGTATGGATCGCCGCCCCATTCATAAAAGGCGTACGGGAACCCGAGCCGATTCATACGGTTGCGAAGTTTCGTCTCGGACCCGACGGTCAGCGTGATGAGCATAAAGACCGTATACGAAACGACCGCCGTCGCAACGCCAAAGGCGAATGCTTTAATTGAAAAGTAACGTTTCATGTTTTGAGTTCCGCCTTCAGACGGCCCCGACTTCTTCTTCCCCGAGGATCACAACATTGTCCGCGAAACTCTCGAACGTGTCGTCGTGCGAAATCACGAAAAGCTGATCGAACGTTTTGCGCTGGCTGATAAGACTGATCTGTTCGGCGAGACGCTCGCGCCGGATCGCGTCCATATTGGTCGTCGGCTCATCGAAAAACGCGAGCCGGATGTCGGACAACTGTTTCAAAAGCGCGAGGCGAACGGCCAATGCGGCGGCCATCTGTTCCCCGCCCGAAAGCACCGCGAACGGGCGATCGTAACCGTTCTCTTCAAGCACGATCGCATAATCTTCGGTCCATTTCAGATTGCGCTCGGCGTTTCCGGTGATCTCGCGAAACATCTGCGCGGCCTCGAGCGAGACGTGATAGACATAATTCCTGGCGACGAGCGGCGCGCTTTTCTTGAGCGTCGCGCGGATGAACTCCGACGCTTCGTAGATCTTCTCGAGCCGTTCCCGTTCAAGGAATTCCGTCTGCATCTCGCGGCGGACGAGGCGCAGCTTTTCGATCTCGGTTTCAAGCTGCGTCGCACGGCCGTGCGCGTTCGCGAAGTTGGCGCGGTTTTCGGCGAGGCGTTTTTCCGCTTCAAACAATGCCGTCCGTTCCGACTGGTGGCGCTCGCGCTCGTATTCCTTGCCCGCAAGTTCAAGATCGGCCGCGCTCTTCAATAACGCAGCGGCCGTCGTCTCGACCTCGGCGCGGGCGTCGGCGACCATCTTTTCGCGCTCCGCCACCGACTTGGCCGCCGATTCGTTTGCCAGAAACTCGCGGTGCGCGGCTTCGGTCCGGTCGCGCTCGGCGATCGATTCGGCCCAGTTCGAATCGAGGTCCTTGTACGATTCGACCATTTCGTTCTCGATCCGCAGATCGCTTTCGAGCCGTTCAAGGTTCTTGTCGATCTCGGTCAGACTGTGCCGATAGTCCGCCTCGCGCGCAACCTCTGATTCGGCGGCGATCAACCGCGCTTTCGGGTTGCCGAGCGCCTTGATCCGCTCTTCCGCGGCGGCAAGATTCGCCCTGAGATCGCCGAGATCGCCGAGATCCGCTTCAAGCGATTTCATTTCGGCGGCGACGGCGACCCCCTCTTCGCGGAGATCGTTCAACCGCGATTCCTGCGCTTCGAGTTTCGCGGCGCTTCTTTGCGCCTCGCGCGCGGCGGCGAGTCTCGTGGCGACCGATCGCAGTTCAGTGTCGCCGGCGCTGATCGACGCTTCGATCTCTTCGAACTTGCTCGTCACAAAGTCTTCGAGCGACTGGCCGGGTTTCAGATTCAGGCATTTTTCCGAAAGAATCGGGCAGAGGCCGTTTTTGATCTCGTTCTGAAATCGCTTGTCGGCGTCGAGCCGGGCGCGAAATCCGGCGAGTTTCCTTGTCAGTTCATTGCTCTCGCTCTCAAGCGCCGGGACTTCGGCCGCCGCCGCCGATTTTTCTCTAAGCTCTGCAACGGCAACGTTTTGCACCCTGTATCGCTCGCGAAGTTCGGCAACCTTTTGCTGCAAACGCTTGACCGCAGCCTCGTTGGGTTCGCGGCGCGCGATCTCGGATCGCAATCGATCGCGCTCGGCGTCAAACTTGACCTCTTCTTCAGCCTGCGGCTTGAGTTCGACGATCGTCTCGCGCGCTTTCGCGATCCGCGCCAGATCCTCCTTGATACGATTCTGACTTGCGATCACGTTCGCTTTCGCCGTCTCGATCGTGGCGATTCCCTGCCGGAGTTTGTCGCGCTCGACGCGCTCCCGGTCGAGTTCGCGCAACATCCCGAGCGCTTTCTGGTGCGCGAGATGATCGGCCTCGACCGCCCTCACGCGCTCGGCCGCCGATTTCGCGACGGCCAGTTCGATCTCACGCTGACCGAGAATGAACTCGGCCCGCGATCCGGCGTTTTCGAGGCGATCCGACTCGGTTTTAAGCGCAATAAGCCGCGCCTCGTTGGCGTCGAATTCCCGGACGGTTGCGGCCCGTGTCTCGACCTCTTTTTCCACTTCCGAGACGGTGTTCGCGAACGCTTCGGCCTGCGTCTGAAACTGATTGAGTTCGGCTTCGACGATCTCGAATCTCGAAAGTGCGCCCTCGGCGCGGGCGATATTCTCGCGGACATCGGCGATCCGCAATTCGACGAAGCGCGAAGTTTCTCGCAGTTTGTCGGCGCCGAAACGATAATCGTCAACCTTCAACAACTTATCGAATGCTTTTTTGCGGTTGGTCTCGGTATCGAGAAAAACGGCCGTAAAAGTCCCCTGCGGAACGCCGATCGCGGTCCGAAAAAGCACTTCGAGATCGGTTCCGGGCTCGACGCCGAGATGCTGCCACAGGAACCGCGCGACCTCTTCCTTCTTGTCGGCGATGCGGATCTTGAGTTCCGGGTCATAAACGTGATATCCCGTTCCCGTATCGCGATAGACCTGATAGCGGCGTTCGTCGAAACTGCTTTCAAACGTCACGCGCGCGACGCCTTTTTTCGCGCCGCGACGGACAAAAAGATCTTTCTTGTAGCTCGTCAAATCGAACAGCGTCCACGCTATCGCCTCGATCAAAGTCGTCTTTCCCGCACCGTTCTCGCCGACGATCGCCGTTGTCCCGCGCTGAAATTCCTGCGAGAATTTCGTGTGAGATTTGATGTCTTCGAGTTCGATCTTGGTGATATGCACGGCAGTTCGGTTTCGGATTTCTGATTTTGGATTTTGGATCGGACGCCTTTCGGACCAAATTCCTTGTTTTGGATAGATTTTAGATTACGCGCGCGCAATTGCGAAATCCAGGAATCGGGTTGCGAAATCGTTCGGCTTCTGTGCTAATTTAATCGCGAGAATCTCCCCGAAAATTCGAACATAATGAAAAGAATAAGACTACTATCTGTCGCTCTGACGATTCTGTTGCTGTCGATTCCGGCGTATGTCTCGGCGCAGACGAAGAAACTGACCGTTCTCTACTCGAACGATCTCCACGCGCATCTCGAACCGCATCGCGTGCCGTGGATCAGCGAGACACGGCTCGTCGGCGGATTCGCCAACTTCGCGACGCTCGTCAAACGCGAGAAGGCGAAGAATCCGAACACGCTCTATTTCGACGCCGGCGATTTCTTTACCGGCCCGTACATCAGTTCGCTGACCAAAGGCGAAGCGGTGATCGACGCGATGAATTATCTCGGGATCGACGCCGCCTGCGTCGGCAATCACGAGTTCGACCACGGCTGGCAGAATGCGCGCCTTCAGTTCGAGAAGGCGAAATTCCCGATCCTCAACGGCAATATCTTCATCAAGGGAACCGAGCAACTCCACTGGAACAACCCGTACATCGTCAAGGAGGTAAACGGCGTGCGGATCGGAATAATCGGACTGCACGGGCGGTTCGCGTTCTACGACACGACCTCGGATGAGATGATCCAGGGCATCGAGGCGCGCGACGAAGAGGTTTATCTCAAGAAATACATCGACGAACTCAAGCCGAAGACCGACCTCATCGTCCTGCTGATCCATCAAGGCATTCCGGGACGCCAATCGACGAGCGGCGCGGTCGACGTCGCGCGTAATCTGCAAAAAGACATCGAACTTGCGGAGCGCGTCCCGGGACTTGATCTGATGGTCACCGGCCACGCGCACACCGGGACGCCCAAGCCGCTCATTTCGAACGGCACGATCATCGTTTCGACCGACGCCTACACGATCGAGCTCGGCAAACTTGAACTCACCTACGACGTCAAGAAGGACAAGATCGTCAAGTTCAAAAATCACTACGGTCCGGTTTTCGACGACGCGATCCCGGATGATCCCGAAATGGTCGCCGTCATCAAAAAGTGGAAGGATAAGCTCAAGGTCATCACCGAGGAAGTTGTGACGAATTCAACGGTCGAACTGACCCGGTCGTACGGCGAGGAATCCCTGCTCGGCGATATGGTCGCGGATGCGATGCTCGACGCGTATCCCGATTATGATTTCGCGATCACGAACAGCGGCGGATTGCGGCAGGACATCGACGCCGGCCCGGTCACCGTCGGCGAACTGATCTCGGCGTTTCCGTTCCCGAACACCGTTTACCAGCTCGAGATGAAAGGCAGCGATTTGAGGAAGATCTTCGAGCACGGCGCGGGTCTGACGAACGGGATTCTGCAGGCTTCGCGCGGCATTGAGATGGAATATGACGAATCGAAACCGGTCGGCCAGCGCGTCGTCAAATGCCTGATCAAAGGCCAGCCGCTGGCGGACGACAAAACCTACAAGTTGCTGACGTCAAACTTCCTCGCCGACGGCGGCGACGGTTTCGCCGTCTTCAAAAGCGCGGCATTCCGCAAGAATACGGGCGTCGAGATACTCCAGTCGATGATCAAATACTTGAAGAAATTCGAAACCTTCGCCCCCAAGATCGAAGGCCGTGTGAAACGGGCAAAATGATTTGCGATTTGCGATTTGCGATTTGCGATTTGCGATTTGCGATTGGAGCGCAACCGTCCCCGGTTGCAATGAGCGCCGCGCGCGAACAAGCCTGACAATGAGCCTTCTTGGTTCACCGTATTGGAGCGCAACCGTCCCGGTTGCAATGAGCGCCTCGCGCGAACAGATCGCGTAGCGATTCTAGATTCAGCCGTGGGTTACAAACCAGAGAATCGGACTGTCGGAATCTCGTCGCGTCAGCGACGGCCGAGTCTATTCCCGACATTCCCGAGATTCCCCGTCCGCAAAGCCGATCGGGTCTTCGGAGATGAATCCGCCTAATTGAGAGTCGTACCAACGAGCGGGTGAACTTGTCAATCTCGTGCGGCGTAAAGGCATAGCGCGTCGAGAGTTGTCAACTTCTTTTCCGGACGGTTCGCTCGGCCGATCGCTGCTTAACGATCGGTTCATTTCTTCAACGCCGTTTGCTCCAGGCGCTCAGCCAGCCAGACCTTGATAATGGATTGGCGCGTTACGCCCAGCCGACCCGCCTCCCTATCAAGCGACTCGATCATCCAAGCCGGAAAGTCAACGTTCACCCTTTTCTGTTCCTGCAACGGCCGACGTGCCTTTGAAACGTCCAACGCGTCGACAACGCTCTTGCCGCTGTCGAAATCAGCATCGAAGTCTTTAGCTTTCATAAAGTGTAACCTCTTCGGACCGAGACCGTCGAACTGAGATGATGCGGATACTCTCGCCCCGAAATGTAATTACTGCCGACCAGTGCTTGCCGCTAATTCGTCCGACGATCAAATATCGCGGCTCACCAACCGTGAGTGCTGGAATCTCGATCAATTAAGGATCGTCCCAGAGTTCTTGGGCCTCGACGAAGTCAATGCCATGCTTCTTCGTATTGGCAAGGCTCTTCCGCTCATCGAACTCAAATCGGAACATAGTATAAAAACTATACCAATCCAAGGGCACAGCGCAACTGCGCGAATGTGGTCGATCTCGTCTTCGGACCTTCGCTCTGATCCACACATCGCGGCCCGTTCCCGACATACCGGTAGAGATTAACATCGCCGCCCGCAAATCCTATCGGGTCTTCGGAGATGAATCTTCCCAAATTGCCGTCGTACCAGCGGGCGCGCTAGTAGTGCAATCCGGTGAAATCATCGTACTCGCGGCCGGTGAACTTGTATCTCGTCGCAAGGTTGCCGGTCGCGTTGCCGAATGAATCGTACGACGCCGATGACGTGACGTTTCCGGAACTGTCAGTTAGAGGATGACTCGCAACGGAAAATCAGATGTTAACTTCGGTCTTGAATAAACCTTTGAAATCCCCGCGTTTCGATAAGTCCCTTAGCCGTTTGTCAATGACTCATCGAATGGATGCCACGCAAATTGGATATCTGAGCACTCAATTCGCCATTGGTCGCCGTAAACAAATCGGATCTCGTGAACGACTGATCCATCATCGGAAAGCCCGATTTCATCGACGGCCCAGTCACTGTGAGTCTTCGTCTCAAACTGATTGCTTCGGAGCGAAATCTGATAACTCGAAACCATCTTGTAATCAAAAACCAACTCGCCGTCGTGAAATGCTCCGAACAATCTCAATCGGATCGCGATCTGCCCATTCTCTTCGGTTACCGAAACGGATCCGACCGAAGAATCATGCGGGCAACGGTGATCGCTCGCGTCGTAATACCAGTCAGAAATCGCAAATTTGCGAACCCCTTCCGGTAGCCGATCGGCAACTTCATTCAGCGAACGACGGTACTCGTCAAATAATCGCCGCCACACAGAGGCCGTAACCTGAGGCGCGGATGAGTCCAGATAGCGCATTTCAATAGATCTCCTCGATGTAACTTGGATTTGGCAACAACCCCAAGGGCGTCATGATGTACCGGTAGTTTCGGTTATCTTCAGCGAATTGTTCTCCAAATGTTCGACCGCATGATTCCGCCCTAAAATAAGTCCCATAGTCAATTAATAGACCCTCAACTATTCCAAGATACAACACGGTTCGCCCCATCGTTCCAAAGATCGATCGCCCTGGGAACAAGTACCTGCCGCCTTGAATATTTGCTGAACCCTTCGGAGGAATCAACTCGTATTGACGTAGAACGTCCACGTTCAAACCATTTAACTTGTTAAGTACGGGTTGAGGAAGTCCTTCGGGCGGAACCGACGGAAAGCCATGTTTCGCGATCCAGCCGTTCCGGCCATTAACAATGCCGACCTCCGCCTGAGCACCGATTCGATTTACCTTAGGCGAATAGACGTGAATCTCGAAGCCCTCCGGACCGTTGAAGCGATCGATACGGGCGCGGTATCCCATTCCTAAGTCGTGCGGGGCTAATTTGAGTAATGCATCATCAGAAATTGTTCCGAAAGGATCAACCGCACCAAGCGGCCCGTTTCCGACATACCCATACAAATTCACATCGCCGCCCGCAAACCCGATCGGGTCTTCGGAGATGAACCGTCCCAGATTGCCGTCGTACCAGCGGGCCCGGTAGTAATGAAGTCCGGTGAAATCATCGTACTCGCGGCCGGTGAACTTGTACCGGGTCGCAAGGTTGCCGGTTGCATTGCCGAATGAATCGTATGACGCCGACGAAGTAACATTCCCCGAAGCATCAGTCAGCGCGTTTGTTGACCCCAGATGATCGGCGATGAAATACCTGACGTCGCCGCCGGTCTGCATCCGGAGTTTGTTGTCGACGCCCGGGCCGTTGATGTATTTGGTCAGCGTTCCCGAATTGTCGTCGGCGATGACATCCGCGCCGTCGTAGATGAACTTCGTGTTCTCCTTCCCGCCGACGATGAACCGCTGAATTCTGCGTCCGAGAGCGTCGTATTTGTAACGTACCGTTTGCTTTCTTGTCGATGCCGAAACCAGCCTGTTGTCGAAATCCCACTGATAGCGCCAGAGCTCTTTGCCCTCGGCCTTCATCCGGATATTGCCGTTTGCATCGTAAACGTAACCGGCTGTATCGGTTGAGTTTACCCGATTGAACTGGCCTGTCTCATACCCGTAGTTCGCGCTCCGGTGCGACGCCGTCCGGTTGCCGACCTTGTCGAAATTATAAGATTCGGCCGGTTCCGTCGGACTCGTCATTCCGGTCAGCCGATTGACGAAATCATACGAGAAATTCCGGACCTTGCCCGGTTCGGTTACGCTTTCGATCTGGCTCGCGTTGTCATATTCGTACTGTCTGTCAAAGAGCGTCGCCGTCTGACTCGTGTCCATTACTCCCGCAGCTTGCATTTTTCCTAAGGGATGCCGGAATTCTCGCGATCAATTTCATGACGGATCCTCTGAAACGTCTCGATTTCGCGTGTGCCCCCGCCAACAAGCTCTTCATAGAACCGAGGATCGTCCAGCCATTCGGAAGGAAGAATCTGTGCTGCCATCCCGTTATGCCCCCACCCTAAACGCCACGTCGCCGAAAAATCTGCTGACGCAATCTCGAAAAACGCCGCACAAATCGGTACCGGATAATCGTCCGAATCATTTTCAAGAATGTAATACCAAGGTATCCCTTCCCAAAACACAATCCCATAGACAAAATAGTTGTTCCCGACCTCCAAATCCAGTTCATTCAAATGTACGGATTTTGACACAATCTCGCGAAGCGGATTGTCGTCAATCTGATCGAGTCGGTTGTTGACACATCGTACAATCATTGAATCTCCAATTGCCTTGACTACGGGGTTACACCGTTAGATATCGACCGGTGGGGTGCCGGTACGTTTCTTTCGAATCGAATCCCGAGGATTATCGCCAATTCCCATCTCTGAGTTATTCAGATCCACTCAACAAAGTTGTTTCCCCCAATAAAGGTCGATCCTTTATTCTGTAAAACAACCGAGCGCCTCGAATTAGACTTCCTCCGCCTCCTGAAAGCTCAAGCAATATCTCATCGTCTCCGAAAACCGTATTGAACTCGGGTTCTTGCCTGTGATCCAATTGGATTTCGACCACATCTTCTATCCGAAACTCAATCGCGGGAGCTTTGGCGTTTTGCGTTTGAACCAAAAGCCAAACAACCGGACTCCCCGCAAAGATCATTTGAAAATTCCCGTCAACATACTCGCCGCCCGTCCAACTAAGCTCGCGAACCACCCCGTCCTCAAAATAATCGCACGATTCAGCGAGTTGATCCCACCGAGCCCGACAATTAACTTGAATCCACGAATTAGTCTGGTTATCGTTCTTCATAATCGCCTTTCAAAAAATGATGTGCTTGCTTTGTCTGCCGCCGCCGGAGGATTGTCGCGGATTAGTCTGATCGTATTCGAAGGTATGATAACCTTCACCGTGTCTTGTCCCGGGCCCAACATCGTACTGCCTGATGCGATTTCCAAACCGATCATAGGTAGTTACCTGTTTCAGGTTTCCGAATCCGTCGAATCGTTGGTACGTTCCGTACGGCGAAAACTGAGCCGGTGCATATTTCGTTCGCCTAGCATAGTACTCTCCAGGAAGGAACAGATCGCCTTTCGTAGACTGACCTGCCACTCTCCCCGCAACCGGCCCGGCAAGCGTGGTGAAGAGGCCGCTTGCCCGCGTGATGTCTTCGGCCACGAATATCGCACGGTCCCAGCCGTCGGAGTCGTCGCAGTAGATCGCCTGTCCGAGACCGCGGCCGACGCGGAGCAGATCGACAAACCCGCGGATGACGCCGAGCGCCCTGATCGGCTGAATGCGAAGCCCCTCGTTGTAAATCGGGATCGCCGAGTAACCGATGATCGGATCAAATCCGATTGACTGTTCAACTCCATCAAGCCCGTTATCAAGGCCGTCGGCGAATTCAGCCGGATTCGCGAATCCTCCGCTGCTGTACATCGTCGGATCCTGATAACCGCTCGGATCGATCAGCCCCGATTGATCGATTCCGTTCAGCGGTCCGCTGCCCAAGTCGAAAAGTCAGCTCAGATCAATCGACTTCAGTTTGCCGGTTTCGTCAAACTGGATTGTCACGAACCCAAATGCACAGTCGGCGGTAATCACCGCATCCTTCAATTCGTTGTCGATGACGCTGGTTTTCGAAGCAGGATCGTCGAATCTGATCTCGAGGAAATATCCACCGGGCGAATATGGAAGTGCATCCGACTCGCCGCGTTCAGCCAGTAGTTTCTGAATTTCGGAGATGTGAATTGTCGCCATAGTTCGATTTAGGGAAGCGGAATGAAATCGCCGCTTGCCATTCGATTTGATACTCCGTTTGGCCTAATAGGGCCAACCGAAATTATTTTCATTGCATCCCTCGGCACCGTGATTCGTATTAGCTTGCCATCGACTTCTTGGATTACATTTATATGCCCTGACCGAACATCGAAATATCTCTTAGCCGATGGATTGCTGACCAAGCGCTGGAGATCGTCTTCCGACAGCTTGCCAGCCAGCGCCCCCAATCTTGAATCGGCAAGCTGGCCTGGAACACGTGGGTGAATGGCGAAAAGGTGATCGCCATTCTTGGCGCCCTGTGAAATCCCAAGCTCGATTATGTCATCCCCGGTTCCGGCGAGGATTCGCCTGACGCCGGGGCCGAGAACCCTGCCGACCTTTCCGAGGACTTTGCCGATGACGAAGCCGCCGACCGCATTGAACGCTGTCCACCCGACAAGTTTTGCTCCGGCCGCGAGCCGGTCTTCGGTCGAGCATCGATAGTCTCCGGCGATCCATGACCACTCAGCGACGTTGTCAAGCATCAACAGATCGGATACCGTGTTCGATACACCGTTGATTTCCCAGTATTCGACAGGCAGCGGATTCCGGAGATAGTTTACCGGCCCTTCCTGCAATCCAAAAGGATCAACCGCCCCCAGCGGCCCGTTGCCGACATACCCATAAAGATTGACATCCCCGCCGGCGAATCCGATCGGGTCTTCGGAGATGAATCGTCCGAGATTGCTGTCGTACCAGCGGGCCCGATAGTAATAAAGCCCGGCGAAATCATCGTACTCGCGGCCGGTGAAACGGTATCTTGTCGCCAGATTGCCGCTTCCGTTGCCGATGGAATCATCATACGTCTCTGACGACGTTACATTCCCCGAAGCGTCCGTCAACGCGTTTGTTTGGACGCCGATTTGCGATTAGATGCACCTTGACCGAAAAGACTATTTCGCTTTTCTTTCAACCTGAAATCTTTCGCCGTTTACAATCAGGAAGCGCGAGTCGTTTTTGTCGAACTTAATCACATTCGAATCAACCTTCGGGTCGAAATTCGTCACCTTCCCAAACGGATGAGTGATTTCGACTGACTCGCCGTCGGATTTCAGAAATAGTCGCAGATCATTCGTGTCGACATTGAAGTATTCTACAAGTTCAGTACTTGCGCGCCGATCAAGAACACGGCACTTAACATCCGGATTTGCCACGAAAGCGCAACCTCCGTTACGAAAATCGCATGAAACCGCTGATAGGAGTATGGCGAACACTATGACACTGATCCGTACGAATCTCATTTGCACCCCCAGTTCCCAAATCGCCCACAGTCGCCGTTGGGGCCGAAATTAGGTCGTGGCACCGGATAGGTCAATCCTTGCGGCACGAATCGTGAACAGACTGATACGCACGGGTCGCATCGTGATCCGCTATCGCGACCGATCTGATTGGCGTATCGGTCTGCATCACATGCCACTCGCGGGTCGCCCTTAAGATTCTCGTCAAACAGTTCTCGACCCTCGCTCATGGTCTGTGAAATCAAGACGCCGATACTGCCGCGCCGTGCTGCCTGGCAGTTCGCCATGCAATGGAAAAACTTGTCTGCACCGATAGTGTTTGCGGCCCTCATGTCGGAGTAGTTTTTTGTGAAGTCGTTTATCGCGCCAACGCCTATCCCGGAACGATCGCATCCAAAATCGTAGCTGAAAGGATAAGACGTTACGGCCGATCGCTCCAAATTCGAATATGGAATCGGTGGCCCTGTCGGTGAACCATAACCTAAATCTACTAATCCCCATGGATCATTTTTGTTGATGGAATTGTTGTGAACATACCCATACAAATTGACATCGCCACCTGCAAAGCCGATCGGGTCTTCGGAGATGAATCTTCCGAGATTGCCGTCGTACCAGCGGGCCCGGTAGTAATGGAGGCCAGTGAAATTGTCGAATTCACGGCCGGTGAAGGCATAGCGCGTTGAAAGCTGATTCGTCGCGTTGCCGAAACTGTCGTAAGCGGTTTGTTCGAGAATCGTTCCGGAAGAATCCGTCAGCGCATTCGTGCTTCCGAGATGATCAGCCAGGAAGTATTTCGAAACGCCGTTTGAACTCAACTTCAATTTGCTGTCAATTCCCAAACCGTTCTGATACTTCGTCAGGACGCCCGAACTGTCATCCATCACGACATCGAGGCCGTCATAGACAAACTTCGTGTTCTCTCGACCGTTGCCGACGATACGCTGGATTCTGCGTCCCAAAGCGCCGTTCTATTTTGCATAAAACGCTCGATGTTCGTCAGCGGTAAATTTGATCTTCGCATCCTGCCCGCATCCGAAACCAAACCGGACTCAGCGGGTCAAAAACGCCTTGATTCGAGAAACTGCGAACCATCCGAGCAGACTGAAACCCATCCATTGCAGAAAAATCAAGCAGTAAAAAATGATTCCGCCAACACTTTCAGGCAAGCCGCTCGCCATAACCAATAGATGCAACGGCAAATGTACGATGACCCAGAACTCAAAAATCGAAGTCGGAACCAGATCGAAAGAAGGGTAGCCCAAAAGCAACCGCGTAATCAACACAGCAACGACTCCAATGCAGGATGCGACAACCCAACGTGCGTAACTAATCACAATCGCAACGACCTCCATCAGGTGATTCGCGACCGGAATAGTCAGTTCGGTTTGTCCGATTGCCGACCGCATCGTATTCAAAGCTCATCGTGGCACCAGCGCGAGTTTGCGACAATTGCCTTCCAGCGGGTCGAATGTAAAAACATACTGTTGGTTGAGGGCATCCGTGACCTTGACCATCTGACTTCGGGCGTTGTATTCAAAATGCGTAACCTGCGCCATTGCGTCGGTCACACCGATCAGGCGGTTCGCGCTGTCGTAATCATAAATTGTTTGTCTGCCGGCCGTATCAATCCGTTTCTTGACGTTGCCGACAAGATCGTATTCAGTTCTTTGATCAAGCCGGGACCCATTGGGCGTAATCGCTGGATAGATCACCTTTTTCAGCCTGCGATTGCCGGAAGTCTACCCCTCCCCCCGAACGAATGTCAAGAATTACTCGGACGGAGATTAATCAGGATTCCAAATGGCATGATTCTCAAGAAGAAGCAGATGAAGCTGTCCGCAACCGCAATTCCCAAATCCGAATTGCGTTTCCGCAACAGAAGCGAACTACTGCGAATGAGAAAAATTCGAGGAATTCGTTACAATTTAGTCAACGGGCTTGTCCTGTCCTGAACAATATGAAAATCGAAGCCGGTGAAAGCGTGATCGTGATTCTTCAGAATCCGCGGGAAAAGGTCGTCGGGGTGTTGCATGAGATCGGGGCGGCCGGGATATTTATGCGCGGGATCGATCTCAGCTATTTTGAGGAATGGACGAACGCGATCAAGAATGAAGAGCCTTATTTGCCGATGCAGGAGTATTTTTTTCCGATGTGGCGCGTCGAGCGCGTGATGCGAGACGAAAACTCGTTTGACGTCGCTTCGCTCGCCGAACAGTTTCATCAAAAAACCGGATTCGATATGGCCGACTTTTAGAACGCCGGCGATTGTCTATCGATTGCCGAATTCCTCATCTCGATCAATTCGTCCGTCCGGCGGCGGCTCTTTTCCGCCTCAAACGTTCTGCCGGACCTTTGCAGCAACCCGGTCAGCTTGCGGGCTTTGTCGATCGCGGCGTTTATGGCTTCCACATTCTTCCGATCGTCTTCGAAAATCCCGAAAAACTGATCGCGCGAACGGGCATAGTAGGCGACCGCGTTCTGAAATTGGGCCGCGTCCTCGTGAATCGAGGCAAAAAGTCCGTTAAGTTCCGCGATATCGAATGCCGCCTCGCGGTTGGCCGGATCGGCAGCCTGACTTTTCGCGGCGATGGTCTCCGCGTCACTCGCGAGCGCGAGCGCGTCCGAGGTTCTTCCGTTCCGGCTCAGCGTCCGCGAGTATGAACTGTGGGCGGCAATCCGGTTGCGACGGGTTTCCGAAGTTTCAGGAACCGATCCGCTGAGCCTCTCGACCAGCTTGAACATCCGTTCGTGATACGGCAATGCCGCGCGAAAATTGTCGGCGGCGGCGTCTGCCGGCCCCTTTGCCAACGCATTTTCACCGAGCCAGAAATAGGTTGTTCCGACGCGCTGCAGAGCGCGCGCAACGATGCGGAGGATTTCCGGATTATCGGGATCGACCGTCATCGCGTCGTTCGCGAGGGCTTCGGCCCTGAGATGGCTTTCGAGCTTGGTGTTCAAAGATTCGCGGTCGCCGATCGTGCCCACCGAATCGCCTTTTCGGATAAACAGCGTCGAAAGCTGCGCGAGCCGCTTTGACGAACGGGGCTCGACCCGCAAAATCTCCTCGACGAGTTGCGCCGAGCGTTCAAGGAGCGACTGTTTGTTGGCCGCGCTTTCATTGACGCGTACCGAAATCGACAGGCGCGCGTCATACGCTTTCAACAGGTCGTCTTTGACCGCGACGTCATCAACCCGCGCGGCGGCCACGCGTTCGAGCAACTCGATCGACTTCCGATAACTGTCGAGCGCTCCGGCCGTGTTGCCGGTATTCGCCGAGTAGATCTTGCCCTGGACATCGCCGAGTTTGAGATACGCCAGACCGAGTTCACGTTCGAGTTCCGGATCGTTCATCGAATCCGTCGCGAGGCTGTCGAGATAGGCCGTCGCGTCCGTGACAAGCATTTCGCGGACGGCGGTCGAACCCGGAAGCTTTTCGATCTCATCGTGATATTTGAAGACGACATTGTTGGCGATCGCCCGCACTTCGCGAAACCGCTTGTCGGCGAGAATTCGTTGTTGTTCGGCGCGGTACGCCTGCCACGAGGTCGCCGCGATTCCGCCGACGAGCGTCGCGCCGATCACGATGCTTGCGGCGGCCGCGATCCGATTTCGGCCGATGAACTTTCGCAGCCGGTAACCGAACGTGTCGGCGCGTGCGGTGACGGGCAAACCAAGAAGCCAGCGACGAAGATCCTCGGCAAACTGTTCAACCGATTGGTACCGCCTTGACGGTTCTTTCTGAAGCGCTTTGAGGACGATATTGTCAAGATCGGAGTTGAGGGATCGATTGATCCGATCCGGCGCGCGCAAATTTCCCGACGGCGCCACCGGCATCGTATTCGTGATCGTTTCGAGAATCTCCGCATAACTTTTGCCGTCGGTGTCATACGGCCTGCCGCCGGCCAGGATCTCGTAAAAGATCACGCCGAGACTGTAGACATCGCTCAAAGTCGAGACCTTTTCGCCGCGGATCTGTTCGGGCGAAGCGTATTGCGGCGTCATCATCCCGAGTTGGGTCGCGGTTCCGTCGGAGATGCCGGTGTCGAGAACTTTAGCGATTCCGAAATCGAGCAATTTTGGGCGTCCGTCGGCAGTGACGACGATGTTCGACGGCTTCAGATCGCGATGAACGACGAGCTGTGAGTGAGCGTAGGAAACGGCCGCGCAGACTTTTCGGAAGATCTCGATTATTTCAGCAGTTGAACGCCCGCGCCCGCAAAACTCGATGATCGGAACGCCATCGACGAACTCCATCGCGTAGTACGGCAATCCGTCGGCCGTCTTGCCGCCGTCAAGAAACCGCGCGATGTTCTCGTGTTCGAGCGTCGCGAGTATCTGCTGTTCCGACCGAAACCGTTTGAGGATGATCTCGTTGTTCATCCCGCGCTTGATGACCTTGAGCGCCACGCGCTGCGAAAAAGCCTCGTTCTCACGGCGCGCTTCATAAACAACGCCCATCCCGCCGCGCCCGAGTTCGCGGAGGATCGTGAACTCGTCGATCTTGTCCGGCAGCGATTCGTCGAGTGCGTGGACATCGGCCAACGGTTCGTTGAGCAGTCCAACGTCGGCGGCGTCGGCAGCGAGCATCTTCTCGACTTCGAACCTGACCGATTCTTCGAGCGTTCCGAGAAACGCCAGGCGGGCGGCTGACGTCAGCTCCGCGGCGGTTGAGAATGCCTCTTTGATTATCTTCCAGTCGGCCGGATCCATCAGATTTGTTTGACTCAACTTCTTTTGACGCGGGCGTCAGGTCAACTGCGTCAGAAGCCAGGCGCGCGCCGACGCCCAATCACGCTTGACGGTCGAAACGGAAACACTCATAAAATCGGCGATCTCCTCGTTGGTCAAACCGCCGAAGAATTTGAGTTCGACGATCCGCGCCTGATCCGGATCCATCACCGCGAGACGATTCAGCGCGTCGTCAAGAACGGTAAGATCCAATTCAGTCGATTTCGGAAAACTGACGGCTTCGTCAAGCGACAGGAGCGTTTCGCCGGCGCCGCGTTTTTGAGCGCGTTTGGCGACCGCGTGATTTACCAGTATGCGGCGCATCGCCTCGGCGGCGATCGCGAAAAAGTGAAGCCGGTTTCGCCAGTCGACTGAATGCTGATCAACGAGAACGAGATACGCTTCGTTGACGAGCGCAGTCGGTTGCAGCGTGTGATCCGGGCGTTCGAAGGCGAGTCTTTTCGCCGCCACGCGTTTGAGTTCGTCGTAAACGAGCGGCAACAGTTCGTCGAGCGCGCGACGGTTGCCGCCGCGCGCCCGGTTCAAGAGTTCCGTGATTTCGGGCGCTTCACTCATACCGTGACTTTCGGCTGATTTTATCAAATTCGGAGCAATTTTCCTCATTCGACCGGCAAAAGATCGAGTTCTCGCGTCCCCACGATTCAGAAATGGGAAAAGGGCGAACCGCCTCCGCAATTCACCCTTTCTTAAATTTATTGAGACGAGTTATTCGAATCCGAGTTTCAAGCGATAGGTGCCGATCTTTCCGTCGCCCCAGAAGCGTTCGCCCTCGATGACAATTGATGCGTCACCAGCTTTGTAATCGCTGAATCCACCGAAAAGGATCTTATCCTTGGTCGTTTTTTCGGCGTCCTTCTGGTCGATCTTGTCGGAGGCCGCTTTGCCATCGCCGAGAAAGACCATAGCTCCCTTCGCGATCAGATCGACAACCCCCGAAGGCAGGCCGACCGCGCCGCCCGCGAGTTTGATCGCATCCGATCCGACCGCGATCAGGACTTTTCGCAGGTAGTAGCCGAAGTTCTTGTCGTGAATGTCGTAGATCTGAACGCGCACCGAGAGCAAGGTGCCGGGAAGGCTCTCGATCCGATAATTGTCTGCTTGAAATCCGAAGCTGTTGGTTCGGAGGCGACTGAGGTCAAGTTCGACCGGGTCTGTTTTTTTGTCCTTGGGCGGCAGATAGAGGTTTTCAGTCTCTTTTCTCCAGTGCCA
This sequence comes from Acidobacteriota bacterium, assembly GCA_016715115.1. Lineage (NCBI taxonomy): Bacteria > Pseudomonadati > Acidobacteriota > Acidobacteriota bacterium. The sequence goes on from JADKBM010000016.1 coordinate 658,763, forward strand.
AAAGTCCTTCGTTTTTGGCTTCTCGACCATCACCGTCACGTTTTGTTTGACGTTTTTGCCGTCCGCGCCGACCACCGGTTTGTCCTTGTCGTCGACTTTATCGACCTCAAGCGTGATGAAATATACAAGTCGAAAATTCTTCTTGCTGTTGTCGCTTCCGAAATTGGGAAACCACAACCCTTCCAGGATAAGCTGCTTAGTCATCTTTTTTTCTCCGTTAGTATTGCTTTAGAAACTCCACATAACCTGTAATGACATCGCGACCAAATTCCTTTCACAAAAATAGTTTGGGCCGGTTTCCCAAATTTTCTTGCGATTTGCTTTAGGAGACGAAATACCAATGAAACTTCTGAAAATATCAATGCTCTTGACCTTGTTTGCGGTCGCCTCGTCCGCGCAGAACATCGCGAAGGTCGCTGACGAAACTTTCGATTACATCAAGTCCGGAACATTCAGTAAACCAAAGGTCGCCAAGAACACGACGAAGATGTCGCTCGGACAGGTTCGCGTCCATTACAAACTGATCACCTCGCAGGCAACCGCGAAAAGCGGCAGCAGCGCCGAGGTCACGGTCTATCTCGACAGCGATCTGACCGAACGCGATCTGCAAAACCTGACCGATGAATTCTACGTGATCTTGCGAAACAAACTGGCCGCCGCGGGAATTTCCGCCGGAACGTACGATGAGGTCAAAGCCACCGATTATTATGCCGAACGGCAAAAGACTCAGGAAGACAAAAAGCTCAACGACTACGACGGCAAAAACGGTCAGGCGTGGATCTCATTCACCGCTTACGACGGGCCGGTGATGGTCCGCTGGCGTCCGTTCGGCACGACTGAGCTGATCGGATTCGGCAAGATCAAGAAAATGGCGAATGCCGCCGAGACGACCGGCGGAGATCTCGCGACATTTGACGTCGTGCTCGACTTTGCCTCGATCCAGCTCAAGGCTGGCTTTCGGCAGGACCGCGCCGGATGGCTCTACGATAACGGCAAATACACGGCCGATTACGCGATCGGGGCGTTGATGAACGTTCCCGACAGCTTCGTCTTTTTGATCGACAAAAAGAACAACGTCGAGCAGTTTCGCAGCGCGCTTCCGGTCGCCGCGCGCGGGCTCTTCGCCGAAAAACCGTACGAGGACGCTTCGAAGACCTCATTGAAAACGAGGCAATTGATGGGCGATGCGAGATTTACGTTTACGCCGCTCGTGATCTCTTCAAAACGGGAACTCTATCTCAACGCCGCACGCGAAATGCTCTCTCTTTACGCCGATATGTTCGTCGAAAAAATGCGCGTGATCCGCGGAAGTTCGACACCGGCCAATTCGAACTCGGCGCAGAAGCCGGTCGACAACACGACGATTCAGCAGGTAAACGAAGCCGCGAGGAACAACAACGAACCGACTCCCGTGACGACCGGCGAACTTGAAGCGGCTGCCGGGGACGCGGCCAAAGCGGGCAAGTTCAAACTCGCGGTCGATTACTACACGGAGCTGATCAAGAAGGAGCCGGGCGAAGCCAAGTGGTATCTCGGCCGCGGAGCCGTCTATCTGAACGATCTCGGCGACCTCAAAGCCGCGATCAAGGACTTTGACCAAGGCATCAAGCTCGACCCGAACGAACCGGTCTTCTACTACAACCGTGGCACGGCATACGTAAAACAGGAAGAATGGAAGAAGGCAAAGGCGGATTTCGACAAGCATATCTCGCTCAATCCGAACTTCGCCGAATCGTACCTGAATCGCGGAATCACGTTCATTTACCTGAAGAATCTTGACGCCGCGCTGGCCGACTTCAACCGCGGCATCCAGGTTAACCCCCGACTCCCGAATCTCTATCGCGCCCGCGCGCTGGTGTATAAGTCGCAAGGCAACGCCGCCCTCGCGCAGGCCGATGAGATTCGGGCCGCCCAACTTGAGCAGTGAGATCAGTGAGATCAGTGCATAGTGCAGAGTGCAGAGTGCAGAGTGCAGAGTGGAATTCTGGCACTATGCACTCTGCACTCTGCACTATGCACTACCTTGCACTTTTCCCCTGTTTCCTCTAACTTATTATTCCTAAACTCAATCAACTTCCTTTCGTCAAAGGAAATCTCACGGTTGTTTCACCTATGAAACAACATTTCACAAACGCTCTTTTTTGTGTTACACTCTGCATCAAGATTTGGGAAATCAGCAAAAAGGAGAAAGAAAAAGGATGGCACAACCAGCTATGAGCATTGATTCCAAAGGCAAGGCGATCGATTCCGCGCTTGCGAACATTGAAAAAAAATTCGGTAAAGGCTCGATTATGCGTCTCGGCGAACGGCCGCACGAAGACGTCGGAGCTATCTCCACCAACTGCCTCAGTCTTGACGCGGCGATCGGCGTCGGAGGTTTTCCGCGCGGCCGCATCATCGAGGTTTACGGTCCGGAAAGTTCGGGCAAAACGACGCTCGCGCTGCAGGTCGTGGCGCAGGCCCAGAATCTCGGCGGCGTCGCGGCGTTTATCGACGCCGAACACGCGCTCGATCCGGAATACGCCGAAAAACTCGGCGTCAACATCAATGACCTACTGATCTCGCAGCCCGATTCGGGCGAACAGGCGCTCGACATCGCCGAAACGCTCGTCCGCTCGGCGTCGATCGACGTCATCGTCGTCGACTCGGTCGCGGCGCTCGTCCCGCGCGCGGAGATCGACGGCGAAATGGGCGATTCGCATATGGGGCTTCAGGCGCGTCTGATGTCGCAGGCGCTTCGCAAGTTGACTAGCACGATCTCGACCACGAACACGTGTTTCATCTTCATCAACCAGCTGCGCGAAAAGATCGGCGTCTTTTTCGGTTCGCCGGAGACGACGACCGGCGGCAAGGCCTTGAAGTTTTACGCGTCGGTCCGCATCGACATCCGCCGCATCGGCGCGATCAAGGACGGCGATAAGATCGTCGGCAACCGGACGAAGGTCAAGGTCGTCAAGAACAAGGTCGCGCCGCCGTTCCACGAATGCGAGTTCGACATTATGTACGGGGAAGGAATCTCGCGCGAGGGCGATCTTCTCGATCTGGCGGTAAACAATTCGGTCGTCGAAAAGAGCGGCGCGTGGTTTTCCTATTCGGGCGAACGCCTCGGCCAGGGCCGCGAGAACGTGAAGACGATGCTCAAGGAGAACCGCGAAATGTACGGGCGCATCGAGCACGACGTCAAGGTCAAGCTCGGATTGATCAAAGCCGCGGCGGCTTAGAACTGGAGCGCAAGCGTCCCCGCACTGGAGCAAAAGCGCGAACGGCGGCAGCATTTCGATGCCGCCGCCGTTCCACGACTAATTCACCTTTTTCTTGACCGTCTTCAAGACCTGGGCCGCGTCGCACAGTTGAGTCGGAGCCTTGTCGGCGGCGCGGATCCTTGATGATGCGACCCCGCACTGGAGCAAAAGCGCGAACGGCGGCAGCATTCCGGTGCCGCCGCCGTTCCGCGACTAATTCACCTTTTTCTTGACCGTCTTCAAGCCTTGATTCACGGCATCGCGCAACTGCGTAGGCGCTTTGTTGACGGCATTCGGATCCTTGATGACCCGGTTCATTTGCTCTTTCAAAGTCTTTTCGTCCGGAATTCCGGGAGTCGGCGTGGCGCCTTTCGGAACCGGCGTCCTGCCGACAGTGTTCGAATCGGGAATCCCCGGCGTCGGCGTCGCGCCGCGCGGCAAATTCGTGAGATTGGCCTGGTTAACCGGCGGAATTCCCGGCGTTTCCTTTCCGTCCGGCGCGATCGGCGTTCCAGAGAACTCGGGCGGGACGTTGGACGCGGTGTTGCTGTTCGGCGTGGTCTGTGTCGAATTTCCCGGCGCGGTGGCCGATGTGCAGGCGGCGACGAAAGCGGCCGTCAGAATGATTGCGATGTAAAAAGCATTTCGTATCATAATTTTCTGTCTCCTATTTAAACATAACTGTGCCGGCTTGAATGTTGCGCCTCCGGAGGGCGGCGACGGCGTTCAAACCGGCACGGGCAGGTATCAAACGGAATTCGGAAGGTTTTAGCAGCCAAATTGGGCAAAGCGACTGCTAAACTGGATTATAGACCCATCAATGTTGTTGTCAACACCTTTTTCGGCCTTTTTTGTGCAAAACATCAACTTTCAGGCTTTTATCCGGCGCGATTTGACATCAAAAACTCCTTTATCTAAACTTACAAATTCGCGCCGAAGTTATTCCCGAGGCGTTGACCAAATGGCCAGGTAGCTCAGTTGGTAGAGCAGCGGACTGAAAATCCGCGTGTCGGCGGTTCGATTCCGTCCCTGGCCACCACGTTTTCAAACAGTTCAGGGCATCCGATCGGGTGCCCTTTATTTTTTTGTGTGCCAATTATGTGCCAAGCCAGTTAGAACGTGCGCATTATGCTTGAAACGGCACAGCGCGTTCCTTCTTTAGCTACCCAGAGAATCTGTTCACCAAGGAAGCTCGTGTCATTTACCGGATTTCTGTAAGAAGCGGCACCAAAAGCAAAATCGGCCGATTGAAGCCCAGGGAGAGGAAGCCACAAGACAAATCGTGAGAGAATCGTTCGTATTTCAAATAAGCCCGGCTTATTAATAACATTATGAGAAAGTAGTTGACTTTTTTTAGGGGGGGGGCAGATAATCACCTCAGTTCCGACAAAATCCGGAGACGCCGAATGGCTATCCGATGAGCCCTGGGATGACCGGGGCGATACAAATTGACGTAGGGCGCGGATCACGGATGACCGCGCAGGATTTGTACTTGACGGCTCGCGAGGGTTGTCGATGAAACGTTTGCTCGGAATTGAAATGCCTGAACTCCCAAAAAGTTCACGAATCCCGCAGGACGGGAACGAAAATGAGACGGACCGGACGCAATCGCGTTCAGCCGTCTCTTTGTTTTTTGAAACGATGATCGAGACAATGTCGGACCGCCGGATGCGGCTTGCCGCCCGGATCTGCGGAAAGGCTCGGCCTTTCCGGCGGCGGCAACTGGCAACGCGGCTGCGCCGCCAATCGGCGATGTGCGGCCCGGCCGGAGAATCGCGCGAACGTTGAACAAAAAGGACGAGCCTTTCCGCTCGTCGCCAAAGGAAAAAGATATGAAACGGAAGATCACAGAACCCGCAATCGAAAATCCCAAATCGAAAATCCGAAATCGGAACTGGCTCGCCATTCTCATCATCTCGGTCGTCGCGCTCGGCGTTTTCGGCACGGGGATGAGCTTTCTCGAACAGAGCGCGAAGGACGAGAGGCTCGCGCGGAAGAATCAGAACTATAAGCCTTCCCTTTTCGGGCGCGTCAATCCCTTCCTGCCGACGCCGACGCCGACTCCGTAGCTCTCGAAGGAACTAATTTACGCTGGCCAAAGACTGTTGGCCGTTGAAGACGCAAATGCCAACGCCGCGCCGCCGGCGGATCTTGCCGTCTGGCGGCCTTCGACCGGTTACTGGTGGGTGATGGGCGGCACCGGGTCGCAGCAGTTCTCGACCGGTTGGGGAACATCGGGAGACGTCACCGTTCAGGGCGACTACGACGGTGACGGCAAAACGGATCTCGCGATCTGGCGGCCTTCGACCAACACCTGGTGGATTCTCAGGTCGAGCGACGGCAATTCATACACAAAGACGCTCGGAACAACGAGCGATCTGACCGCGCCGGCCGATTACGACGGCGACGGCAAGACCGACGTCGCCGTTTACCGTCCTTCAACCGGCACCTGGTACATCTTGCAGAGTTCCACGGACAATACGGTTTCGACGACCTACGGCGGCTCAGGCGACAAGCCCGTCGCGGCCGACTATGACGGTGACGGCAAGGCCGACATCGCGCTCTGGCGCAATTCGAACACCACGTTCTACGTTGTCGCCAGCTCGAACGGCAGTTCTTCAAGCACATCCTACGGCAACTCCGGAGACGAACCCGTTCCCGGCGATTACGACGGTGACGGCAAGGCTGACATCGCCGTCTGGAGAAGCGGCAACGCGACCTGGTACATCCTCAAGACGACGACCAACTCGACATACTCCGAGCAGTTCGGCATCTCGACCGACACGCCCGTCCGGAACGATTACGACGCCGACGCCCAATGCGACATCGCCGTCTGGCGCGGCGTCGAATCCTCGTCGGGCGCCGGCGACGTCGGCCGGTGGTACATCAAGAAGAGCGGCGACGGAAACACCCGAACAGAGACCTGGGGAATCGCCGGAGACACGCCCGTTCCGGCTTACTTCAGAAGATAGCACCCGGCGATAAAACGGCAAACGGCAAACGGCAACACTTCAGGCTCAGACACAACGGAGAATCAGCATGAAACGGCATTCACTCAAATCGGCATTCGGCATTATTCTCGCTTTCATTATCCTTCCCGCGGCAGTCGGTTTTGCTCAGGATCAAACGACTAAATCCGCCGACCACGGCGTCAGTCCCGGCAAGTCCTACTCGATCTCCGATATCGAGACGATCGGCCTGTACGGCGGCAATCTGATGCTCAACGTGCCGCTCGGATCCCTTCCGCCGGGACGCGGCATCAGCGCCGGGGTCAATATCCGGTACGATTCGAAGATCTGGGATATCGTGGTGACGGACATCACGCGCTTCACGACGACGCATGACGTCAATGCGCTCGTTCCGGCCGAGGAGGGCGGATGGCGTTACGGCTACAAATACTCGCTGAAACTGGAATACCTGAAACTTTCGGGCGAGCAGGCCTATTGCGAGAACGGCAACAACGCCAGCTTTTATCCGTACAAACTTCACATCGTCATGCCCGACGGCTCAAAACACCAGCTCTACCACGAGGCGTCGAATATGAACGAGAACGAGTACATGAACATCTGGCCCGACGGACGCCCGGCCTGTTCGGGAAGCCCGCTGACCGGCACATTGAACTATTTCACGGCTGACGGAACCTTCTTGAGGCTCGCGCTCGTCACCGACAATGACCAGGACTGGACGAACAACGCCTGGACGCTCTACTCGCCCGAAGGAACCCGCGTCGTCCACGATTCATCGCTCAACGTTTACCAGAGGATCATTGACAGGAACGGCAATTACGTCGATGTCGTCGAAAACGCCGCCGATTCGAACTATTCCGGACGAAAGACGACATATATTCAGGACCAGTTGAGCCGAAAGGTTGTGATCGACTACGCCGCCGGGGAAAACGAAGACTGGATCCGCTCGACCGGTTTCAACGGCGCGGCCGTGATCACCAAAGTGAAATGGAAAACCATCACGGTCAACAAGGAGTATTGGTCATCCGACATGGCGCCGTCACCGCTCGACCCCGACGCTTTTCAGAGCCGCGAACTCGCCCAGGGCTTCGTTGTCGTCGACAGGATCGACCTTCCCGCACAGCTCGGAAGCGGGCTTCACTACGTTTTCGGTTACAACGCCGACAATACTTCCGCGGCCGACAACGGCTGGGGCGAACTGTCCTCCGTTGAACTGCCGTCGGGCGCCTCGGCGGACTATGACTACTATCTCGACGGATCGTCGGGGACCGGTGTCAAGGCGGAAAAGGTGCTGCGCAACCGCCCCATCGAAAAAACGCTCGAATACGATCTCGAATATGACGATTCAACTTCCGGCACGTCGGATATCTGGACGTATTCCGCCGTTTCGTTCAACGACACGCTCGAAGACATCACGTCAGTCACCGTGACAGGCCCGGACGGCGCCGAAACCACGGAGCATTACTATCAGGGCGGGATCACGAATCCGCCGTACGTTCCGGTGCTGGTCAAGGGCGAAAGCTACAAGACCGTTACGCCGACATCGATTCTTGAAAAGATCTACACCAGCAATATTCCCGCCGCGCACGGCTTTTTCAACAAGGCGAACCGCTGGGTCAAATACGAATTCACGACGATCGAGGACAACTCCGGCAGTCCGGCGAAAACCGCGATCACCGAATACAGCCGTGACAAGAACGGGAACGTGACCGAAGTCAGGCAATACGACTTTGCTGCTTACTCGACCGTTCCGCGTGACTCCGAAGGCCGTCCGACCGGCCTTCCATCCGGAGCGACGCCGGCGAGGATAACTAAAACGGATTATTACAACGACACTCCAGATTCGTCATCGACAACATACACGGATTCTGATTCCTATCATCTTGCAAGTTCGCCGCGCCTCCTCGGGCTGGTGAAATCGACCGAGATCCGGGACGGATCTGGATCGCCCAAATCGCGAAGCGAGATCACCTACGATCACACTTCGTATTCGTCGAACACCATCGGCGGCAATCCCATCGGCACAAAGAGCTGGGACTCGTTCAAGGGCGGAACGTCGCGCGCCTACAGCAACCCGTTGACCTCGACGAACTCTGTTTCAACCACCGTATCCTACAACGCTTACGGCATGCCGACCGTAACGACCGATGCCAATAGCGTCGAGACGACCGTCACTTACGGTTGCATCGACGGCGAAACAAGCTGTTCCTCAAATCTTCAGAACCTCTATCCGACGAAGGTCGAAAAAGCGTCGAACCATTCGGCGCTCAAGCTGACGTCGGCTATGGAGTACGATTTCTATACGGGGCTTCCGACGCTCGCAACGGACGTCGACAACTCGATCTCGACGGCGACATATTACGATGATCTTGGCCGGCCGACAAAGATCGCGTCGGCGTACGGTACCGACGACGAGGTCTGGGTCCAGACAGAATATGATGTCATCAACCGGCGAGTCATCACGAGAGCCGACGTCGCCGCAAAGGGCGACGGCGCAAAGGTCGCGACGCAGTTCTTCGATCAATTGGGAAGAGTCAGGCTGACGAAATCACTTGAAGACGCCGCGACACAGTCGGCGACAAACGAAACCGACGGCATCAAGGTACAGACGCGGTACGAGACGGTTGAGGGTTATACGTATCAACTGACTTCCAATCCTTACAGAGCAAATTATTCGTCTAACGAGTCAAATGCAACGATGGGATGGACGCTTGCGACCGCGTGGAGCAATGGCAGACGTTCGGAGGTCCAGACCTTTTCAGGCTCGGCTTTGCCGATCGTCTTTGGCGGCGGGAATACAAACTCGACCGGCATTGTCCGGACAGACATCGACACAAACACCACCACCGTGACCGACCAGGCGGGCAAGCAGCGTCGCTCGATCACGAATGCTCTTGGGCAGCTTATCCGCGTTGACGAGCCAAACGGTGCAGGCCAGCTTGGGACGGTTGCGAGCCCGAACCAGCCGACTTATTACTCGTACAACACGCTTGGGAACATGGTTCGGGTGCAGCAGGGTGTTCAGAATCGGTATTTTATGTACGACTCGCTTGGACGAATGCTGCGTGTCAGGCAGCCCGAACAGGAAGTGAACACGGCTTTGACGACCGTCGGCAACCCGGACAACAATAGCTGGAGTGCGGGCTTTACATACTGTCAATCAGCGTTAATTTTTGACCCCTTTACAGGCGTTAGTTTTTGACCCCCCCTTTAGTCATTGTTGTCCGGAGTTGTGGAAGAGTTGGCGGCAATTGCCGACAACTCTTCCACAACTCCCGTGCGCGCCGCGGCGGCCCGCTTTTCCTTGAGCCGGTAGCTTTCGCCCCGGATGTTGATCACCGTCGAGCGGTGGAGCAGCCGGTCGAGAGCCGCGCTCGCCATCACCGCGTCTCCGGCGAAGACCTCGCCCCAGGCCGCGAAGGCCTTGTTGCTCGTCAGGATGACCGCTCCCTTGCGTTCGTATCTCTCCGAGATGACCTGAAACAACAGGCTCGCCTCGGGAGGTTCGAGCTTCAGGTAGCCGACCTCGTCGATGATCAGCAGTTTCGGGCGCGTCAGGTTCTTGATCTCGCGCGAGAGCCGGTTCTCGTGCATCGCCCGCACGAGTTTGCGCGCGATGTCGACGGCGGTCGTGAAATAGACGCGGTGCCCGAGTTCCGCCGTCATCACCCCGAGCCCGATCGCGAGATGCGTCTTGCCCACTCCGGGCGGCCCGAGAAAGACGATGTTCCGCCCTTCGGCCAGAAAGCGCCCCGTCGCCAGTTCGTCAATGAGCCTCCGGTCAACGCCGGGCTGCGCCTTGAAATCGAATTCGCCAAGCCTCTTCGGGTACGGAAAGCGCGCGAACTGCAGGCTCAGCGCGACGCGCATCTCCTGCCGGTGCCTGATCTCGCCTTCGAGCAGCCGCCCGAGGAACTCCGTGTAACTCCAGTCCTCGGCGGCCGCCCGCTGGGCGATCGTGTCAAGATTGACCGCGGCGGTCTTGAGATCAAGTTCGCCGAGCGCGGACGATGCCATATCTTCGTAGACCTTCATCAGCCGATCACCTCCTCGTAGGCGACGAGCGACGCCGCCGCGACCGTCTCGAACAGAACCCGTCCCGATCTCTTCGGCGGCGCCTCACGCGTTTCAACCGTCAGTTTCCACATCGCCGCGACATGCGCCGGATCCGCCACGCTTTCGCCGGATTTGAGCGACCGCGGGTGTTCGGCGATGACCGTCTCGCCCGTGCGCACCGTCACCCGGCGTTCTCCCTGCTCGACCACGACCTTGCGGCCGACCGCTTCCGGCGGCACCGAGTACTTCACGCCCCCGATCGAGACGTACCCGTCGACGCTTACCGTCCGCTTCTTCCAGACCGACGGCCGGTACCGCGGCGCCGACCCGTACGGCGTCAGACCTTCCTCCCGCAGCAGGTCGAAGGGCCGCTTTCCGGTCGTCCCGTGTTTCCGTCCGTTCGCCTCTTCCAGCCACGCCGCGCCCTGTGCCTGAAGATCCGCAAGGTCGGCAAACTCCCGCCCCTTGATGAAGTTGTCCTTCAGATACCCGACCGCGCGTTCGACCTTGCCCTTCGTCCGCGGCCGGTACGGGCGGTGCGTCCTCGGCGCGATCCCGTAGTGATTCAGAAAGTCGGCCATCTGCGGGTTCAGTTTCCCGCACGGAAGGCGCACCTGCGCCATGTTGTCGAAGAGGATCGTCTCCGGCCAGCCGCCGAAGTAGGCGAACGCCCTCTCAAGGCACCCGATCAGCTCCGGCATCCGCATCCGCCGCGTGTACTCGACGTACATCGTCCGCGAAAAACCCAGCAACATCACGAACGCGTAGATCTTTCTCCGGCTCCCCTTTTCGTCGATGTACGACCCGATCTCCGCCCAGTCAGCCTGCGCCTGTTTGCCGGGCGGCGTCTCGAACCTCACCGTCGCCTTCGCCGATACCTTCGCCCCGATGTCCAGTTCCCGCAAGTACCGCCTCACGATGTCCCACGATCCCGCGAACCCCATTCCCCGGATCTCGCCCGTCAGCCGAACCGCGCTGAGGCCCGTCTCCTCGTACCGCTTCTTCAGATAATCCTTGTACGCGTCCAGTTTGGAACCCCGTTTCGCTTCCGCCGCGCGCTTCGGCGAACCCTCGCGCAGTACCTTGCGGACCGTGTTCCGCGAATATCCCGTCATCCGGCAGATCTGCTTTATCGAATGCCCCTGCCTTTTCAAGTCTTTGACCTCCATCCATTCCTCCATTCCAAGCATTCCCGATAACCTCCGTTTCACGAAAGTTATCAAAAATGCCGTCCAGGGGGGTCAAAAACAAACGCATGCTAGGGGGTCATTTTCTCACGCATAATGACACATACGACAACAACGGAAATGTTCTGACCACGACTGATGCCAAAGGAACGACGATTACAAACGCATACGATGCCCTGAATCGACCGCTGACACGAACCTACAGCGACGGCACTCCGACCGTGACAAACAGTTACGACGATTCAAATGTCCCGTTCTCAAAAGGCAAGCTGACAAAAGTTACTTCGAGCATTTCCGAAACGACATACACGAGTTTTGACGTGGCCGGGAGACTGCTCGCGAGCACACAGCGGACACCGCTCGACGGCGAGACGATTGCGAATGCGACTCCGCGGACTTCGAGCTATCAATACAACCTCTCCGGTGCTCTCACGCAACAAACCTATCCTAGCGGCAGAGTTGTAAATCATCAATACGATGCCAGCGGCGACATTGCGCGCATTTATGGAAAGCCGACGAGCACGGCAACGGAACAGACTTATGCTACAGGTTTTCAGTACTTTGCTGACGGAAAGATCGAGCGGCTCAAACTCGGAAACGGACTTTGGGAAAGTGCGAAACTTAATAGTCGTCTGCAAGCGACCGAGATTACGATGGGGTATTCTGTAGGCGACGGCAGCCACTTGAAACTGAATTACGAATACGGCGAACTGCAAACCAACGGAACGGTTGACGCAACTGAGAATGCGGGGAATATAGCAAAGCAAACTGTGAACTTTTCAGGGCTGGCAAATCCGTTCGTTCAGACGTTTAAATACGACTCGCTTGATCGAATAACTGAGGCAATCGAGAAAGTAAATGGCGTTCAGACATGGAAGCAGACGTTCGGCTACGACATTTACGGAAATAGAAACGCCTTTTATGAAAAAGTTGGCGAGCAAGAATTGGCGATGAACAATCTCACCCTGCCGACTGTCGATACGAACACAAACAGATTCAACGCGGGTCAAGGCTACGGTTACGACAAAAACGGGAATATTACAACTGACCCAGCAAACGGCGGACGCACCTTCGTCTTTAACGGCGACAACAAGCAAACCGAGGTCAGGGACGCCAACAACGCCGTCGTCGGTCGATACTTATACGACGGCAACGGAAAGAGAGTCAAAAAGGTAACAAATGTCGAAACCACCGTCTTCGTCTATGACGGAATGGGCAAGCTCGTTGCTGAATACTCAACAGCAACACCGCCTGCAAACCCGACGATCAACTATACGGCGACCGATCAACTCGGAAGCCCACGCGTTCTGACGGATAAACTCGGCAATGTCGTTTCGCGGCGCGACTTTCTTCCCTTCGGCGAAGAAATTTACGCCAATTCCACTGCCAATCGCACCGAAGCAAATAAATATTCGCTGACCGGTCAAGACTCAGTGCGCAAACGTTTCACCGGCTACGAAAAAGACGCCGAAACCGGTCTCGACTTTGCAGAGGCTCGCTATTACCAAAATCAACACGGCAGATTTACCGCAGTCGATCCGCTGTTGGCATCCGGCAAGTCTGCCAATCCGCAGACATTTAACCGCTACACCTACACAATGAATCGTCCACTGATTCTGGTTGACCCAACGGGTTTACAGTCAGGCCGGAAACCCGAGGAGAACAAAAAAGAGGAAGTCATAAAAATATATACGACAAACCCAAGAATTGTTAGCGTTAAGACAGAATACCTCGACAAGACAAAATGGAACGATGTCCCGGTTGATGGAGGACGATTCCAAATTACCTATACGTTTATAGTAAACGCTGGGCCGGAGGGAACCAAGCCAGAAGATGCTGCCAACATAGAGCCAGCACCCGCGCGAGACTCAAAAGGCAATATCGATGAAAGCAAATCACCGCGAGGAACTTTGTCAGATACCCAGAACCTTGAGCGAACTGAAGTTAAAAGCGAGGTTACTCCGAATGGCAAAGAGGAGGGCTTTAAAGTTACTAAGACTGAGACATTTAGAGTCAATCGTGACAAAGAACGCAGTCGGCCCGAATTCAACGGAACTATCAACTATCAGGTCGTATTAAGAGATCCCGCTACTGGTTACGTTCGGCGCGTGGTCACAACCGATAAAAAGCATTCGGATCTCGCGATTTCGATAAGTAATGCCCCGCGCAAAGAGGAGAAGAAGAAAAATGAAGAAGAATAAAATTACTTTTTCGATGGTGCTCGTCGCTGCGTTGACACTTGCATTTGCAATGTCTGCACACGGCCAACAAGCATTAAGAATTACATCGATAGAAGCCCGCAGCCATTACAGTGCAGCCTTCCCTTTACGTTACTGTAATGTTTTACTTTACGATCGAGATGGCGTAGATAAAACTAAAATCCGCGCCGTAATACAAGAACTTCGAAAAAGCGGCCTCTTTAAGAGTTTGCGATGGCAACTTATCAGGAATAAGCCACAATCAGACTATAAATTAATTCTCTATCCAAAATACAAAGTTGATTTTGAGAAAATTGTCATCGTTGATGTTATCGTTTCCGATTTTGAGCCCATCGACAAAGCAAAATTTGTAAAACAATTGTCATTGAATGGTTTGAGTATTGGAAAGAGTCTTTGGGCCGAAACTCCGTTTGGTGAGATAGCGCGGTCTGTTCGAAAAGCCCTAGACGATACACTGCAGCGACGACCATTTATTGATGAAATCCAAGTTCCATGGATTTCAGTTCGCGTCACTACTAAAGGTCGGGTGTCATTAACGGTTCACGGTCCGGAGTATAGTCCCGAACTGACAATATTTGGTCCTTGGTAACTACGGTTGTCACGGTTACACAAACCGATGGCATTAAAGTGCAGACGCGGTACAAGACGGTTTCGAGTTACGTGTCAGCTCACGTCAAACCCATACCGAGCGGCGACTTCGTCAGCCGAGTCCGACGCGACGATGGGTTGGACTCTCGCGACCGGGTGGAGCGAAGGCATACGCTCGGAAGTCCAGACCTTTCAGGCTCAGCTTTGCCGATCGTCTTTGGCGGCGGGAATGCAAACTCGACAGGCATCGTCCGCACGGACATCGA